>NZ_QXCO01000002.1:0-356537 GCF_003458115.1 Bacillus sp. ISO11 | reverse complement strand
AACCCAATACACCATTTTTTCTATAAGCAGCACGCCATCTACTTCCCGATGACATAACTCGTTTCATTCCAATCATATCTATATCAAAACCACATTCTTCAAAAATATTTCGAGGTAGCTTTCCTTTCTCATTTTCCTCAATAAAAATATGCTTAAATTCCTCTGTATAAGTGATACCTTTCTGACTTACAGATTTTACGTATAGGTTATTTGATAGAATTTGAATTTCTCTTTCTGTAAATAGTTTTTTTGTCATTTTCAACATTCTCCGATCTCAATTTTCCTTTTATTATACAAGAAATACCCTATAGAATAGACTTTTTTCAAGTGTCTATTCTATAGGGTACATTTTAAAATGGATATATGCTTTTTTTTATTCTTGCCCTACACGTTTCACTTCTACATTTTTAATACGTTCACGTACAACGTGACTTGCCATAATTAAGCCTGCCACAGATGGTACGAATGCATTTGATGAAGGCGGTAATTTCGCCTTACGAATTTTTGCATTTTCGTCTGGTACAATTTCTTTACGTACCTCTTCACGAATTACGATTGGGTTTTCGTCAGAGAAGACAACTTTTACACCTTTTTTAATACCCTCTTTACGAAGCTTCGTACGAATGACTTTCGCAATTGGATCTGTATGTGTTTTAGAGATGTCCGCAATACGGAAACGAGTTGGGTCCATTTTATTTGCTGCACCCATACTGGAGATAATTTTAATTTTACGACGTAAACATTGTTTAATTAAATGAATTTTGAACGTAATCGTATCAGATGCATCCACTACGAAATCCAAACCGTGCTTAAAGAACTCTTCATATGTTTCATCTGTATAAAACATTTCAAGTCCAATTACTTCACACTCTGGGTTAATGTCTGCAATACGCTCTTTCATTAATTCTACTTTTGAACGTCCTACAGTAGATACTAAAGCGTGAATTTGACGGTTTACGTTTGTAATATCTACAACGTCTTTATCAACTAATACAAGACGTCCAACGCCAGAACGTGCTAACGCTTCAGCTGCAAAAGAGCCTACGCCGCCAATTCCTAAAATACCGACTGTACTATTTTTTAATATTTCAAGTCCTTCTTTACCGAAGGCTAATTCATTACGTGAAAATTGATGTAACATTCAGCTCTACACTCCTATTACAAAAATGGTCTACCATGTATTCTAGCGTTTTTCCGACTATTTGTATAGAAAAAGTTATAGAATTCCTAAAAATACATATTTCGAAAATGAAAACATAGACCAGAATTTCATTTCTTCCTAAATACACGTTTAAAAAGGAGGATTTAGAGAACCGAGCAGATCGAGGCGCTGAAGCCAGGAGGAGCGCAGTGTAGAAATACTACTCGAGCACCGGACTGGCGAAGCAACGATGAGATGCGACAGTTATCTGAACCGGACTTTTTAAACTTCCTTTCAATACACGTTTAAAAAGGAGGATTTAGAGAACCGAGCAGATCGAGGCGCTGAAGCCAGGAGGAGCGCAGTGTAGAAAAATACTACTCGAGCACCGGACTGGCGAAGCAACGATGAGATGCGACAGTTATCTAAACCGGACTTTTTAAACAACCTCTCAAAAAAAGTCTAGACGGTTATAGTATAACCATCTAGACCCTATTCTTACTTCTCTTCTTTTAAGCTTAATTTTAAGTTTAACTCTTCAAGCTGTGCTTCTGCAACTGGGCTTGGAGCTTCTGTTAATAAGCAGCTTGCGCTTGCTGTTTTTGGGAATGCAATTGTATCACGAAGATTCGTACGGCCTGCAAGTAACATAACAAGACGATCTAAACCTAATGCGATTCCGCCGTGTGGTGGTGTACCGTATTCGAATGCTTCTAATAAGAACCCGAATTGCTCTTGCGCTTCTTCTTGTGAGAATCCAAGTGCTTTGAACATTTTTTCTTGTACGTCACGCTCGTAAATACGAAGTGATCCACCACCAAGCTCATAACCGTTTAATACAAGGTCATATGCTTGTGCACGTGCTTTTTCTGGTGCTGTTTCTAGTAACTCAACGTCTTCACGGAATGGCATTGTGAATGGGTGGTGAGCTGCGAAGTAACGATCTGCATCTTCATCGTACTCAAGAAGTGGCCAATCCGTTACCCATAGGAAATTATATTTACTTTCGTCAATTAACTCAAGCTCTTTACCTAGACGTAAGCGAAGTGCACCTAAGCTATCTGCAACAACGCTCTTCTTATCTGCTACGAATAGTAATAAGTCGCCAGCAGTAGCCTCTAATGTGCTCATTAACACATTTGCATCTTCTTCACCGAAGAATTTTGCAATCGGTCCTTTTAAACCGTCTTCTTCAACTTTAAGCCAAGCTAAACCTTTTGCACCGTATACTTTCACGAATTCAGTTAATGCATCGATGTCTTTACGAGAATATTTACTTGCAGCACCTTTTGCATTGATTGCTTTTACTTGTCCGCCGCTTTCTACAGCACTTGTAAACACTTTAAAGCCACAACCTGCTGCAAACTCAGATAAGTCTGTTAGTTCCATTTCAAAGCGTGTATCTGGCTTATCAGAACCGTAGCGAGCCATTGCATCAGCATATTTCATACGAGGGAATGGTGCACTAACTTCTACACCTTTTGCATCCTTCATAACTTTCGTCATCATACGCTCCATCATATCTAAAATTTCATCTTGTGTTAAGAATGAAGCTTCGATATCGATTTGCGTGAATTCCGGTTGACGATCCGCACGTAAATCTTCATCACGGAAACAACGTGCTACTTGATAGTAACGCTCAAATCCGCCGACCATAAGAAGCTGTTTAAATAACTGTGGTGACTGTGGTAGTGCATAGAATTCACCATCATGCACACGACTTGGTACTAAATAGTCACGAGCTCCTTCTGGCGTGCTTTTCGTTAAAATTGGTGTTTCTACTTCTAAGAACTCTTCTGTGTCTAAGAAGTTACGAATTGTTTTCGTTACGTCATGACGCATTTTGAATGTGTTAAACATTACTGGGCGACGTAAGTCTAAATAACGATATTTTAAACGCACATCTTCTGATGCATCTGTATCATCAGCAATGATGATTGGCGTTGTTTTCGCTGCATTTAGTACATTTACTTTCGTTGCTTGTACTTCAATACGACCAGTTGCCATATTGTCATTAATTGCGCCTTCACCACGTTCAACAACTGTACCTTCTACGTGTAATACGTACTCGCTACGAATTGTTTCTGCTACTTCTAACGCTTCTTTTGATGTTTCTGGGTTAAATACAACTTGTACGATACCTGTACGGTCACGTAAATCGATAAAGATTAATCCACCTAAGTCACGGCGTTTTTGTACCCAACCTTTTAATTGAACTGTTTGTCCAACAGCTTCTACTGTTACTTTTCCACATGCATGTGTTCTTTCAGCCACTGTAAGTTCCCCCTATATTAATTTCTCTGCTACGTATGAAGCAAATACATCTAACGCTACTTCTTCTTGTTCACCTGTTGCCATATCTTTTAAGTTAATGATGCCTTTATCTAGCTCATCTTCTCCTAATACAGCTACAAATTTCGCCTTTAGACGATCTGCTGATTTAAATTGTGCTTTCATTTTGCGATCTAAATAATCTTTTTCAACTGACAATCCAGCTTTACGAAGATCGAACGCAACTTTTGCAGCATGGTCTTTCGCTTTTTCGCCAAGCGCCACAACGTAACAATCAATGCTATGTTCAAGTGGTAATTCAATGTTTTCAGCTTTTAGCGCCATAATTAAACGTTCAATACTCATTGCAAAACCGATACCTGGCATTTCTGGTCCACCGATTTCTTGTACAAGTCCGTTATAACGGCCACCACCGCTTAATGTAGTGATCGCACCGAAACCGTCTGCCTCACTCATAATTTCAAAAACAGTGTGTTGGTAGTAGTCTAAACCACGCACTAAGTTCGGATCTTTTTCAAACGGAACATCCATCATCGTTAATAGCTCTTGAACTTTGTCGTAGTATACTGCTGAATCTTCATTTAAGTATTCTGTAATAGATGGTGCTGTTCCCATTAATTCATGGTTACGGTCCTTCTTACAATCTAAAATACGAAGAGGGTTCTTTTCTAAACGAGATTGACAGTCAGAACAGAACTCACCGATACGTGGCTCAAAGTGTGCGATTAACGCATCACGGTGTGCTTGACGGCTCGCCGCATCACCTAAGCTGTTTAATACAACTTTAATATTTTTCAAGCCCATGCCGCGGTAAAATTCAACAGCAAGTGCAATTACTTCTGCATCAATTGCAGGGTCATTACTGCCGATTGCTTCGATACCGAATTGTACGAATTGACGATAGCGACCTGCTTGTGGTCTTTCATAACGGAACATTTGACCGATATAGTATAATTTCGTTGGTTGTGTTGCATCACCAAACATTTTATTTTCAACGTAAGAACGTACAACAGGTGCAGTACCTTCTGGACGTAATGTTAAGCTACGCTCTCCACGATCTTGGAATGAGTACATTTCTTTTTGTACGATATCTGTCGTATCACCAACACCGCGTAAAAATAGCTCAGTGTGCTCAAAAATTGGTGTACGAATTTCTTTATAATTGTAACGACGGCAAATTTCGCGTGCTTGCCCTTCGATATACTGCCATAACTCAACAGTGCCTGGAAGAATATCTTGCGTTCCGCGTGGGATTTGAATAGACATATTCAGTTCCTCCTCAAATTGTTTTAATCTTAATAAAAATAAAAAAACTCCCGCCTCTACTGTTTGAACAGTAGGGACGAGAGTATTATACCCGTGGTGCCACCCTAATTGAAGCACTTATGCTTCCACTTTTTTAATAACGCTTAAATATGCGTTCATCCCTACTAAGCGTATATGCCGTTCAAGTTGAAACCTCTAGAGTGTCATTCAATCAGTCATCATGCAGAAATGTTTTCAGCCTAAGACATTTCTTCTCTTTCCATGTGTGTCTCATTTACTCTTCTCTATCAACGGTTATATTCATATGTAAATATAAAATTACTATACGTTTGTTAAGTAGGATTGTCAAGTGCTCTAAGAACGTTCAATCTGCTTCTTTAAACGCTTTACATCTTGAAGAGAAATCCCAAACTCGGAAGCAAGCTCCATTGAAGTATTGTTTTGCTCTTTTGAAATAAAATCATGAAAATTCACGTTAAATAGTTGATTTGCACCATTTGTAACAGAATGCCCTTTTTCATTCATACGCATACGTATATCCCTCACATTCAATATGGATGTTTTACTTTTTATTGTTCCATATTGATGGGAGAGTTATACATAACCGAAACTGCTATTGATTCCAAATAAATGAACAAAACATACAACAATGTATAAAAAAGAGAGGATTATATAACCCTCTCTTTTTTATCAACACTATTTACTTTCTACAATTAAGGTCACCGGACCATCATTGATTAAAGAAACATCCATCATTGCTCCGAACTTCCCTGTTTCCACATGTAATCCTTGTTTACGAACTTCTTCATTAAAGAAATCGTATAAACGCTCTGCATAATCAGGTTTCGCAGCATCCATAAAGTTTGGACGTCTTCCCTTGCGGCAATCTCCGTATAATGTGAATTGCGAAATAGATAGAACTTGTCCTTCTACATCAAGTACAGAATGATTCATCTTTCCGCTCTCATCTTCAAAAATACGTAAGTTTGCAATTTTTTCTGCAATGTAAGTTGCATCTTTTTCTGTATCTTCGTGCGTAATGCCAACTAGTAATGTTAAACCGAACGGAATTTGTCCTACGATCTCACCGTCTACTGTGACAGACGCTTTCTTTGATCGTTGTAAAACAACTCTCATCTTTCTACACTCCCTATTAATGCATCATGCGTCGTACTGCATAAATTTCTGGAACGCGTTTAATGCGTTCTACTACTTTTTTCAAGTGTTGTAAGTTACGAATCGAGATTGACATATTAATTGTTGCCATCTTATTACGGTCACTTCTACCAGAAACAGCTGAAATGTATGTTTTCGTCTCTGTAACAGCTTGCAGTACTTCATTTAATAAACCGCGGCGATCGTAACCTGAAATTTCAATATCAACGTTATACTCTATTTCTTTTTCAGGGCTACCTTCCCACTCAACTTCTAATAAACGTTCTATCGCTTCTTCTGTATGAACATTTACACAATCACGGCGGTGAATCGATACACCTCGGCCTTTCGTAATATACCCAACGATATCATCACCCGGAACTGGGTTACAGCATTTCGATAAACGGATTAATAAATTATCAGCACCGCTTACCTTTACACCAGAATCCCATTTTCGAATTTTCATCGGTTTACGAACTTCTTTGACTTCAACAATTTCTTCTTCTTCGCGTTGCTTGCGGAACTTGTCCGTTAGTCGCGTAACAATTTGCGAAGCTGTAATTCCGCTATATCCAACTGCTGCAAACATATCTTCTTCATTTGCAAAGTTAAATTTCTCAGCGACGCGTTTTAAGTTATCAGGCGCTAATACTTCTTTCATCTCATACTCTAGACCACGTACTTCCTTTTCAACAAGTTCACGGCCTTTTTCAATATTTTCGTCTCTACGTTGTTTCTTAAAGAATTGACGAATTTTATTTTTCGCATGAGATGTTTGAGCAAGTTTTACCCAATCTTGACTTGGGCCATATGAATGTTTCGACGTTAAAATTTCAATGATATCGCCGGTTTTTAATTTATAATCCAGCGTTACCATTTTCCCGTTTACTTTTGCACCAATTGTTTTATTCCCAATTTCCGAATGGACACGATACGCGAAATCAATTGGAACCGATCCAAGTGGTAATTCCATTACATCGCCTTTCGGTGTAAAGACGAATACCATGTCAGAGAATAAATCAATTTTTAATGACTCCATAAATTCTTCTGCATTAGAAGCTTCATTTTGCCATTCTAATATTTGACGGAACCACGTGAGTTTCTTCTCTAATGTACCTGTTGTTTCTGCTGTTTTTCCTTCTTTGTATGCCCAGTGTGCCGCGATCCCGAATTCTGCAATTTCGTGCATTTCTTTCGTACGAATTTGCACTTCAAGTGGATCACCTTTCGGTCCAATTACAGTCGTATGAAGAGATTGATATAGATTTGCTTTTGGCATTGCAATATAATCTTTAAAACGACCTGGCATCGGCTTCCAGCACGTATGAATAATTCCAAGCACTGCATAACAATCTTTGATACTATTTACAACAACACGTACAGCTAATAAATCGTAAATTTCATTGAACTGTTTATTTTGCAGTGCCATTTTACGATAAATACTGTAAATATGTTTCGGTCTTCCAGAGATCTCAGGTTGAATTGCAACTTCTTTTAATTTCTCACGAATACCAGTCATTACTTCGTCTAAGTATTCTTCACGTTCTGCACGTTTACGCTTCATTAAATTTACAATACGATAATATTGTTGTGGATTTAAATAGCGAAGTGACGTATCCTCTAGCTCCCATTTAATAGTACTAATTCCGAGTCTATGTGCTAAAGGTGCAAAGATTTCTAGCGTTTCATTCGCTATGCGACGCTGCTTCTCTTGAGGCAAATGTTTCAATGTACGCATGTTATGAAGACGATCAGCTAGTTTAATTAAAATAACTCGAATATCTTGAGCCATTGCAATAAACATTTTGCGATGGTTTTCTGCTTGTTGTTGTTCGTGAGATTTATATTTGATCTTCCCAAGCTTCGTAACACCATCAACAAGCATAGCAATTTCTTTGTTAAATTCCCGTTCAATATCTTCTAACGTAATCTCTGTATCTTCCACTACATCATGTAAGAAACCTGCTGATACCGTAGCTGGATCCATGTGTAAATCAACTAAAATACCTGCAACTTGAATTGGATGAATAATATACGGTTCACCCGATTTTCTGTATTGTTCGCTATGCGCATCGCGTGCATATTCATAGGCACGTGCTACTAGCTCAATATCTTCATCCACTAAATATTGACTTGCTTTCTCGAGTACCTGTTCAGCTGTTAGTACCTGCTCATTTGCCATCGAATCACCTTTTATTGAAAATTGACTTTATCTTTATTTAATAGAATAAATTATATTCTATCATTATAACCCAATGATTGTGAATTGTGAAAAGGAAAAGATTTTACTGACATTTCACCATGATTTTTTGTTCAATTATACAAAAGTACCCGCTCCTCTCCAAGAGATTCACGGGTACTTTTTATCACCGTAGTTTTACCTATATAGTGATTAGTATTTTTCTAATACTAATACATCGTAACCATCTAACATTTTACGACCATCTAAGTAAGTAAGCTCTACTAAGAATGCAATCCCTGCTACAACTCCGCCAAGTTCTTCAACTAGCTTAATTGTCGCTTCGATAGTTCCACCTGTAGCTAATAGGTCATCTGTAATTAATACGCGTTGACCTGGCTTAATTGCATCTTTATGGATTGTTAAAACATCTTTACCATATTCTTTACCGTAGTCAACTGTAATTACTTCACGTGGTAATTTTCCTAATTTACGAACTGGCGCAAATCCTACTTCTAACGCATAAGAAACTGGGCAACCGATAATGAAACCACGAGCTTCTGGTCCTACTACAACATCGATATCTCTTTCTTTTGCGTATTCAACGATTGCATCTGTTGCTGCTTTGTATGCTTTACCGTCATTCATTAAAGGTGTAATGTCTTTAAACACAATACCTTCTTTCGGATAATCCGGTACAATTGCGATATGTTGCTTGAAATCCATATTTCTGAATCCTCCTCAGATCTAAAAGGTTTGTAAATACAAATCCTTTACCCTAACTGTTCTACTTCTTTATGATTACGAATCGTTTCAAACCATGTATATAGTTGCTGATATGTGCTATAAACCAATTCTTTTTCTAATTGTAAGTGGTTCATTTTCTCACGATATGTGTTCGATTCAATTAAATCACGCTTTTGTTTTTTGTCTGCCATAAAAATGACGCCATCTTTTATTGTAACAAATTCTAACTCAAAAAACACCTGTGTCATAAAATTTACTGTATCTTTTGACCAACCTTTATGACGACATAGTTGTTCTCCATATTGTCTTAAAGAAAATGGTGTTTTTTGGTTTAAGAAAGAATAATACCATTTAAAGTGTTCTCTCGTAGGAACTGTACTAAATAAGTGGTTATTCTCTTGATAAAATAGCGTATAAATTCGCGCTGGGAATCCTGCCTTAAATAACTCACGTAATTCATCGGTTCCTTTTGGTAAATCAAGTAACACGATATATTGATCATCTAAATGCGTTACTTCTGAAGCATGCATGAGCTTTTCTTTATAGCTCTCTAAAGAAAATTTATTCAATACCTCTTCAGAAAAATACACCATTGTTATTTTTTCTTTCGGAAGTTCTGCTAAATTTGCTTCTGCATTACGCATACTACGCCAATCAAATAATTGCCACGCCTCTACAGCAATATCTTGTACCATTAGTTGTGGCTTCTTAAAATTATTCCATTCATTGATGGATGCTTCTCCTATTACAGATACTTTTGCAACTGGAGAGATTTCTTTCGCATATGCACCAAAACCAAATCCAATTGTATCCAGTGTTGCTTGTCCATCACGAAGAGCCATTTTTAAATGAGAACCATCTGATCCGATTGCGCGAATGCTTTCTAACTCTGCATCTTTTACTGCAATACGTGGTTTCGGATTTCCAATACCAAACGGGGCTAGTTTTTGCATATCTTCAATTGCCGCTAGCGTTACATCCTCTACTTTGCAAAAAACATCAACTGCTGTAATTGGAATAAAATCTTCTTCTGTTAAAATCGCATCTGCTTGTTCATTTAATCGGCGACGTAATTCATCTACATCATTCATATGTAGCGTCATTCCCGCTGCCATCGGATGCCCTCCGAAGTGTGGCAATAACTCTCTACAATCTGATAAGTTTGCAAACAAATCAAATCCTGCAATACTACGTGCTGAGCCTTTTGCTGTTTCTTTTATAGGATCGATGCTTAATACAATCGTCGGACGATAAAAACGTTCAACTAATTTAGAAGCAACAATTCCAATTACCCCTGGGTTCCAGCCTTCTTTTGCAAGTACTAATACTTTGTTTTCTTCTGGCGGGAAGTTATTTTCAACTTCAGCGATAGCTTCTTCTGTAATTTGCTTTACAATATCTTTTCGCAGTTTGTTCAGCTCATCAATTTCTTCGGCCAACTCTTTCGCTTCCTCTGGATCATCTGATAATAAAAGGTGTACAGCCGGCGCAGCATCTTCTAAACGCCCAACCGCATTAATACGAGGTGCAATTGAGAAGCCAATACTCTCTTCTGTAATTTCACTTTGCGAAACGTTAGCAACTTTAAACAATGCCTTCAAACCAATATTTCTCGTCATACGCATATGTTTTAAACCGCGTTTCACTAGCAACCTATTTTCACCATGAAGTGATACTAAATCGGCTACTGTACCGATTACTGCAATCTCTAATAAATGTTCTGGTACACGGCCTAATAGTGCATGCGCAACTTTAAACGCAACACCTACACCAGCTAAATAGTGAAACGGATATACGCCACCTTCTAATTTCGGATGTATAATCGCAAGCGCTTCTGGCAATTCTGGCGGTGGCTCATGGTGATCTGTAATAATTAGATCTATTCCAAGCTCTTTCGCTACATTCGCTTCATGTACTGCTGCGATGCCAGTGTCGACAGTAATAATCAGTGAGAACCCTGCGCTATGCGCCCAACGAAATGCTTCTTCGTTCGGTCCATACCCTTCTGTAAAACGATTTGGAATGTAAAATTCTACTTCTGCACCTAATTCTTGAAGAGCAAGATATAAAACCGTCGTACTACTTACTCCGTCCGCATCATAATCACCAAATATTAATATTTGCTCTCCATTTTGAATCGCCTTATTTACACGTTCTACCGTTCTATCCATTCCTTCTAATAAAAATGGATCATGAAATTCTTGATTTTCTGTATTTAAAAAATCTAAAATCTTATCTTCTGTATCTAGTCCTCTACCGAGGAATAATGAAACGACAAGTGGCGATAACTGTAATTTACTTGCTAATTCACTCACTCGCTCGTCATTATATTCTTTTTCTTTCCAACGCGTCTTCGGTTGTAACACGAAATCACCCCTTAACCTGTTCATTATACAAGACAGATTAAGGGGTGACAATATAATGCAAACTACGATGCAATATCTATATACTAAAATGTTAATGATGTTTAATTTGGAGAATACGGATTTATATGTACGAATACATTTTGTACATTATCTTGTTTCATAAGTATTTCTTTCACATGTTTTCCAATACGGTGTCCTTCTTCTACGGTAATGTATGGATCTACAGACACTTTAATATCGACAATAACATAATGACCATGCTCCCGTGCATATAAAGAACCAATTTTTTTCACACCATCTACTTGAAGAACGGCCTCTCTAAGCGGAATAACATCCTCCTCATGAAGAACATGGTCAAGCGTTGCATGAATTGCTTCCGCTCCAATGCTCCATGCCATTTTTACAACAAGAAGTGAAACAACTAATCCTGCAATCGGATCAGCATATACGAGCCAGTCTATACCAAACTTACCACCGATTATAGCTGCACAAATACCGATTAAAGCTGCAATTGAAGAAAATACATCCGAACGGTGCTCATATGCATTTGCAATAATTGCATCACTGTTTACTCTTTTCCCTAATCGGAATTTATATTGAAACATTCCTTCTTTCACGACGATTGAAAGAACAACAGCAAATATCGTAATTCCTTTCGGCGGTTCTAGTTCTTGCGAAAAAGCTTTTATAGACGAAATCGCGATTTCAAGTCCCACAATAAATAATAATACCGCAACAATAATCGCTGAAATCGATTCCGCTTTACCATGACCATACGGATGATCCTCATCAGGTGGCTGCTTTGCCGCTCGCAGTCCAAAAAGTACAGCTAGCGAACCTATTACATCTGATGCAGAATGCACGGCATCCGCTAATAACGCTTTACTGTTCCCAATATAACCAATTACCGCCTTTACAATCGCTAATATAATATTACCAACGATCCCGACAATAGCACCAAACTCGGCCTGTTTAAAACGTTCATCTTTTTCCATAATTAAAATCCCTTCTTTTCTTAACCTATCTTTTTATTTTAACAAAAACAGCGATAACACCACCACTTTCTTCCATCTTCTTTCTGTTAAAAAGTTGCTATCTTATTGTATCCACAAACGAAAAAAGAGATGCCTCATAAAGAGACATCATCTTTTCTATACTTGCGGTTCAGATTCTACTTTCTCAACCTTCTTCTTGTTTTTTCCCTTTTTCAAACGACGGTTTTCAAGCATTAACCAAATTTGAGAGGCAACGAAAACAGAAGAGTACGTACCTACAATTAATCCAACAAGTAACGCAAACGAGAAGTTACGTAGTGACTCACTACCGAAGATAAGCAGTGCAATTACTGGGAATAACACTGTTAATACGGTATTAATCGAGCGACCAAGCGTTTGGCGAATACTTGCATTTACGATTTCTTCTAGATCTTTTATATCGCGCACCCGTTTTTTCTGTTTGTATAATTCACGGTTTCTATCAAATGTAACAATCGAGTCATTAATAGAATAACCGATGATTGTTAGTACTGCAGCGATAAACGTTAAGTCTACCTCTAGTTGGAAAATACTAAACATAACAACCATAACGAAAGCGTCATGTAATAATGCAAGTACTGCAGATAACGCATACGTAAATCGGAATCGAATACTTACGTATAAAATGATAACCGCAGAAGCAATCAGTACAGCGATAAATGCATTTCGTGCAATTTCTTTACCGATTGTCGGTGAAACTGTACTTATGTTTGGATCTGTACCATATTTATCGTGGAAGAATGTTTTTGTTTTCGCAATTTCATCTTTTGATAAAACACCTAATGTACGAACTGCGAAACCTTTATTGTCATCTCCAGTCGGTACAATATTTTCTTCCTTCACATCAATGTTCAATTCTTTAAAATCTTTATGAACATCAGACACCGTAACAGCTTGTTTTGATTGCAAGTCGATACGTGTACCACTCGCAAAGTCAATACCAAGATTCAATTTGAAAATTGGTAAGATAATTGCACCCGCAATTACAACTACAATCGAGAAGATAAGGAATTTATGACCGATATTTACGAAATTAATACGATCAAATCTCGTTGGCGGATGTACTACACCTTTTGTTAATGGAATAATATCCTTTTGTTTCACACCAAAATATCCTGGTTTTTTATCAAAGTAACGGCTCTTTACAAGTAAACCTAGTAAGAAACGAGTACCGAATACGTTCGTAATAAAACCAACTAAAATACTTACGATTAAACTTGTTGCGAATCCTTTTACAGAGCTATTACCATAAACGAATAACACACCAGCTGCCGCAAGAGTTGTAACGTTTGCATCTAGAATTGTTGCTAATGAACGATGGTTACCAGCGCGGAATGCCGACATCATGGACTTACCAATTTTCAACTCTTCTTTCAGTCTCTCGTACGTAATAATATTCGCATCAACTGCGATACCTACTCCGAGCACTAACGCCGCAATACCTGGCAACGTAAGAACTGCATGCATCCAGTTAAAGACAAGTAATGTAACGAAAATGTATAAACCTAACATAATAACCGCTACAAGTCCTGGTAAACGGTAGAATACAAGCATAAATAAGAAAATAAGAGCGATACCAATCGCACTAGCGAAAATCGTTTGCTCTAACGCTTGTTGACCAAACTTCGCTCCAACAGATGTTGAATACATTTCTTTTAAATCAACAGGAAGTGCACCTGCATTTAATAAAGATGAAAGTTGTTTCGCACTTTCAACTGTGAAGTTTCCACCTACGATAGATACTTCAGCTTGGTTAAATACTTGGTTTACTGTTGCTGCTGATAAGAACTTCGGATTCGGTTTTGCAGATTCTGCTTTGTACGAATCTTTTCCTTCTTCAAAATCAAGCCAAATTACCATTAAATTCGTTGGTGGTGGCATTTTTGAAATTTTTTCAGTTACTTCACGGAATTTTTCAGCGCTCTTTAGTGTAAGACCTACGCTCGCACGGCCTTGCTCATCAAATGTTTGCTTCGCTCCGCCGCCTTTTAAATCCGTTCCGTCCATAAGAAGATTATCATCTACATCACGGAATGTTAATTTCGCTTGTGTTGATAACATTTCACGTGCTTTTTGCTGATCTTGTACACCAGCAAGCTGTACACGAATTCGATCTTGCCCTTCGATTTGAATGTTCGGCTCACTTACACCGAGAACATTGACACGATTCTCAAGAGCACCTACTGTACTTACAAGTACGTCTCGATCGATTTTGTCACCTTTTTTGGCTGGTTTTACTTCATACAGAATTTCAAAACCACCGCGAAGGTCTAGTCCTAGACTAATTCCTTTTGCTATGTCTTTTCCTGCCGCACCAATTACTCCACCGATTAATAAAACGATGAGGAAAAAGGCGGCAATTCTCGTACCACGCTTTGCCATATGTACCCTCTTTCCGCTACTAACACTTTAAATAAATCTCTTACGATTCACTTTTACACGTGTGCATACGTCTAGTTAGTAGACTTCCTTTCTATAATTTTGCTAGCTCATCACTAGCTGTGCCGGTACGTTTTCACGATACCTGCACTTTCATTATTTGTTTTCTCTCTTCACTACCTCCTTTATATATGATCTTAGACATAATTATTTCCTGATTATCAATACCTATCATTATACTGCAAAAGGAAGAACAAACCAATTGCAGTCGGTTATTTATTTTCATATTCATCAAATGACCAAAGTGGCGCTTGATATGCTTCAACAGTTAAATATGTCATATATTCATTAGCACTTACTGTTAATACGTCATTAACTAATTCATACAATCTAACATCGCTGTCTATCTTCTTCCACTTTTTTACTTTAAGAAACTTCCAAATGTCATCATCTGTCACTCTGTCGTAGCCGAACATTTGAAACTCTTCTACTTTACTTTCTAAAACGACTTGTAACTGTCCGCGGTATGATTCTACCAAAGCCTCTCTATCTAACATCTATAACATCTCCTTCTTATTTCGCACGAAAAGTCGCTTTTATTCCCGCTCTAATGGACAGCAATAACTACTTTCAAGAGCACTATCATATTTCACTCTCTTAAATGCTTGTCATTCTTGTCTCGTACGTGCATATAAATTATTGTAAATCATTCCATTGATTTTGAGAAGGTAGGAGAAGAACATGACGAGACAAAGCTTTTTAAAAGGCGCATTTATTTTAATGATAGCCGGCTTTATTACAAAAATACTTGGCTTTATCAACCGCATAGTAATGGCACGTATTTTAGGAGAAGAAGGCGTTGGTCTTTATATGATGGCCGTTCCTACATTCATTTTAGCAATTACATTGACACAAATTGGTCTTCCTGTCGCAATCGCAAAATTTGTAGCAGAAGCGGAAGCTGTGAACGATAAACAAAGAGTTAAAAAAATATTAACCGTATCACTAGCTGTTACATCCGTTATTAGTATCATTTTAACAATCGGAATTATGTTCCTCACACCTATTTTAGCAAAAACATTATTAACCGACGAAAGAACGTACTATCCATTAATGGCCATTTTGCCCGTTGTTCCTGTTATTGCTGTTTCTTCTGTTTTGCGTGGTTACTTTCAAGGGAAACAAAACATGAAACCTAGCGCTTATGCGCAAGTTCTAGAACAAGTCGTCCGCATTACCATTATTGCTATATGCATTCAATTATTTTTACCTTACGGCATAGAATACGCTGCAGCCGGCGCTATGTTATCAGCTGTTCTCGGTGAAGTTGCATCGTTATTATTTTTACTCACGTTATTTCAGCGAGAAAAACATTTATCAATACGCTCTGGATTTTTCACTACTGTAAAGGAAAGCAAAGGGACATTTTATTCTCTGATGGATATTGCCCTTCCAACTACAGGAAGTCGTTTAATCGGCTCCGTTTCATATTTTTTTGAACCTATTGTCGTTATGCAAAGCTTAGCAATTGCTGGTGTCGCTGCTTCTGTTGCAACCCAGCAATACGGTATATTAAACGGTTATGCATTCCCGCTTCTATCACTACCCGCCTTTATTACATACGCTCTCTCTACAGCGCTCGTCCCTTCTATTAGTGAAGCAATGGCAAAAAGACAACATAAATTAGTGGAGCACCGTTTACAACAAGCACTTCGAATTTCATTAATTACCGGCGGATGGTCTGTCGTTATATTATACGTATTCGCTTCTCCTGTTTTAACTCTTATGTATGGGTCAGACAGTGCAACAGCATTCATTCAACTTCTTGCGCCTTGCTTTTTATTTCATTATTTCCAAAGTCCACTTACCTCTGTTTTGCAAGCTTTAAACTTAGCAAGAGCTGCAATGATGAATACATTTATTGGTGCCATCGTGAAATTAATCGTTATTTTTGTACTAGCATCAAGGCCAGAATTTCAAATGATGGGGGTTGCTCTCGCTATTGCTGCAAATATTGTAACAGTAACATTTCTTCACTACGCTACTGTTTTAAAAAAGATTACATTTACCATTTACGCAAAAGACTATATTTTCGGTGGACTCGCCATCGGTATCGCGGGCGCCTTCGGTTTTTATCTTCATAAATATATTATTTTCTCTCATACCCTTGGCATACAAACATTATGGGAAATCACTTTAACAACAATTGTTTATATCGTACTTCTCTTCACTTTCAAACTCATTCGAAAAGAAGAGTTAAGTCGTCTCCCTATCATTCGTAAACTTTCATTTTTGAAATAAGTTGAAACTTTAATCAGTGGGGTAATCTCCACTGATTATTAGTTAAACTAATCATTCTTACTCTTTCAAAGGATAAATCTCTAATCTTCTTTTACATCAACAAAAAATTTTCCGTTTTGAAAACTACAGTATAAAATTTGTGTTACATCGTTATAACCTAAGTTTTTTAATTTCTCAATAAGCCATGCATCTGTATGTTCAATCATTTGTAAATGACTAGATTGAATTTCTCCATCAATAATAAGAGGAAGCGTAAACTGCAATGTATCTTGTTTATTTTTTTGTTTTTGAAAGACAGATAACTTCCCAGACGGTTCCAAAATAGCATATTCTACATCCCGAATATCTCCAACTCCTTGTTCCCTTAATTGCATCATTAAATCATCTATATTATAACGTTGCTTTCTCATCTTCTTTTCATCAATCTTTCCCGCGTTTACAAGAATAGCCGGCTCACCTTCTATTAAATGCCGAAAGCGTTGATACTTTAGGGAAATGACTGACAAAATAATTTGGATGCACATAAGAAAAGTCATCGGAACTAATTGATGCCAAAGTGATTTATCGGTATTTTCAATTGCCACTACAGCCATTTCTCCAAGCATAATAAATACGACTAAATCTAATACACTTAGCTCTCCTATCTCACGTTTACCCATAAGACGAAAAATAATTAAGATGATGATATACAAAAGCATTGTCCGTCCAATTATTGATATCCATTCCATTTCTACATCTCCTTTTTTACGTATAGACTCCCCTATAAAAAAGAAACTAGTCTAACTTAGACAAAAGGAAAATATGCTTGTATTAAAAAGGGGGAATGCATAAATGGATGGAACGAAAAAATTATCAACTGCAATTGGCTTCGGTATTATTACACTACTAATTCTCGCATCTATTACTAGCATGATTATGGCTCTTTTATTAAAGTTTACGAATATAAACGAAGGGACATTAACCGTTACTATTTTTATACTCGCTCTTTTATCTATGCTTATGTCTGGATTTACTGCCGGCAAAAAGGCTCAAGGGAAAGGTTGGCTAGTAGGTCTCACAACAGGTCTCACGTTCACTATACTCGTTTTTCTAGTTAACTATTTAGGCTTTTCTCAAACTTTATCGAACTCACAATTACTTTATCAATTAGCATTAATGGGGGCGAGTACACTCGGTGGTATTTTCGGTGTAAATATGTCAAAGCAAAGTAACTAAAAAAGGCCCTGCATATTTCATGCAGGGCCTTCCAAATTAGTTTTTCACAACTTCACGAATCGCATTGCGATCGAACGTTAAGTGTGAACCACCAGATTTAATAACAATTTTCGTCTCATCTACTGATTCGATTGTACCGTGTAAACCACCGATTGTTACGATAGCATCACCTTTTGCTAACTCACTTTGCATTTGAGCAACTGCTTTTTGACGTTTTTGTTGCGGGCGAATTAATAAGAAATAGAAAATCGCAAACATCGCAACGATCATAACGATATTCATCATACCTGCATTCATCTTTTGTTCCTCCTTTTAAATTATGTATTAGAAGTTTTTAGCATTCGGTTTATTAAAGCCATACTGTTCAAAGAACTCTTCGCGGAAATCGCCAAGACGGTCTTCACGAATAGCTTGTCTCACCTGCTCCATTAAGTTTAACAGAAAATGAAGGTTGTGATAAGACGTTAAACGAATTCCGAACGTTTCATCACATTTCATTAAGTGACGAATGTACGCACGAGAGTAGTTTTTACATGTGTAGCAATCACAGTTTGGATCAAGCGGACCGAAGTCTCTTGCGAATTTCGCATTTTTTACAACGAGGCGACCTTCACTTGTCATACATGTACCATTTCGAGCGATACGAGTTGGAAGTACGCAGTCAAACATATCAATACCACGAATTGCGCCATCGATTAACGAGTCAGGAGAACCTACCCCCATTAAGTAACGAGGCTTATTATCTGGAAGAAGTGGTGTTGTAAACTCAAGTACACGGTTCATAATATCTTTCGGTTCACCTACAGATAAACCACCTACAGCGTAACCAGGGAAGTCCATTGAAACAAGATCTTTCGCACTTTGACGACGAAGCTCTTCGTACTCTCCCCCCTGTACAATACCGAATAAACCTTGATCTTGCGGACGTTCATGCGCTTTTAAGCAACGTTCTGCCCAGCGGCTCGTACGCTCTACAGATTTCTTCATATATTCAAAAGTAGCTGGGAATGGTGGACACTCATCAAATGCCATCATAATATCTGAACCTAATGCATTTTGGATTTCCATCGCTTTTTCTGGTGATAAGAATAATTTATCTCCATTTAAGTGATTACGGAAGTGAACGCCTTCCTCTTCAATACGACGGAAGTCACTTAAACTGAATACTTGGAAACCACCAGAATCTGTTAAGATTGCACGATCCCAGTTCATAAATTTATGCAAACCGCCTGCTTCACGAATAATTTCATGACCTGGACGTAGCCATAAATGATACGTATTACTTAAAATAATGCCAGAATCCATTGCTTTTAATTCTTCTGGTGACATTGTCTTAACTGTTGCAAGTGTACCAACTGGCATAAATGTTGGTGTATCAAATGAACCGTGCGGCGTATGCACACGACCTAAACGGGCACCCGTTTGTTTACATGTCTTAATAAATTCATAACGAATTGCTGTCATAACTTACTCCTTTTATTTGTTTCTCATTTTAGCGTGAGATGCAACGAACATTGCATCACCGAAGCTAAAGAAACGATATTTTTCTTTTACTGCTTCATTATAAGCATGAAGTACATTATCTCTATTTGCAAATGCACTTACAAGCATAATTAATGTTGATTTCGGTAAATGGAAGTTTGTAATTAAACCATCAATTGCTTTAAATTCATATCCCGGATACATGAAAATATCTGTCCATCCAGAAGCGGCGCAAAGCTTACCTTCATGATCTGTTGCAATTGTTTCTAACGTACGAGTTGATGTCGTACCTACAGTAATAATACGTCCACCATTCTCTTTCACACGATTTAATAATGCCGCTGTCTCTTCAGACATATGATAATATTCTGCGTGCATATGGTGTTCTTCAATCGTGTCTGCAGAAACTGGTCTAAATGTTCCAAGTCCTACGTGAAGTGTAATGAATGCTAACTGAACGCCTTTTTGCTTTAACTTCTCAAGTAACTCTTCTGTAAAGTGAAGTCCCGCAGTCGGCGCTGCTGCTGAACCGATTTCTTTCGCATATACTGTTTGATAGCGATCGCGATCTTCTAGCGTCTCTTTAATATATGGAGGAAGTGGCATTTCCCCAAGTTCATCTAAAATTTCATAGAAGATGCCGTCATATGAAAATTCAAGCTGACGTCCACCTTGATCTGCAGTTCCTGTGCAAGTTGCTTTTAATTTCCCTTCGCCAAAAGAGATAACAGTTCCTTCTTTTACACGTTTCGCTGGCTTTACAAGCGTTTCCCACTTATCACCTTCTTCTTGTTTTAAAAGAAGTACTTCAATGTGCGCGCCTGTATCTTCTTTCACACCGTGCAAACGAGCAGGCATAACTTTCGTTTCATTTAAAACTAAGCAATCCCCCTCATGTAAGTAAGAAAGAATATCCGTAAAATGTTTATGCTCAATATCACCTGTTTCACGGTCTAACACCATTAATCTTGATGTTTCACGCTCTTCTAACGGGACTTGTGCAATAAGTTCTTCTGGTAAATGAAAATCAAACAGATTTATATCCATAGCTATATCCACCTATTTCTTATTTAAATCGATTTATTATATACATAATAAAAGATAATACAATACTTAACACAATACATGTAATGATAGGAAAATAAAAGGTAACGTTTCCTTTTTTCACAAAAATATCGCCTGGAAGCCTTCCAATGAACTTCCAAGCTAATCCAACAACGATGAGTAAGATCCCGGCTGTAATAAGCAGCTTTGGCATCTCCGTCATACTTTTGGTATCTCCATTCCGAAATGTTCATACGCAAGCGGCGTTACAATTCGGCCCCTCGGCGTTCGTTGTAAAAAGCCAATTTGTAATAAATACGGCTCATACACATCTTCAATCGTATGAGATTCTTCTCCAATTGTTGCTGAAACCGTTTCTAATCCAACTGGACCGCCACGGAATTTCTCAATAATACCAAGCAGTAATTTATGATCAATATGATCTAGACCTAATTTATCTACTTGCAGTAGCTCTAATGCCATTTGTGTAATTTCCATCGTAACCGTTCCATTACCACGAACTTGTGCGAAATCACGTACACGTCTTAAAAGACGATTCGCAATACGAGGTGTACCACGAGCACGTCTTGCAATTTCTAATGCAGCTAACGAATCGATTTCAACTTCAAATACTTCTGCTGTACGTTCAACAATCGCAGAAAGCTGATCTACTGTGTAGTACTCTAACCTTGAAAGTACACCGAAGCGGTCACGAAGCGGTGCCGATAATGCTCCAGCACGTGTTGTTGCTCCAACTAATGTAAATGGCGGTAAATCTAGGCGTACAGAACGTGCTGAAGGCCCTTTTCCAATTACAATATCAAGGCAAAAGTCTTCCATCGCAGGATACAATACTTCTTCAATTGATCTATGCAAACGATGAATCTCATCAATAAATAATACATCACCTGGCTGAAGCGCTGTTAATACAGCAGCTAAATCTCCTGGTCTTTCAATTGCGGGACCTGAAGTTGTTCTAACATTAACGCCCATCTCATTGGCAATAATATTCGCAAGCGTCGTTTTACCAAGACCTGGTGGTCCATATAAAAGCACGTGATCTAACGTTTCTTCACGCATTTTCGCCGCTTCAATAAATACTTCTAAATTATGTTTCGCTTTATCTTGGCCAATATACTGACGGAGCGTCTGTGGCCGTAATGAATATTCTAAATCCGCATCTTCATATGCAGATTCCCCTGAAAGGAGACGTTCGTCCATTATACTCACCTCTTACCATTTAGTAAAAGACTAAGTGCCTTTTTAATATACTGATCCGTCGTTAATGCTTCTTTTAATAACTCTGGTACAACACGAGAAACTTCGCGTTCTGCGTATCCAAGTGCGCGCAGAGCTTCCAGTGCCTCATCAAGCTCAGCTGATGAACCTTTCTTCTCATCAAAACGTTCTGTGTCTGAGAATAAATCAACAAATGCATCTGGTACGACATCTGCTAGTTTTCCTTTTAAATCTAAAATCATTTGGCGTGCTGTTTTCTTTCCGACGCCTGGGAATTTCACTAAAAACTTCTCATCTTCATGCTCAATCGCTTGAACGACCTGTCCTGTTTGACCAGAAGCTAAAATTGCAAGAGCGCCTTTTGGCCCAATGCCAGACACGCCTAACAACTTTGTAAATAATAAACGCTCTTCACGTGTTTTAAAACCGTAAAGTGCCATAATATCTTCTCTCACATAATGATATGTATAGACACGGATTTCTTGCTTACTTCTTTGAAATACATACGGATTTGGTGTGAAAATTTGATAACCAATTCCATTATGATCAATTACGACATATTCCGGCCCTACATACTCCACGTAACCTGTAACATATTCAAACAAAATACGATCTCTCCCTCTTAAATCATGTATTCCATTTTAACATATTTAATGATAGAAAAGCGAGACTGCCCCAACAAATGTTCTCCACTTGAAACTTCTGTTATTTTCCATTGACAGAAAGGTTAAAGCACCTTAATATACAGAAGTCGATAATGATTATCAATACTAATTAAAGGGGTTACATCAGGATGAAACGTAAGCTATTTATTTTATTTACTATTATGCTTGTTGTTCTTTCTATCGTTGGCTGTTCTTCTCAAAAAGAAGAATCGAAAGCAAAAGAACAACCGAAAACAAAAGTTGTAAAACATGCTAAAGGTGAAGCTACAATTCCAGTAAATCCAAAGAGAATTGTTGACTTATCTGGATCAACAGAAGAACTATTACTTCTTGGACATAAACCTGTTGGTACAGCAAATACATATAAAGATAAAATCCAAAATCACTTAACAGACAAGTTAGATGGAGTAAAAGCAGTAGGTTGGTACTGGGCACCTAAAGTTGATTTAGAAGCTGTTACTGCTTTAAAACCAGACTTAATTATTTTAAACAACCGTCAATTAAAAATTTATGATCAACTAGAAAAGGTTGCACCTACAGTTGTTCTAGAAACAAACTTAGAAGACTGGCGTGGTAAGTTTAAAGAAGTAGGTAAGCTATTTGACGAAGAGAAGAAAGCAGACAAATGGATTGCAGACTACGATAAGAAAGCAGACTCTTTATCTAAAAAAATTAAAGAGAAAACAAAAGATGAGAACTTTATGTTCGTTGCAGTTACACCACAAAACTTCCGTGTATACGGTAGCTTCGGATACGGTGACATCATCTTTAATGACTTAAAACTTCCAGCAACAAAAGGTACGGATTTAAAACAAACGATGGCGCAAGTATCACTAGAAGGTCTAGTTGCATTCCAGCCTGACCAAATGTTTATTGTAAACTTCGGCGGCGAAGCTGATAAAGTTTACGAAGACTACAAAAACAGTGCCGTTTGGAAAGACAATAAAGCAGTTAAAAATAATCACGTATATGAAGTATCAAATGAAGTCTTCAATACGAAAGCATTCAATCCAATCGGAAAAGATATGCTAATTGATGAAATCGCAAAAGAAATTTTAGCTAAAAATAAATAAGAAAAAAAGCAGCTCACCATGAGCTGCTTTTTTTCTTACTTTGAACTGCGTATTGCTTCATTTTTTCAATCGTCTTCACAAAACCTTCTTTTGATTTAATACGAATGCCACGTTTCAATTTCGCACGTTCATAGCTCTCAAGCTTTTTCATATCAATTTGAAAGAAAGAATGGATCGCATTATCATTTTTTGGCACACCTTTGAAAATTTGTAATATCCCTTCCTCTGAAACACCAAAATACCCGCTCGTTTTCAATAACGGAGAAATATCATCAACTTTCTTTTGCAATACAATTTGTACATCATCACGATCAACGAGCTGCCATTCTTTATACTGCTGTAAAAACTTTTCTAAATCCGTCACTTTTTCTGTAAGTATTTCTTCGCTTACTTCGCCATCAACATACATACGCTCTAATAAAATTGTAACCTCAGGTTCTTTTTTCGTTACTTCTGGTACTGGCCCTTCCGCCTTCACATTCGTTTCATAAACGAAACAAAACATCATAACGAAAGCTTGCATCGCAATCAGTATCCATTTCATTTCCGTTCACCTCTTTTAGGCAAGATCATACTTTCATTAGTAGTTTTTCCGGAAATGGGGGTTTTATCCCTAATTCATAGAATGCCATCATTAAGAATTATAGTGTTCAATTACTTTTATCTATTTGGAAACACATTGATTATGCGAAAGCTTCTTTATATCTTTATTTGATTGTACTGTTACAATATAAACCCCCATTAGTACAACTATCATTCCAACTATTTGTTGCCACGTAACAGCTGCTCCATATAAGACAACTGATATACCAGTAGCTACAATAGGTGTTAGATTTAAATACACACTCGCTTTGCTTGCACCTAGCTCTTCTACTCCTTTATTAAACACGATATATCCAATTAATGTCCCGCATATGACCATATACAACATTTCTATCCATCCCTGTAAAGAAAATGTTCCAACCTTTCCCCATCCATCTTCATATAGAGAAAGGCCTGCTAAAAACACAGTACCCAATACCGTCATACTCATTGTAGTTAACAAAGGGGAGACACCACTCATAACTTTTTTTCCTGTTAAGCTATATAAAACCCCACAGGTTAAAGCAGCTATAAATAAAAGATCTCCCTTATTAAATGCCAAAGACATAAGTATATGCATTGAACCACCCGTAATAACAACTATTACACCGACAAGGGACAAAGTTAAACTTATTCCGACTTTTATACTCCAAGGCTCTTTAAAAAACAATATTGCTCCCAATGTTACAAAAACGGGCATTGTAGCAATGATAAGTGAGCCATTCAGAGTGGAAGTATAGTTAAGTCCCATGAAGAAAAAAACATTGTAGCCAAAAATACCTGTTAACGATACAAATAACAGCCCTTTCCAATTCTTTAATAACAAACTTGTATCCCACTCAGATTTCATAAAAACTATGCCTATTAAAATAAAACCAGCTAAACCAAAACGAATTGTTGCTGCAGTAATTGGTGGAATCTCCGTAATAATATGCTCCGCTGTCGCAAAAGAGCCACCCCAAAACAACGGAACAAGTAACATAATTACGTACATTCGATTTATACTATTCATTTTTATTACCCCTTTTCCACAAAACACGTTTATAAGTTTAAACTTGTTTACTTATCAATCAAAAAAAATTAATAATTTGACTCTATCGCTTGAATTAAATCTTTTACCTGTTTTAAAAACTCTCCAGCCACTATAGAATAAAAAATTTCTTTTCCATTTCGATCGGCTTCAACTAGTTCTGCTTGTTTTAAAATTTTTAAATGATGCGAAACAGCCGGTCTAGAAATTCCCATTTCATCTGTTATTTGTGTTACATTCATCTGTTTGCTTTCTAATAATAGCATAATAATTTGCTGGCGATTCTCATCTCCTAACGCCTGAAATATAGGTGTTACGACCTGAAATTTCTCTAATACAACTTCTGTATTTCTACATTCAAAATTCTCCATATCCTATTCATCCCAACCTTTTATGTCTAAAAAACATGTAATATATTACCATTAAATAGTAACTCTTTCATATACAATTGTAAATAACTTTATTTTCTGACTTTAATTCTAATCAAAAAAGGAAGATTGGATTCCTCCATTCTTCCCATTACATTCATATAAAATGAAAGACGCCTGCAAAGCAGGCGTCTTGATGCGTTTACGGCGAGAGACCAGGCGACCACATTCGCGTGTTTAGCACTTAAGCATATCTCTCGTCTTACGTAAATTAGCTCATCGCTTTGCTAATATAACATTAATAAAGTATAAGTGCAACATGTTTATAAAAATATTTTATTTCCTCTTTCATCTAAACAAATTATATGTAAATTATAAATTGATAAATGTAATATATATGTTACAATTAATGTAACAGCGAAATCATAATAAACAGGAGATGGGTAGTGTGAAAAAAATAAAGGATGAACGTCTCATTCTGCAAACGTTAAAAAACATACGTATTGTCTTTCTTTTTCAATCACTTGGTATAATCAGTGTTTTAGGCTATATCGGATTCACTGAAGGAATAGATCAAATTACGAAATCTCCATTATGGCTAGTATTTATTCTTACGAGTATGATCCTTAGTTATTTACAGTTAAGTGTTTCAATCGATGTAGAAGAAGGCGAAAAGGAAATAAAGTTAACTCCTTATTATAAACTTGTCTTCCGCTCCCTTATTGTAGGAATCGTTATGGCTATTATTTATATCATTTTCAGTCCAGAAAGACCTCTATTTGAAGCTATTTTAACAGGTAGTATTCTTTTCATCTGCTTTTTAGTTTCTTATTCCGTTAGTTATTTTATTAAAAAACGTCGTTTACAAGACAACGATGAATAAAGAGGAAGGGCTCCCCCTTCCTCTTTTGTTTTGCTATCGCACTGTACCAGTTAAACCGTAACGAATGTCTCGGAACATATTCACTATGTCACGATTAAAATCGTTTGTAACTGTACCGTTACGTAGACGCGTACTCATTGCATCGACACGAGTAAACATATCATTTCTTACAGAAACATATACGTTTCTGTTTCCAACTTCATTTGCAACAGCTTGACGAATTTCGTTCGCCATCACCGTTTCATTTGTCACTGTGTTACGTGGTTTTACCGCAATCGCTACATCGTTTCCATATACAACTGTAGACACACGGTCTACGTTATTCATACGTTTCACACGATTTGTTATTCTTTCAGCTGTTTTACCATCATTGTTAATGTATGAATTGTTCATTGTAATATTACGAGTTGGATGCGGATTAGCAATTTGTCCATTGTAATTTACATCACGGTAATAATTGTATCCTGTATCGTTACGACCATTTCTATATGTTACATAATCTGTATAACGATCATTACGCGTCACATTATCACGATACTGATGTGTATCATTATAAGATGTACGCTCGTAATTGTAGTTACGTCCATCCATTGCATTGTTTTTTGGTGTACCACATGCAGCTAATGCACTAGTAACTAACAAAGAAGCAGCAATCACTTTTACTTTCGTATTCAATACAAAAACCCCCTCTGTTAGAATGAGCTTCTCTACTGAAAAGCTCCCTCTTATGATGAGTAACAGAGAAGGTTTTTACACTGTTAATATTTCACTGGGAATTTTCTAGCACTTCATAAAAAAACTGCCTTTTCTTAATTAACAGGAATGCAAAAAAGGCGGGAATACTCCCGCCTTTTTAAACTTCTTCTTCGTCCTCTTCTTCTGAAACGGGCTCTCCAAATACATTTGGTGGATCTGGTTGATAATACATCGTTCCTGGCTGTGGTGCATATGCAGACTGAGTTGGTTGATAATATAAAGGATTCGCATATTGCGGACCGCCTGGTTGTGGACTATATAGTCTACTTTCTCCTCCGCATCCACAATCTTCCTCACTCTGCACAAGCGGCGGCATGTTATTATCCATTGGCATCATATTCGGGTTTGGCATAGACGTATGTTGCGGTCCAAACGGCGCTCCTTGCTGATATGGCATTTGATATGGATTTGGTTGTTGATAATACGGATTCGGCGGCATCATGGGCATTTGATAGGGCATCATATTTGGTGGTTGATTGTTATCCATAATCGGCATCATATTCGGCATTTGATTGTTATCCATAATTGGCATTATATTCGGCATTTGATTGTTATCCATGATTGGCATCATATTCGGCATTTGATTGTTATCCATAATTGGCATCATATTCGGCATTTGATTGTTATCCATGATTGGCATCATATTCGGCATTTGGTTATTATCCATAATTGGCATCATATTCGGCATTTGATTGTTATCCATAATTGGCATCATATTCGGCATTTGATTGTTATCCATGATTGGCATCATATTCGGTGGTTGATTGTTATCCATAATTGGCATCATATTCGGCATTTGATTGTTATCCATAATTGGCATTATATTCGGTGGTTGGTTGTTATCCATAATTGGCATTATATTCGGTGGTTGGTTGTTATCCATGATCGGCATTATATTTGGCATTTGAATATTTGGCGGTATGACTTGTGGAATAACTACATTTTCTTTCGATACATTTGGCGATACTATATTTCCTACATTCTCTTTCTTCACTTGTGGTGACACTATATTTCCTACATTCTCTTTCTTCACTTGTGGTGACACTATATTCCCTACATTTTCTTTTTTCACTTGCGGCGACACTATATTTCCTACATTTTCTTTTTTCACTTGCGGCGACACTATATTTCCTACATTTTCTTTTTTCACTTGTGGTGACACTATATTCCCTACATTCTCTTTCTTCACTTGCGGCGACACTATATTCCCTACATTTTCTTTTTTCACTTGCGGCGACACTATATTCCCTACATTTTCTTTTTTCACTTGCGGCGATATTATATTATTTTTTTTCGTTTGCGGAGAAATGATATTGTTAGGTTTCATTTTACTAATTTGAGGAGCAATTAACTCGCTTCCTTTTTTTATTACATCTGAAATTTTATATTCTTTTTTCGGTTTTATTGGTGGTTGTGGCGGCTGCGGTAATACATTTACCGAAAACTTCGTGTTTTCTTTTTCCGCCGGTTTTTGTTTTTCTATCACAGGTGGTTTTTGAATAACAGACGGTTTTTCTTTTTGAATTGGCTGTTCTTTTTGCACCTCTTTTTGCGGTTTCACCTGTACTTCTTTTTGCGGCTTTACCTGCATCTCCTTCTGTGGTTTCACCTGTACTTCTTTTTGTGGCTTTACTTGCATCTCTTTCTGCGGTTTTACTTGCACTTCTTTTTGTGTTTGTTGCATAGCTGGCTGCTGTGTAATTGGTGCTGATTGATACGTAACTTCTTCCTCATCTTCTATTCCAAGCGGAGTTGGTGTTGCTGCAAATTCTTTTTGCTGCACTTCTTTTACGTATTGCTTTGGAGGCGCTGAACCTGCTCCAGCCTGTTGTTTCATGTGAACACTCTTTGATGGCACTTTAATTTTCATACCTGGCATGATTAAATCTGGATTACTAAGTTGTGTATTTGTTTTTTTCAACGTATCAAAATCCACTCCGTACTTTTTCGCAATTTTCCAAAGGGTATCCCCTTTTTGCACGATATGAATTTTCAAATTTTCCCCCTCCTGTATAACTTATCTATAAGTAACAAATCTCATGAAGTAACTCTTTCTAAATAACATTAACTTCTTTTCACTTTTATCACTTCTTCGATTTTCAATATTATTCGAAGTAGAATAAGCATAAAGAACCACAATGATTTCTTCAAAACAATGTATGCCCATTTCGTTCTCGTTATGATTATATGTATGAAAAAAAGCAACGGGAATACCGTTGCTTTACACACGCTCTAACATACGATTTAATGCAAGAACTGCTTCTGCCGTTACTTGTTTGTCTACGCTAATAACGTTAATTTCTTCTCCTCTTTCTATCGTTTCAAGTGTCCATAATAAGTGAGGCAGATCAATTCGATTCATCGTTAAGCACGGACACATAAATGGATTAAGCGAAACAATTTCTTTATCTGGATGTTGCTGAATAATTCGATTCACTAAATTCATTTCTGTACCAATCGCCCATTGGCTACCAGATGGCGCTGATTCAATCATATCAATAATATATTTTGTTGAGCCTGCATAATTTGAAGCAGCTACAACTTCATAGCAACATTCTGGATGTACAATAATATTCATATCCGGATGATTTTTTCGTACACTCTCAATATTCTTCATTGTAAAATTTTGATGAACAGAACAATGTCCTTTCCATAAAATCACTTGAATTTCTTCTATATCCCCATCGTACTCTAATGAATCTGTGTGTGGGTCCCATACTGCCATTTTATCTAACGGGATACCTAAATCGTGCGCTGTATTTCTCCCTAAATGTTGGTCTGGTAAAAAGACGAGACGTTCTTTTTGAGTAAACGCCCAAGATACCATTTGCTTTGCATTAGAAGAAGTTACTGTTGCTCCTCCGTTACGACCACAAAACGCTTTAATTGCAGCTGTAGAGTTCACATATGTTAACGGAATCATCGTATCTCCAAATAATTTCGTGAGCTCTTTCCATGCTCTTTCTGTTTGTTCAATATCTGCCATATCCGCCATCGAACAACCTGCACGCATATCTGGTAAGATGACAACTTGATCATCTGTAGTTAACATATCTGCTGTTTCCGCCATAAAGTGCACCCCGCAAAACACAATATATTTTGCATCTTTATTGCTCGCTGCAACTTGCGCAAGCTGAAGTGAATCCCCTGCTGCATCTGAAAATTGTACCACTTCATCTTTTTGATAATGATGCCCTGGAATGAATAACATTTTCCCCATTTTCTCTTTAATTTCACGAACACGCTTTTCCATATCTTCCGTTGACATTGTGTAATAACGCTCTGGTAACATCGTTTCAATTGGCTGTACTTTTTCTAAAATACTCATATACGTTTCTCCCCCTCTAAGCCACTTTCCTTACTCTTCAATATTGAAACTAATATCAAGTGCTTTCACTGAATGTGTTAACGCTCCAAGTGAAATATAATCTACCCCTGTTTTTCCGTATTTCGATAAATCTTCAATTGTGATGCCTCCTGAAGCTTCCGTAACGATGGCACTTGGTACAATCTTTGAAAACTCCCGGATTTCATCTGGCGTACGATTATCGAACATAATAATATCCGCACCAGCAGCGACAGCCTCTCTCACCTGTTCCTCAGTTTCTGTTTCCACTTCTACTTTCACCATATGTCCTAACTTTTCTTTCACTGATGTAACAGCTTTTGTAATAGAACCAGCAAAAGCAATATGATTGTCTTTAATCATGACACCATCATATAAACCGAAGCGATGATTAAATCCACCGCCGCACACGACTGCATACTTATCAAACATACGCAGTCCTGGCATCGTTTTTCGCGTATCACAAATACGAGTATAGCTACTATCTAAAGCAAGAACCGCTTTACGCGTCATCGTCGCTATTCCACTCATACGCTGAATAACGTTTAATATAACGCGCTCTGCTGTTAATAACGATGCGATTGGACCTTGCACTGTTGCAATAATTTCTCCTTTTTCTACAAGATCCCCATCTTTTTTATGAAGCTCTATTTCAATTCTCTCATCAATTAATTTAAATCCTGATTCAATTACTAAACATCCTGCAAAGACCCCTGTATCCTTCGCAAGAAACGTTCCTTTCGAAAGCAAGTTATCTGGAAAAATAAGCTGAGATGTTACATCTCTTTCTCCTATATCTTCTAAAAAAAATCGGTTTAATGCTTCTTTAACTTTTATCGTGTTCATAAAGCCTCTCTTCCCCTCATCACACAAGTTGTAGTTTTCTCTTTACTCGAACAATCTCTTTCTTTCCTATATTTCTATCTGGATAATCACTCCGGTAATGCCCGCCAATACTTTCTTCTCTTTGCAAGGCTGACACAACTATAAGCTCACAAGCCGTTAACATATTAATAAGTGTTATCTCTTCATTCGTAAGAACATCATGTTGTAATATCATATTTCGAACACCATACTTACTAAACCATCTCTTCGCATAAGATAAACTTTGCTCTGTTCGCACAATCCCAACATATTTCATCATGCATTTTTGTATTTCTTCTTTCGTCGGTAAATGATTCAGAACGATGAACTTTGCTTCCTTTTCAGCTAGCATGTTCACCTTTTCTTTTGTCTCTCTAGATAAAATGTGTCGTCCGATTCTTTTTCCAAACACAAGACCTTCTAATAATGAATTACTCGCTAATCTATTTGCACCATGAACTCCGTTACAAGCTACTTCACCGACTGCGTATAAGTTCGGAATAGACGTCTCTCCATCACAGTTCGTTTTCACGCCGCCCATGTGAAAATGAGTACCAGGCACGACTGGAATAAGTTTTTTATTTATATCGACTCCATTTGTTTTACATATCGATGACACGGTCGGAAAGCGTTGTTCAAAGTTTTGAATCATTTCGATGTTTAAGTACACTTTTTCACCCGCAAGTAGCTGTTCATGAATAGCCCGTGCGACTACATCACGAGGTGCTAGATCCTGTTCGGAATGTATATCCATCATAAAACGCTGCCCTTTTCCATTTATAAGGACAGCTCCTTCTCCGCGAACAGCTTCGGACACGAGGCCGGAACAACGCCCACCCGCGTATAACATCGTCGGATGAAATTGTATAAACTCTAAATCTACAAGCTCTCCGCCTGCACGGTACACCATTGCAAGTCCATCGCCTGTAATCGTCTCATCATTAGAAGTAAAGGCGTATAAACCGCCAATACCGCCTGAAGCTAACACCGTACAATCTGCATTGTAACGTTTCAATTCTCCTTTATTGTTGCGAGTTAAAGCCCCAACACATTTATCTTTTTCTATAATAAAATCGAGCACCATTTCCTGTTCCACTACCGTAACGTATGGAGCTACTTCTTGAATAAGATGCTCTAATAAATTCTTTCCTGTTGCATCGCCACCTGCATGTAAAATACGACGTTTTCGATGCGCTCCTTCTTTTCCAAGATGAGGACCTGTTTCATCTCCATCAAATTTCATTCCTCTTTCAATAAGGTTATTAATTTCTTTCGGTCCCTCCTCGACTAAATAACGGACCACTTCTTCATTGTTATAATGACACCCTGCTACTAATGTATCTTCAAAATGATCATTAGGATTGTCATATGTAGCTACCGCTGCGGCAATTCCACCTTGAGCTAAATGTGTATTATTATTACGTTTCGTCTCCTTTGTGATAATAATCACATTCTTTTCGTGACAAATCTCTTTTGCAACACGAAGTGCCGCAACACCACTTCCAATAATTAAGACATCTGCACTTGGCATAATTGTTGCCTCCTACTTTACACTTTTCAACTGTCTTGACACCTATATTTACATAGTTTTAAAATAATGACAAGAGTTTTTTTATAATTCTTATTTTCACTACCATTTAAAAAGTAAAAGAACTGTAACTCTTACTAGAGAGAGGAACTTACATGATGATATATCTTGACTATGCAGCTACTACACCTATGAGCGAGGAGGCGTTACAAACATATATGAAAGCAGCGTCGCAATACTTCGGAAATGAACAAAGTTTACATGATATTGGAGGAACAGCTGCTTCTTTATTACAAGTTTGCCGAAAAACATTTGCGGAAATGATTGGAGGAAAAGAACAAGGAGTATTTTTCACAAGTGGCGGATCGGAATCAAACTATCTTGCGATTCAATCACTTCTAAATGCCCGAACTAAGAAGCATATTATTACGACACCTATGGAACATGCATCCATTCGAAGTTATTTTCAATCTCTAAAATCAAAAGGCTATACGATCACTGAAATTCCTGTTGATAAACATGGACTCCTTTGTTTAGTAGATTTAGAGGCAGCTATTACAGAAGATACTGTGCTAGCAAGTATACAGCATGGAAACTCTGAAATCGGAACCGCTCAAAACATTACAGAAATCGGGGCACTTTTAAAAAAATATAATGTTTTATTTCATACAGATTGTGTGCAAACGTTTGGTAAACTGCCTATCCATGTTTTTGAGATGGGCATTGATAGTCTTTCTGTTTCAGCACATAAAATATACGGACCAAAAGGTGTCGGCGCTTGCTACATAAATCCGCAATCTCGCTGGGAGCAAGTATTTCCGGGAACTTCTCACGAAAAGGGATTTCGCCCAGGTACAGTGAACGTTCCCGGCATCGCATCTTTTTTAACAGCTGCTGAAAATATATTAAAAACTCAATGGGAAGAAAGTTTACGTTTTAAAGAGTTACGCTCCTACTTTTTAGGGCAAATACAAACACTTCCGCTAGAAATTGAAGTAGAAGGTCATTCTACTTCTTGTTTACCACATATTGTTGGGGTTACAATAAAAGGAATAGAAGGTCAATATACTATGCTAGAATGTAATCGCCATGGTATCGCCATTTCCACCGGAAGTGCTTGCCAAGTCGGTAAACAAGAACCTTCGAAAACTATGCTTGCAATTGGAAAAACGTATGAAGAGGCCAAACAATATGTCCGCTTCTCTTTCGGACAACAAACAACGAAAGATCAAATTGATACTACTATTCATGCACTACACACAATTGGAAATCAATTTTATAGAGGTGTTAAATCATAATGAAACAAAATGACCAAAAAAAGATTTTAGGAGAAGAAAGACGACAGCTTATCCTTCAGTGGCTTCTCGCTGCAAATGAGCCGTTATCTGGGAATGAACTATCGAAGAAGACAAACGTAAGTAGGCAAGTTATCGTGCAAGATATTTCCTTGCTTAAAGCACGAAACGAACCAATTATTGCGACTGCCCAAGGCTATTTATATTTAAAACCACAAGAGAAACAACAAGCTTTTGAACGCGTAATCGTATGCCAGCACAAGCCAGCAGAAGTACGTCAAGAACTTACAATGCTTGTTGACCATGGCGTTACGATTAAAGATGTAAAAGTTGAGCATCCTGTATACGGTGACTTAACAGCATCCATCATGGTAAGCAATCGCTTTGATGTAGAGCAATATTTACAAAAAATCGAAAACACAAATGCTTCCTATCTTTCACAACTAACAGATGGTATTCACTTACATACAATTGAGGCAGATTCTAAAGAAAAGTTAGATGCTGCTTGTGAGGCGTTAGATAAAGCAGGATTTCTTGTTTATTAATGTAAGGCACAGAGTTTTTATCATTCTCTGTGCTTTTTTAATGCTATAATATTGTAATCAATCGTAAAGGAGATCAAATATGGGAATTGAACTCGTTCACTTTAGCATTGGCAAACCGAAACAAATGAAATATGGCGAAGATAAAGAAATGATAACAGGTATATGTAAAGACCCTACAGAAGAGGCCTTTCTCTCAAAAGACGGATTTCGTGGTGATGACGTAGCGGATTTAAAACATCACGGCGGTCCTGATCGTGCTGTTTGTGTGTACCCACACGAGCATTACGCACTATGGGAAGAGGAATTTCAAACTACGCTTCCAGCTTCCACATTTGGCGAAAACATTACCGTAACAAATATGTTAGAGCGTGATGTTTGCATCGGAGATACATATCAACTAGGTGAAACAATCATTCAAGTGACACAAGCAAGAGTACCTTGTAGCACAATTTCAAAACGTCTTGGCATCCCTGGCATACTGCCACGCATTGTAGCAACTGGATTTACAGGCTACCTATGCCGCGTTCTTCAAGAAGGTACTGTACGTAAAGATTCTAAAATTACATTACTAGAACGTCAACCGAGCAATGTTTCTGTCTTGTTCTCTAACGAAATTTATTTTCATAATAGAAAAGATAAAGATGGTATTGAAAAAATTCTTGCCGTTCCAGAACTAGCTGATATTTGGCGTGGTCAGTTAGAAGATCGTCTTGCGAAGTTAAAATAAAGAATCACACCAGGTAAAACAGTATTGAGTCCATCATACCAGATGGACTCTTTTTATTTTCTCTTCCTTCACGTCCAAACATATAAAAATATATTTCATATTATATATGGACAACCTTTAATTCTTATATGTGAAGGGAGTGATTAATTATGGCGGATTACTTCTTAAAAAATGGAAAAAAATATTATAAGAAAAATGATCGCCCATGTAATTCTTCAAATTCAGATTCAAATAACTGTTTTATACAGAACTATACTATTTTCGGTACGGGAAATACCCCTCAAGATCTTGATATAACAACTGGAATTCCTCGAACTGTATTTGAAAACTTCACTAAAAATCATAATAAGACACTTATTAAATTTAGTTTCAGTCCTGCATTTGCAACAACGATTAGATTAACAATCGCAAGATTAAACCATCGCTCTCCACTTACATTTACCTTAACACCAGGAGATATTAAAACATTTTTAGTAGAAGATGTTGAGAGTATTACTTTCTCAGATACTGTAGCTCCATCTACACTCAATCTATTAATACAACAAACGAATTGTATTTGCTGCAGTAATTCGAACAATGATGAATCCTATTATTATAATAGTTGTAATGATGCGTACTAAAAACCCGACAAAAGAGTTATCTATTCCTAACAGAAGCCGTCCTAAATATCTTTTAGGACGGCTTCTTTATTTTGCTAGCTTAATTAATCACTTACTTCAATAGAATCGATAGCTTACTCTGCCTCAAACCGAGAAACAGCTTTTCATTTCAAACAACTTTAACAACAGCTCCCCTCTACAACCAATAAGAAGAATAACTCCCCAGCACAGTAACAGAAAAACCGAGTGCTTCAAGTTCCATCGTTACGCCTGGCAATAATACGTCATCGTATGCTTTATCAACATCGATTAAGAAAAAGTAATTTCCAAGACCTGTTTTCATCGGACGCGATTCGATTTTTGATAAGTTTAATTTTCTCCATGCGAAAGCTGATAACACTTGATATAGGGCACCTGCATAATCTGCAGGTAACGTTATCATAAGCGTCGTTTTCTCTCCGCGGTTCTCTCCGTTATTCGGGAGTACTGCTTTCTTTTTCTTATGGAGTACTAAGAAACGTGTGTGATTATTTTTATGCGTATGAATACTACGTCTCACAATTGTTAATCCGTATTTTTCTGCAGCCGCTTCATTTGCAATAGCGGCAATTTTCTCTTCAGGATGTTCTTTCACATATTGTGCAGCAGCACTTGTAGATGTCATATCTCGAACAGTTACTCCTTTTAATTCTTCATTTAAAAATTTATGGCACTGTGCAATGGCATGCGGATGAGAATGCACTGCATATACTTCATCCCACACTTCTGCATACTCCGGATGTACAAGTAAATGCTGCTGAATTGGTACTGTAATTTCTCCTACAATGGAAAGCGGCTGCTCATGTACAAGGTAATCAACCGTTATATTCACTGAACCTTCTATTGCATTTTCTAACGGTACAACTGCGAAGTCTACATTTTCATTTGCAGCTGCATCTATACAATCTGGAATCGTTCGATATGGTACATGCTCTGCTTCCGGAAAAAAACGACTCACCGCCATATTTGTAAATGTTGCTTCTGGTCCTAAATATCCTACTCGAATCATCGTCTTTTCCCCTCTTTTTCATTTTCTTACTGTTATACCATACTTTTTTATATTCTTCTATGTAAATTTCGAATATTTAAAAAAAGACTAGCGTTCGCTAGTCTAAATATTTCTTATATTCTCTTTGAGCGAAGAAGAAATAAATGATACATGCTGCGATATAAAACAGAATGAACAAACCTACTTTTCTTAATGATCCATCCATAAAAAGCGTATTATGAAACGTATATAACGCAACTGCACTATGCATACTCCCTACTATAATTGGCGCAAAAAATAGCATACATAATTGCCAACGAGAAATTTTCCATACTTCTTCCTTCGTCATTCCAAGTTTAGAGAGTGCACCATACTGCTTTCGGTCCGATGCAATATTATGGAACCATTTAAAATAAACGATACTACATGAAGTAAGAAAGAATAATATACTAATAAATGAGCCTACAAATAGAGTAATATCGCCGCCTTCTTTCATATTTACATACAACTCCATATTGCTTCGAAATGCATTATTATTATCTTGTTTCATATGTTTCCGTAAATCTTCATTTAATTTCTTCGTCTTTTCGATATTTGGTAATGTGTAGCCTCTATATATCATTTTTTCAGAATCAGGAACCTGATTTGCTATACTATCAAAATCTTCATCATTCATAACGAAGAACAGACCATTAATGTACGAAGGGTGATGGTTAAATTGAACCCCTTCTTTCTGACCGTTAAATACGAATTGATATGGTTGATTCATTACTTGCAATTGAATCTCTTTTTGATTATATACATTCGAATTATTGTATTTATTATAATAAACGAGTGTCACTGTACCTTTTTTAGGACGATACGTTTTCTGTTTTTGTTTCCTTGCTTCTTGGTTATGTTCACTTTCTTTTATAAGCGGTACTATTGTTGTTTCTCCTTTACTAGACTGAAAGGATGCATACACTCCAACAAAACTCATATATTGAAAATCGTCATACCCATATTGATGCAGTAATTTTTCAACCGCACCTTCCTCAAAGACTTCATGAGTAGAAATACCTTTTTCTATGTACGAAAACGAGTGTACCCCTCCAGTTCGCCACATATCTTGCATGCTAGAAAAATATAAGAACACCGTACCTGTTGCTGTAACTACAAACGTCGTTGCCATAGACATCAGAAAGAAAAAGCGACCATTTTCCTTCATTCGATGTGACAATTGATTCACTATAAATAAATAAGGATATGTATACATAATCTTTTTATTTCGCTTTATTATTTCTAACACTTGGGTAGCTCCATGTGTAAAAGAAAAGTACGTTCCAAAAAAGACAAGTATAGACACAGGGAAAAAGTATATCGCTATCGTAGCCATCGTCACTTGTAGCGCCAATGCATACCCGCCCACTAAACAAGCAAAACCGAATAAACAGAGCCACTTTGATGTTTTCTTCTCTTTTTTATCTGTTCGAAATTCTTTCAATAACCGAATGATTTTTATATTCCATATACGTAAAGCACTTATAAAAGATAACAAAATAAAAACGACCATATATGTAATAAATGTTACACCAATCGCCCTTACGTCAAATATGACAGGGAGTTCTTTCGGAAGCCCCAGTAACATACTAAATACCATAAAAAAGAGCTTTAAAAATATCATACCAAGCCCAATACCGAAAATATTCGCGAAGACCCCGATTAAAATTTGCTCGGTCATAATCACTCCTATTACGTTAGACTTCGTTGCTCCCATTAACATATATAACCCTAATTCTTTCTTACGTGCTTCTATGAAAATAGAAGTAGAGTACAAAATAAATATGACGAAAAAAGAAATGATTATAACATTACATATGATAAGTCCCCAGCGTACGTTTTGATACCACATCGTCTCTTGCATATATGGATGCACGATGACAGACATATATGCGTAAGAAGCAAATATTGCAAAACAACTACTTAAGAAAAACACTTTATAATTACGCCAATTTCCTTTTATATTTTGCAGCGCTAGTTGCCGAATGTTCATCTATCGTCCTCCTGTAACTTACTACATAGGCAAAAAGCTAGAGGTTCCCCTAGCTTTTTACGTGTTTTAAATATCCTCTTTGCGCGATCATAAAGTAAATGGCAGAAGCTAAAATGTATGCTCCAATTACAAGCGCACCTGATTTCCACAAATTAATATAAAGCATTTTTCCTAACGTATGAAGAGCAAATCCACTATGAATGGAACCGATTAAAATTGGGATAAAGAAGATAACTCCCATTTGTCGAATCGCAATTTTGCGAATTTCTTTATCTGTCATACCAATTCTCTTTAACGATTTAAATTGAATACGATCTTGTTCTTTATCGTTAAACCATTTAAAGTATGTCATACTACAAGCGAAGAAGAAGAACAGTACCGCTACGAAGAAACCGATGAACATTGTAATTGCTCCACCTTCTCTTATATCCTTATACGCAAACACTGAATTTCTCAATTCCCCTTGCTTTTCTGGTACAATTTCATTTTTCAAATCTAATACAAGATTTTCTGTACTTTTCCAATCCTCAATATAATAACCGTAATATTTCGTCTTTTCTTCATCTGGTACGAGTTTTGCATATTTCTCAAAATCTTGTTCATTTACAATGAGATATTCACTATCATTAAAAACAGAATACTGCGTTGGATTATTTAATTGAACAGACTGCTTTTGTCCGTCAATTATAAATTCATACGGTTTCGTACGATCTATCTTCATCAGTTCATTTGACATATCAACCATAACCATCGTTGCACTACCTGGTGCATTATGAACTTCTGTAGGTTGCTCTCTCTTTTGTTTGCGCACTTCTGCATTATATTCTTTTTCTGAAATAATCGTCATCGGTACTTCATGTTCACTATTAAACAACGTTATTTTCTGTGTTGCCGGTAGTTTAACGTATGTTACTTTTCGCGCATCTTCAAACCCGTGTCTCTTCACAAGCTCCTGTACCTTTTCTTCATTAATAAGGTTATGCGTATTTAACCCCTTTTCCTCATATGAAATAGCATGTGGTGTAAGTTCTACCGTTTTCGCACTCATATTTTCAAAATATACGTACAGTGTACCCACCGCTGAAGATACTACCGCCGTAATGATAGAAATTACAAATAGAAAACGAGCATTATCTTTCATTTTATAAATAAGGTTGCTAAGGACGAACATATTTGGGTACGTATAAAAAGATTGCTTTCTTTTTTGTAATGCTTTTAATACAACTGTACTACCTTGTGTAAATAGTAAATACGTTCCGCCAATTGTCAGTCCTACCACCGGTAAAAAGAGGATGAGGAAATTCAGAAACGTTACTTGGAAGCTAAGTACATATGCAACAATAATACATCCTATACCAACTACACATAACCATGTAAATGCAAACGGCTCTACTTTTTGCTTTCTTGCCTCTCTTAATAAATCAATAATTTGCAAGCGTCCTACTGTCCAAACACTAAACAATGATAGGATTAAAAATAGAATAAAGTATACACCAGCTGTAATAAGAACTGCTTTACTATTCCAAACAAGTGGAAGTGTCTTATCTATTTTTAATAATACGCTTAACGCTTGGAAAAATAATTTTGAACAAAGCATCCCAACCCCAATACCAACTACAATTGCAATACTACCTAACATCAGTTGCTCTAATATAATCATTCGGCCGAGCTGCGATTTCGTTCCGCCTATTAATGTTAGTAGACCAAACTCTTTTTTTCTTGCTCGTAAAAACGTTGAATTTGCATATAAAATAAAGAGTGCCGAGAAGATGACCACAATATAATTCATCGATTCTAATCCTTTTGTGATCATCTTTCTCATACTAATATTACCGCTTACGACATCTGGATGATAAATAAAAGAAGCATACATGAAAAATACGACAATTGATAAACAACTACTTATAAGAAACGCTTTATAGTTACGCCAATTTCCTTTTACGTTATTAAGCGCGAGCTGGCGAAAGTTCATGATATTCTCCTCCTAGCATCGCAAGTACGTCCAGAATTTCTTGGAAAAAGGCTTGTTTCGTTCTTCCTTTATGTATTTCCGAGAAAATTTCTCCATCGCGTATGAAAAGGATACGTTCACAATAACTAGCCGCTACTGGATCGTGCGTAACCATTGCAATCGTTACTTTCTTTTGCTCGTGTAAATCTTGCAGAGCGCCCATTAGCGATTTTGCTGACTTCGAGTCTAAGTTTCCAGTTGGCTCATCTGCTAAAATTAACGTCGGTTCATGAATGATTGCTCTCGCTGCTGCTGCACGTTGTTGTTGTCCCCCAGATACTTCGTATACTTTTTTATTTAAAATTTCTTCGATGTTTAAAAACTTCGCAATTTCCAGTACTTTCGCATCAATTTCATTTACAGATTTCCTCGCCATTACAAGTGGTAAAATAATGTTTTCTTTAATGGATAACGTATCAAGTAAATTAAAATCTTGGAAGATGAACCCTAAATGTGTACGGCGAAACTCCGCTAATTTTGCAGCACGCATTTGATTAATTTCTTCACCATTTACAAGCACATGACCTGAAGTTTGCTTATCAATTGTTGCTAATAAATTTAAAAGCGTCGTTTTCCCACTTCCTGAAGGACCCATAATCCCTACAAATTCGCCTTCTTCTATTTTAAAATTTATATCGTTTAAAGCAGTCGTCGCTACTGAACCTTTTGATTGGTACACCTTCGTTAATCCTTTTACTTCAAGAACACTCATTTCTAATCCCCCTACGTGTTTTCTTCTTACATTTACTATAAGAAAAATAAGAAAAAGAAACGAGTGATTTCCCTTACAAAACGTTTTGTTATCTTACAGTTTTGTCATTTTTCTCATCAATGTATGATATTCTTCATCTTTTGCAAATTGGAACGTGAATGTTGTCCCTTCTCCTTCAGCCGATTGGACATACATTCCATGATGTAAATTATCGCAAATTTCCTTCGTAATATATAAGCCCATCCCAGTCGCTTCTCTCGTTTTACGTCCATTTATTCCCGTAAAAAATGGATCAAATATGCGCTTTACGTCTTGCTCTGGAATACCAATTCCATTGTCCTTAATATGTAATAACACCTTTTGATTTTTCTCTTCAATTTGAAATTGAATTTCTTTTTTCTCTGTCGCTGAAATTTTTGTATACTTGATTGCGTTTACAACAATTTGACCTATAGCAATACTCAGCCATTTTCTATCAGATGCAACCATACAAGTATCTTCTTCAAACATCACTTTCGGAAATACAGACGATTGAATAAAGGATTTCCGATTTTCATTAATAATACCTCGCACGACATCTATAACATTTACTACTTCTATCTTATAATCTTTCGCAAACTGCTCTAGTCTTGCCATATGTAACGCTAAATCTAAACCATTTAGTATACGGTTATTTTCTTCACGAATACTTTCAACTGTTGCTCTTGCCTCACGATGCTCTTTGCCAAACTTTTGCAGCAATAATTCAATAACAGATACTGGTGTTTTCATTTGGTGAATCCATTGGTTCATAAATATCATTTGCTGTTGCTCTTTCGCATGCTGTTTATGAACTTCATTCATATATTGCTGTCTTAATAACGTAAAAGATTCAACGACCATTTCTTGCTCTGATGTATAAGATTCATCAATAAGTAAAGAGTCATGTAATGTATTTCCATCAGTAACATACTTTTCGATCCTCTTTAAAAACACACTCCGTTTTCGGTAATCGTAAATGAGGTATACAGTAAACACAACTGTTCCTAATAAAAGTCCATATAACCACGTACTCCAATCAATGGATTTCTTTTCTAAAAGACTTTGCAGCTGTAAAACGAGCCCAAATAAACAAAGGCTAACAATATAAGAAAGAATTAAAGAAAAGCGGTCCATAAGGTAATTTTTAACCTTCATGCCCTTCGCCCCACTCCGTAAAAAGCGCATAACCATATCCACGTTTCGTTACAATTGCATTTTTAATGCCTAACTCCTCTAGTTTCTTCCTTACACGTTTTACATTTACGGTTAATGTATTATCATCCACAAATGCTACTTCATCCCATAGAGCTTCTAACAGTTCTTCGCGCGTTACATATTGATTCACCTGTTTCATTAAACACTCTAATAAGTAAAACTCATTTTTTGTCAGTTCAGTTTGTTGTCCTTGCCACTCAACAATATGCTGAGACGGGAATAACAACAGTCCATTTACACCTAAACAATCACTCTCAGCAGCAGAAGCATACTCTCCGTAACCACGGCGAAGTGCACTCTTCACCTTTGCCATTACGATATCTAAATGGAATGGCTTCGTAATATAATCATCGCCGCCATTTTCAATCGCCATTACTTGATCCATTTCTCCTGTTCTTGCAGAAACAAAAATAATTGGTGCATTCGATACAGTACGAATTTGACGACACCAATAAAAACCGTCAAAGTACGGTAAATTAATATCAAGTAACACGAGATGAGGATTCACTTTTACAAACTCATCTTTTATTTGACGTAAATCACTTGCTCTAAATGATTGATAGCCATACCTTTCTAAATGCTCTTCTAATATTCCCGCGATTTTCTCATCATCTTCTACAATTAATATTTTATACATGTTCGTTTTCTCCCCATAAAAAAATTCTTCTAAAACCACTCCCCTTTTTATTATAAATTGAAAATTTAATTAGTGGGGATTTTTTCCTATATAAATCCGATTTTTACGATATAAAAAAAGACTGCCGTATTTCGGCAGTCTTAATCGATAAATTCAAATTCATATTCAAGAATTTTTACAATATCTCCGTCTTTTGCACCACGTGCACGAAGCGCTTCATCAATACCCATTCCGCGCATTTGACGAGCGAAACGACGTACAGATTCATCACGTGAGAAGTCTGTCATCTTGAATGTTTTCTCGATATCGTAACCAGAGATAACAAACGTGCCATCACTTTCACGTGTAATTTCAAATTTAACACCTTCAGTATCAAATTTGTACATTACACTTGTATCAGACTCATCCGCAACTTCATGTATTGGGAATTCTGGTGTTGTTTCTATTAAGTTCGCTACTTCAAACAGTAAGTCACGAACCCCTTGTCTTGTTACAGCTGAGATTGGGAAGATTTTTACTTCGTCTCCCACTTTCTCTTTAAATGCTTGTAAGTTTTCTTCTGCATCTGGCATATCCATTTTGTTTGCAACAACAACTTGTGGACGCTCAGTTAAGCGAAGATTGTATTCTTTTAATTCATTATTAATCGTTACGTAATCTTCATATGGATCACGGCCTTCTAAACCAGACATATCAATAACATGCACGATTACACGTGTACGCTCAATATGACGTAAGAATTGGTGTCCAAGTCCGACGCCAGCATGTGCGCCTTCAATTAGTCCTGGAAGGTCAGCCATAACGAAGCTGCGGTTATCACCAGTTTCAACAACACCAAGATTTGGAACGATTGTTGTGAAGTGATACTCTGCAATTTTCGGACGCGCTGATGATACAACAGATAATAATGTAGATTTACCTACACTTGGGAATCCAACAAGTCCAACGTCTGCTAGTACTTTAAGTTCTAGAATAACATCACGCTCTTGACCTGGTTCCCCGTTCTCAGCGATTTCTGGCGCTGGGTTCGTAGCTGTTGCAAAACGTGAGTTACCACGGCCACCGCGGCCACCTTTTGCAATTACAGCAGTTTGTCCATGCGTTACTAAATCGGCAAGAATTTGACCAGTTTTTTCATCTTTTACTACTGTTCCTGGTGGAACCTTTACAAGTAAATCTTCAGATTTACGTCCGTGCTGACCTTTACTCATTCCGTGCTGACCGCGATCAGCTTTGAAATGACGTTGGTAGCGGAAGTCCATTAATGTACGTAAGCCTTCCTCAACTACGAAAACAACATCTGCACCTTTACCGCCGTCGCCACCTGCTGGGCCACCTTTTGGTACATACTTCTCACGACGATACGCAACCATACCGTTACCACCGTCGCCGCCTTTTACATATATCTTGACCTGATCTACAAACATTATTTCACCACACTTTTTTCAATTGGTTGTAATATAACTGAGACTTCTTCGTCTCGCACTGTATAAGAAATGGAATACCATTTATTGTTTTGGGTCGCAAGCCAATTCTGTAGTTCTTCTACACTCGTTAGCTTACCACGAAAATCAAAAAAGAAACGAGCATTATCCGCGTCACATTCAATTGTGATACAAACATAATTTTCAACATATACGTCTAAACTATGCTGAAGCATCGAGAAAAATTGATTCGTCCATGTACATACAGTCTCATCTAAGTGAGATAAGTTATGTAATTTCCCTAATACTTCGTACTCCAATAAGCACGGCTGCTGTTTCCAATTATATGTTAAAATCCACTCTGAAAATAAAGGCATTGATAGCCCCATCAGATTGGATTCTTGTCTCGCTTCTTGGACAAAACGATCGATGAGACTATGAATTTCTTCCACTTTTCCAAGGGAAAGGTTTCCTTTCACCATCTGCATACGATTGAGCCAATCATGTCTTGAATGGCGCAATGCATCTATAATTGTCCATTTTTCATTCATTTAGATACCCCTTAATATAGAAAAACTCTAACCTGCACTCAGGTTAGAGTTTTCCGTGAGTTCTTATGCTTCTTGAGCAACAGGATATACGCTCACTTGTTTGCGGTCACGACCAAGACGCTCAAAGCGTACTACGCCGTCAACTTTCGCGTATAAAGTGTCATCGCCACCACGACCAACGTTAACACCTGGATAAATTTTTGTACCGCGTTGACGGTAAAGAATTGAACCACCTGTAACCGTTTGACCATCTGCGCGTTTAGCACCAAGACGTTTTGACTGAGAGTCACGACCGTTCTTTGTACTACCTACACCTTTCTTAGATGCGAAAAACTGAAGATCTAATCTTAACATACGTTACACCTCCTGCACTTTTTCTATTAAACGGATATACTTTCCGTAATCAAGTTCGATCGTCTTAAGCGAAACAACTAATCCTTCTAAAAGCGTTTGTGCTTTTTCTGCTGTATGAACGTCTAAATCATTAGGCAATTCATACGTTAAGAATCCGCCATCACTTCCGAGTTCAATAGTTGCTTGCACATTACAAAGTTCTTCCACTGCATTTATAGAACCAAACACAACCGCTGTAGTTCCAGCACAGACAAGGTCTTGTCCATGTGGCGCATAATCGGCATGTCCAGTCATTTTAAATGATTGGATACTTCCTAATTTCGTGCGACTTATCGTAATTTTAATCATGTTAACCAGAATTAAGCGTTGATAGCTTCAACAACTAGCTTAGTGTAAGGTTGACGATGACCTTGTTTCTTACGATTGTTCTTTTTCGCTTTGTATTTGAAAACGATAATTTTCTTAGCGCGACCTTGTTTTTCAACTTTCGCAGTAACTGTTGCACCTTCTACAACTGGGCTACCAACTTTAACGTTTTCGCCACCAACGAAAAGAACTTTGTCAAAAGTAACAGTTTCACCAGCTTCAACATCTAATTTTTCAATGTAGATTGCTTGACCAGCTTCAACTTTAATTTGTTTTCCACCTGTTTCGATAATTGCGTACATACTTGCACCTCCTCTTAATTACTAAGACTCGCCAAAAACGAGGTAGACATAAATGCCTTTAGGGAACCTGTCTTGTGCGGTTGTAGCATATAGCCGTTTAGGTGCTATAAACTATAACATAAAGATGTTATCATGAATCATAGACGGTTGTCAATAAATGTTCTGCTAACTATTTTTTCCGCTCTACAATTTCTTTTTTACTTCCAAAACGAACGATAGCATACTTTTCGATATTATCATCTTTGAAATAAATTTCAAATGGAATATTTTTTTGTAATTCTTTTTGCAAAAACTGTTTTTGCAGTTCTTTAGGCGCAGCGATTAATACCGCTTCATCTTCTATATTGCCATATGTGATTAGTTCTCTCTCTAACTCATACGCAATTGTTTCATGCGACATCACATAACCCGTCGCTTTGCAAGGTACACACTCTTTTAATAATACGTCCCGTAAAGAATGCTTTTTACGTTTACGTGTCATTTCCAAAATCCCTAGCTCCGTAAAGCCGAGCACCCTTGTATATGTGCGGTCATCTTGCATAGCAGCTATAAGACATTCTCTTACATTTTCTTTATCTTCTCTTTTTTTCATATTAATAAAATCAATTAATATCATACCACCAATATCACGAAGTCTTAATTGGCGTGCAATTTCTTCAGCTGCCATCTCATTTGTGCGAAGTACTGTATCTTGTAAATTTTGTTTTCCCGTAAACTTGCCCGTATTCACATCAATTACAGTCATCGTCTCCATTTGTTCTACAATTAAATAAGCACCATTTGGAAGCCACACAATTTTTTGGAGTGCTTTCTCAATTTCACGCTCTATTCCAAAATGGTTAAACATCGAAGACTTTTCATTATAAAAAGATACTTTTTCTTTTCCAACTTTGTCTTCTAATTCTTTTACTATACTTCTTGTATCTACAACTACTTTTTCAATGGTTTCAATTGGATTCTCTTGAAATACACGATCTAAAAAGGTCGCCGGTCGATGAAGTAATAACGGCGCCTTTCCTTGGCCCTCTTTTCTTTTTAACTCTTCATACAACTGTTGTAACCCTTGCATTTCAGCTTGTATTTCTTCAATTGCTCCTTTTTCAGAAGCAGAGCGGAAAATGTATCCCCCCGTTCCCTCTATTTCAATTTGGAGTAACTGTTGTCTTCTTTTATTATTTTTTATTTTTCGAGAAACAGCGCGCATCTCATCAAACGGCATATAAACGACATATTTCCCGGTAAATTCTATATTCGCTGTCAATTTAGGCCCTTTCGTATCAATTGCCTCTTTCACAACTTGTACGAGTATCGCTTGCCCTTCATGTATACGATAAGAAGATGGTACATCATCGTATGAAAGGTAAGCATGTTTTTCTAAACCGATGTTTACAAAAGCTGCATTCATTCCAGCAATTGTTCTTACGACACGTCCAACATAAATATGCCCAACAATCTCTTGCTCTTCATTACGTTTCCATAAAAACTCAACAATTTTTTTCTTCTCTTCAATTGCAACGCGCTTTTCCGAACCAGCGTAATTCACATATAACGTTTTCAAAATTATTTCCTCACTTTATAATCTTCTTTGCTTTTACAATAATAAAAGGTTAGTGCTATCGTCAACACTAACCGATTAATTCTTCAACTGATGAAGTTGTTCGTTTTTCAGTAAAATATGCATAGAGCAATTCATTTTCATCCAATGTGTAATGCTCTTTATATTTTCCACGGACGATAATAGAATGCTTATATCCTCTACGAAATTTTGTGAAGATCGTATATAAACGATCTTCCGTTTGCACTTCAATAGGTGCAATCTTTTCGATTCCTCTTTTGTTTCCATAATAACGTTCTAATAAAAAACGCATAAATGCATACCGTCTTTGTTTCCACTCTTGATATAATGACACTGCTAAAAATATGAGTAGTATCCACATCATAATATTGTTACTATTCCAGAGTAACTGCCATCCTAATATTACACCAAAAAAAACACATGACAATTGCATCATCTTTTCATGTGCTTGTAAATAAGGGAAACGATATGATAATACATTAAACAATACTTTCCCGCCATCTAACGGCCAAATAGGGAGTAAATTAAATGCTAAAATAATTATATTATTCCACATAAAGAAATAATATAAATCTGTATTCAGCCAACCGACTTCGAACAACATATAACCTACCAGCATCATCCAAACATGTTGAATCGGTCCTGCAATTACGACAACAAGTTCCTCTTTCAATGACTTATTACCATGTTCCTCAAGCTCGGCCACGCCACCAAACGGCAAAAGTTGAATTCTTTTTATACGCCAATTATAGTGTGCTGCTGCAAAAGCATGCCCAAGTTCATGAATAAGAACAATACAAAATAACAGTAGTAACTCTTTAAAACGCGCAGTAAAAATACCAATGACAATAATAACCCAAAATAATGGATGCACGGAAATTTTCGTTAAAACGTCCCTATATTTAATCAAATGATATCACCTGGATCGGATCAATAAATTTTTCATTCTTTTTTATCGCGAAATAAAACTTTCCATTTTTATCATTTGTATCATTACTCACCGTTCCAATTTTTTGTTTCTTTGAAACGTAATCATATAATTTCACTGACATATCGTTTAAGTTTGCATACCATGACTCCGTACCATCTGCATGTTGAATTTGAACTGTATTTCCAAGTTCCTCTTTCTTGCCTGCAAAAACAACTAACCCTTCATTTACTGACTCCACTTTTGCATTTGTAGCTGTTTGGACAAATACACCTTGGCCATTTTTTTGAAACCCTTGCATTACCTTTCCAGAAGCAGGAATTGCATAATCCTTTTGCTGAATACTTCCTTCTTTTTTCTCGTTCGGCGAATAGAATACGAGCGGTTTTCCAAATTGCTTTTCATACCATTTCGCTACAGTAGCAAACTGAAATTCCTCTTTCATCACTTTTTCTGTAACAGCTTTAGCTCCATTGAATGAAGAAGGAGCATTCTTATATAAAATAGCAACCGAAAGAACTAATATTGCTGATAATAAAACTTTGAAGAAAAAGACTTCCTTTCGAAATAAAGGATGCATTTCCTTTTCTCCATCTTCAATAAATACCGCTTCACTATCGAAATTCCCTCCGTTAAAATACTGCTCTTCCTCCATCCTTTCTTGCTCGGCCTTCCTTTTTGCAATCCGCTTTTTAATTTCTTCTACGCGTCTATTCTTCATACTGTCTCCTTTCTTTCGTTAAGCTAATTTCATTAGAAACAGTTGTATACAGTTTGTACATATGTATGAGCTAAGAAAGAAAGATATTCGTGTGAAGAAAAAAGAAAGCACCTCGCATATGTGCGAAGTGCTCTTAACGGATTCCAAAGAAGTTTTTCACCTTTGCAAATACCGATACCTTTTCTTGTTCAAATGCTTGTAATGGTACATTCTCACCTAACAAGCGTCTTGCAATATTACGATAAGCCAACGCTGCTTTTCCGCTTGGTTGCAACGCCACAGGTTCACCTGTATTTGTAGCTCGAATAACTTCATCGTCATCTTCGACAACACCAAGAAGCTCGATTGACAATGTACGTACAATTTCATCAACATCTAACATATCCTGTTCATGAAGCATATGACTACGTACACGGTTAATAACAAGTTTCGGTGGTTCAATATCCTCTTTTTCTAAAAGCCCAATAATACGATCCGCATCGCGCATTGAGGATACTTCTGGAGTCGTAACAACGATTGCTTTATCCGCACCAGCTACCGCATTTTTAAATCCCTGCTCAATCCCCGCAGGACAATCGATTAATATGTAATCATAATCTTGACGTAATACTTGTATTAATTCATCCATTTGTTCAGGTGTTACCGCTGATTTATCACTCGTTTGTGCTGCAGGTAATAAATAAAGATCATCAAAACGTTTGTCTTTAATAAGAGCCTGAGGTAAACGGCAACGCCCTTCAACGACATCAACAAGATCAAATACAATACGATTTTCCAGCCCCATTACTACGTCTAAATTTCGAAGACCGATATCTGTGTCAATTAAGCACACTTTCTTTCCAGATAACGCTAGGGCCGTACCAATGTTCGCAGATGTAGTAGTTTTACCTACTCCGCCTTTTCCAGATGTAATTACTATTGCCTCTCCCACAGCTATACAATTCCCCTTTCTAACTTTGTTAAATTAGGTCTAAGATGAGTGAGAAGTTGCAGGCGATCGACAACAATGTGATTGTTCTCATTAATATACGCACATTCTGCCGCCTCCGCTCCGTCTTCTTTCTCTTCCGGAGCCCGCATTGCCACATCACTAATTCGAAGTTGCATCGGGTTCATAACAGATGCAGCGATTACAGCATCCGAATCCCCATAATACCCAGCATGTGCAATTCCTCTTAATGATCCTACGACAAAAATATTCCCCCCAGCGATAACCGTTCCGCCTGGATTAACATCTCCAATTAACAACAAATTTCCTTTTACATGTAAAACTTGTCCAGAGCGAACAATTTTGGAAATAGGGACAATTTCTGTTTCTTCTTTCCAAGCTATTGCTTCTGCTTTAGTGATAACATCACTTTCAATTGAATCCACAACAAGATTCTTTTTATTACGAATTAACGTACGAATCTCTTCTTGTTGGACTTCTGTTAAATAACGATTTCCTACTTTCACATGCACTTCAATTAAAGAGCGCCCATCACCATCGTAGTAATGTGTAGAAAGTTTTTCGTCTAATTCCACCAATAATTCTGAGAATGAACAACAATCATCTAAATGAAGCGTTATCCCATCTTTTGTCCCTTTTATCGTTACATTTTGTTGCTTTTTTTCTTCCACTAAAGTTCACCCCACCGATTCAATTCGACATAAAATTAGAAAATCCTTTTTTCTTTTTCTTCCATCGCTTTTGAAAGACGCACTATATATCGTCTCAGTGGGAAACAAACTATCAATAAGAAAATAGCATTTAACAATAAAGTAGAAAGGAGACGATCTGTGAAAAAGACATACGCTGGCATATGAGTACGTCCTAATAAAGTTAAGAATCCATACACATAATACTCTAGTGCTACAACGCTAGCTAATATGATAGAAACAACAATAAATAAATTCAATTGTAGTACTTTCATCACACTATATACTAAATAAGCTAAAATAGGATAAGCAAAAATATATATCCCGACAAGTTCTGTGTATACGGTATCAAATAAGAAGCCAAATAATAGTCCGTAATAAATCCCTTGGACCGGACTATAATACACTGTAATAAAACATAAGACGATTATAAAGAAATGCGGTGCTGCTATGCTGTCTTTCCAAAACACATCCGTTGGAACAACAGTAGCAAACATATTTTCAAATAGAAACACAAAAAGGAGCAAAAGAGGAAGAGCTGCTCTTTTTAATATCTTCATCATCTCTTCTTCTCCTCCTATTCTAATGGCGCTGAAGGTGTTGCACGTTTAGCAACCGTAATATGCTCTACGTCATTTAAATCAGCGGCAGGTTTTACATAAGCTGTTTTTGTTAAGCCATATGCATCCGGCTGAACTTCAACGATTTTTCCAATTACAAGACCTTTCGGGAAAATATCACCCAGTCCAGATGTTACAACTAGTTGATCTTTCACTACCGGTGCATCAGAGCCAATCTTTGTGAAAAGAAGTAATTGCTTTTCTTTGTCATAACCTTCAATCAATCCAAAGATTTTCTCTTGCCCTTGTACAATAGCAGAAACACGATTTGTTCGGCTCATAGAACTTAGTAATTCTACTGATGATGTAAACTGAGATACACTTTTCACTCTTCCAACTAACCCTTGTGAAGTTACTACAGCCATATCTTTTTTAATTCCTTGCTGTGCCCCTTTATCAATTCCAATTAAATCGTACCATTTATCTGGATTACGAGAAACAACAGTAGCTGGAATTTCAGTATACCCGCTATTTAACTCTTTTTTACCAGTTAGCTCTTGTAGCTTCTTGTTATCATCTTCTAATTGTTTTACTTTCCCTGATAGACCTGCATAATTATCTAATTTTGCTTTTAATTCTTTATTCTCTTCATACGTGCGCTTTACATCCTCTACATTTTCGAAGAATCCAGCTACGTATTTCGCTGGCTTTTGGAATACACGTTCTACAACACCGACAGTATCTTTAACAAACTGCTCTGGCCATGTTAAACTGTTCCGTTCTTTCAATGAGATTCCAATCAATGCCACGAGAAGAATAATACTAACCAACAAAACAATTAATCTTTTGTTTAAGAAAAACTGTGGCACGTTCACACCCTCTTAATTTCACTGATTTTTATTTTGCAATATTATCGAGCAGCAGTTTTGAAAAGATCGATATTGTCTAATGCTTTACCTGTTCCAATTGCTACGCAATCTAATGGATCTTCTGCAACAAGAACTGGCATTTTCGTTTCTTCACTAATTACTTTATCTAAATTACGTAGTAATGCCCCGCCACCTGTTAATACGATACCGCGGTCCATAATATCAGCCGCTAATTCAGGTGGAGTTTTTTCTAACGTATTTTTAACTGATTCTACAATCGCATCTACTGTATCTTTTAATGCATCTGCAATTTCTTCTGGCTGAATTAGTACTGTTTTTGGTAAACCACTTACTAAATCACGACCGCGAATTTCCATAGGCTCGATACCTTCTGGCTCGCCTGCAGAACCAATTTCTAATTTTAATGCTTCAGCTGTTCTTTCACCGATCATTAAGTTATAGCTTTTCTTAATGTACTGAATGATTGAATCGTCCATATCATCACCAGCAACACGGACTGACTGGCTTGTTACAATACCACCTAGAGAAATAATTGCAACTTCTGTTGTACCACCACCGATATCAACAACCATACTACCAGTTGGTTCCCAAACAGGTAAGTTTGCACCAATTGCTGCTGCAAATGGCTCTTCGATAGGATAAGCATCACGAGCACCCGCTTGACGAGTCGCATCGATTACTGCACGTCTTTCTACAGCTGTAATACCAGATGGTACACATACCATTACATACGGCTTACGTGAGAAGAAACCGTTTGATTTTTGAGCTTGTTGAATGTAATATTTCATCATTGTTGCAGTTGTTTCGTAATCAGCAATTACACCGTCTTTCATCGGGCGAAGTGCCACAACGTTCCCTGGTGTACGACCAATCATTTGTTTTGCGTCGCTACCTACAGCAACGATTTGTTTCGTATCAGTTTGTAACGCCACTACTGAAGGTTCACGTAAAACTACACCTTTTCCTTTTACATATACAAGCGTGTTCGCAGTTCCTAAGTCTATTCCAAGATCGCGAGTAAATCCACCAAATCCAAACATATTATTTATCTTCCTTTCTTGTTTTCACGGACTCATTTTTTCTTAATTTATATTATAAAAACAGTACGTTTTTTATATCTTTATCCTTTTTGTAGATAAATTTCTACAAAAAACTCATAAATCACATTATAAAACAAAATAAGTAAAAAGCATAGTCTTAAATATGACCTTTTTCCTTTAAACTCACGAATTTATGGTCACCTATTATAATATGATCAAGCACTTCAATTCCGATAATCTGGCCGCATTCTACTAAGCGTTTTGTTACTTCAATATCTTCACGGCTCGGCGTGGGATCTCCTGAGGGATGGTTATGAAGACATATGATAGAGGCTGCTGCACGACGGAAGGCTTCTTTAAAAACCTCCCTCGGGTGTACAATTGACGTGTTTAAACTTCCAATAAAGATCGTTTGCCTATGTATAACTTGATTTTTTGTATTTAAATATAAACAAACAAAATGCTCTTGTTGTAAAAAACGCATTTCTTCCATCATGTATTTCGCACAATCTTCTGGACTTCGAATACTATATCTATTTTGATATTCTAAACGTACCATTCTTCTGCCTAGTTCAAAGGCTGCCATAAGTTGCGATGCCTTTGAAATCCCAATACCATGTATACTAATTAGCTCCTCTAATGTTGCATCTTTCAACATACGTAAGCCATCAAATTGGTGTAAAATTTTATCTGACAACTTTAAAACTGTTTCTTCTTTAGAACCTGTTCTGAGCAACACTGCGAGAAGCTCTCGATTTGATAAACTTCCAGCACCTTCTAACAATAAACGCTCCCGTGGCTGTTCTTCTCTTACAACATCACGAATACCGTTCATCTCTCCACCCCTTTATTTGTTCTCTCAAAGAAAACCCCATGCAATTTTACGCATGGGTTACATCAATATCAAATTGTTTTAATTCCCGAACGAGGCGTGCGATTGGTAAGCCAACTACACTATAGTAGTCCCCTTGAATATTTTGAACGAAAATAGATCCTTTACCTTGAATCCCATAACTACCGGCTTTATCAAGAGGTTCTTTCGACGCGACGTATGTATCAATTTCCTCTTTTGTTAACTCCCAAAATGTAACTTCTGTACGCTCATAAAAAGTAACCGTTTTTTCTTTTGCTATAATCGCAACACCTGTATACACTTCATGTGTTTTCCCTGATAGTAATTGTAACATCTCTTTCGCCTCATCCTCATTAGAAGGCTTACCAAGAATACGCGACTCATATGTAACAATTGTATCTGCACCTAACACAATGTGATCACTATTATTTTCTGCCACCGCTGATGCTTTTTGCAAGGCAAGCGACATTACAATATCAGAAGGCGATGAATATGCACCAATTGTTTCCTCTACTTCACTTACAACGATTTCAAATGGCACACTAGCTAACTCAAGCAATTCCTTCCTCCGAGGTGATCCTGAAGCTAAAATTATTTTTCTCATATTTTCTCCTTCCTTTCTCACATGAAGCAGAACAATTTATATTAATCGTATCAAAGGAATAGTTTGCCCACAAATGAAAGAAATATTAATTTCTCTAACTAAAATAACACTTCTTTATTGCATACGATTATATTCCCATCATAGAGAAAGCACTTTGCTCTAAATTCAAAAGAAAAGAAAGAAGTACATGTACTTCTTTCTTACTCATTTTATTATCCTATCATTTCACTTTCTACGAAACAATTTTTTCATACGAGAGTAAACCATCAATAATAACTTGATTTAATTTCGCCAAAGATTCCTTATCCATCTTCCCATCTTTTACTGTTTGTACAGCTACCGACGTATACATATACAGTTTCTTTGCTTCTTCTCGTTTCATACTTTCCCCTTCTTTTTCAACCTTTTTCCATTCTTTTTCAATTGCTTCTATATCTTTTGGGCTGCTTTTTCCACCAACTTGTACGCTAGAAGCATATTTTGCTAAATGAGTGTATAATGGCTGCACTTTTGTTAAAAATGTCCCTACTTCTTTATCATCTTTCAGCAATGCTTTATCTGTTATATCCCAGCTCTTTTTTAAAACGGAGACACCACCATTTTTATACTTAGTCATTAATTGATTTATAGACTGTTCATCGCTAGCAATACCAACAACTATTGCATACTTATCACCGCTCGGTCTCAAAGCACCAATGCCCCCATTGCCTTTCCATTCTTCAAGAGCTGCCTGTCCCTTTTCTTCAGAAGAATAAAGCCCCCCTTGAACAAAAAATAATTTCATCGGATCCAATGACGTTCCTGCCTGTGCTTTTTGTTTTTCTTCTTTCGGTGCTGGTGTTTGTTCTGCCGTTCCACCCACCCTTGATTCTCCATTTCCAGTCGGCCTTGAAGCTGTCACTTCACTTCCTCCTGTCGTTCCTTGTCCAGTAAGTAAATGAAGCATCCCCATTCCAAACGCCGTACCGATAATGATTGCAGTTGCAACGATTACAATTAATGTATTACTCCACTTCTTTCGGTATTTTTCCACAGACATTGATTTCGCTTTTTGAAACGGAACAACATTTTTCGGTCGTTCACTTTCTACTACCATCCATTCAAATTCATCTTTCTTTTTTTCCTCATACTTCGCTTCTGTTCCATTCACTTTCACTGAGATCGTTCGTGATTGCTTGTCCATACACTCACACCTCACCTCTTATCGTTGTCCGCATCATATCATATTCATTTCATAAAAAAACGAGATATTTGTCAGAGGAATTCGCCAAATAACCCTATATATTTATCTTATATGTATGCATTTGACTTCATTTGTAGAACAAAAAAACTAGATAGCAAAGACTATCTAGTTTTTCTCGCGAATATATTTTCGTACTTCAGAAATGAAATAAAGAGAACCCGTTATGATAAAAACATCATTTTCTGCTATCATTTCAACTTTTGTATCAATTGCCTCTTTCCAATTTTCAAAAACTAATTTTGATTCTTTCTGTGAATATGATGCAAGCTTATCAGCAGAAATAGCACGATCAAAGGCGAATGTTGTAAAAATAATTTCATCTGCAATGGTTTCTAATTGGCCTACCATGTTATGTAATTGTTTATCACCAAGGGCAGTAAATAACACTATTACATTTTTATCTTTGTAATGCGCTTCTACTGTTTTCACAAGGCTTTCGATACCTTCTGGATTATGAGCACCATCTATAATAATATCCGGGTTACTTTGCAACTTTTCAAAGCGCCCAATCCAATATGCTTCCAGTAATCCCGTTCTTATTTCCTCTTCTTCAATTAAAAATGATAAATATGTTTTTACATACATTACTGCCATAAGTGCTAACGCTGCATTTCCTACTTGATGAATGCCTTTCATTGAGATTTGCAAATCTTCAAATGCGGAAAAAGGACAAGTAAAATCAAACTGTTCCCCATCTTCATTAGACTGTTTATGTAACGCTGTAAAATGCTTGCTAAGTTCGTATAAGTTTGCATGGTTTTCCTTTGCAACATTTTGAATGACTTGCAAAGCTTCTTCATCTTGTACACCAGTAATTACCGGCACGCCAGACTTAATAATCCCCGCCTTTTCATATGCAATTTCCCCTAGTGTATTTCCTAAAATATGCATATGATCGTGACCGATATTCGTAATAATCGTGAGGACAGGGTGTATAACATTGGTAGAGTCAAAACGTCCACCAAGCCCTGTTTCAAATAAAACAACATCACAGAAATTGACTTTACCGAAATAGCAAATCGCCATAACAGTAATAATTTCAAACTCTGTCGCTTCCCCTAAATCCGTTTCATCTAGTTTTTCAACGACTGGTTTTACCATCTTTACAAGTTCAGTAATCTCTTCGTCTGCAATTGGTGTTCCATTCACACTAATGCGTTCATTAAATGATTCGATGTAAGGAGAAGTAAACGTTCCTACCTTATATTTCGTGCCTTCTAACATGTAACGCATATATGTTAACGTTGAACCTTTTCCATTTGTACCAGCAAGATGAACACATTTTATATGACGCTCTGGATTTCCAAGTTCTTCTAACATCCATCTCATTCTTTCTAATCCTGGTTTAATTCCAAATTTCAATCGGCTATGGATCCATCCTATCGCTTCTTCGTATGTATGTATCACGTATGTTTTTCCCCTTTCAATAGACAACTTTCATAGTTCTATTATACGCAAAGAAAAGAGACTCACCAATATAGTGAGTCTCTAAAAACATTTTTACTTTTCAAGATCTGCTAGACGTTGACGAACTGCTTCGCGTTTTTCTAGGTAATCTTGCTCTTTCGCACGCTCTCCTTCAATAACCGCTGCAGGAGCTTTCGCTACGAAACCTTGGTTAGAAAGTTTCTTCTGTACACGTTCTACTTCTTTATCGAACTTCTCAAGTTCTTTCTCAAGACGAGCTCTCTCTTCATCAAGATTGATAAGATCAGCTAACGGTAAGAATAACTCTGCACCTGATACGATTGCAGTCATTGCCTTTTCTGGCGCTTGTAAGTCTGTTTGAATTGTTAATTCGCTTGGGTTACAGAAACGCTCAATGTAAGAGCTGTTTTTCGTAAGTTGAGCAAGTACAGCCTCATCTTTTGCTTTAATTTGCATTTGAACTTTTTTGCTCATTGGCGTATTTACTTCTGCACGGATGTTACGAACAGAGCGAATGATATCAACTAGAAGGTGCATTTCTGCCGCAGCTTCCGTATCTTGTAAATCTTCGCGAACTGTTGGCCACGCAGCTACTGTAATAGACTCGCCTTCATGCGGTAAATGTTGCCAAATTTTCTCTGTTACGAATGGCATGAATGGGTGTAATAGACGCATTGTTTGATCTAATACGTAAGCTAAAATAGAACGAGTTGTTTTCTTAGCTGCTTCATCTTCACCGTATAGTGGAAGTTTCGCCATTTCAATATACCAATCACAGAAATCGTCCCAAATGAAGTTGTATAATGAACGACCAGCTTCACCGAACTCATATTTATCCATGTTACGTGTTACGCTTTCGATTGTTTCGTTTAAGCGCGTTAAGATCCACTTATCTGCTACTGATTTTTCACCAGTTAAATCGATTTCTTCATACTTCATATCATCCATGTTCATTAATACGAAACGTGATGCGTTCCAAATTTTATTAATGAAGTTCCAAGTAGATTCTACTTTTTCCATGCTGAAACGTAAATCTTGACCTGGTGCACTTCCTGTTGATAAGAAGAAACGCATTGCATCTGCACCGTACTTCTCGATAACATCCATTGGGTCAATACCGTTACCAAGAGATTTACTCATCTTACGACCTTGCTCGTCACGAACTAAACCGTGAATTAATACATCTTTAAATGGACGCTCTCCTGTAAACTCTAAACCTTGGAAAATCATACGAGATACCCAGAAGAAGATGATATCATAACCCGTTACTAGTGCATCTGTTGAATAGTAACGTTTGAAATCTGCTGAATCTTCATTTGGCCAACCAAGTGTTGAGAATGGCCATAACGCTGAACTGAACCATGTATCAAGTACGTCGTTATCTTGATTCCAGTTTTCAATATCTGCTGGTGCTTCTGTACCTACGTATACTTCACCAGTTTCTTTATGGTACCAAGCTGGAATACGGTGTCCCCACCATAATTGACGAGAAATACACCAGTCATGAATATTTTCCATCCAACGTAAATATGTGTTTTCAAAACGCTCTGGTACGAACGTTACTTTTTCTTCTTCTTTTTGTTGAAGCGCTACTGCTTTTTCAGCAAGTGGAGCCATTTTTACGAACCATTGTGTTGATAAATAAGGCTCAACAACTGCACCGCTACGCTCACTATGACCTACTGAATGCATATGTGGCTCGATTTCTACTAATACGCCAGCTTCTTGTAAGTCTTTTACTAATTCTTTACGGCATTCGAAACGATCCATACCGTTATACTTACCAGCTTTTTCGTTCATTGTTCCATCTTCGTTCATTACTAAAATGCGTGGTAAGTCATGACGGTTACCTACTTCAAAGTCATTCGGGTCATGAGCTGGTGTAATTTTTACAACGCCCGTTCCGAAATCTTTTTCTACGTACTCATCAGCAATAATCGGAATCTCACGGCCTACGATTGGAAGTGTAACTGTTTTTCCGATTAAATGTTTGTAACGATCGTCTTCTGGATGAACTGCTACTGCTGTATCACCAAGCATCGTTTCTGGACGAGTTGTCGCAAGACGAATGTGACCAGAACCATCTGTTAACGGATAGTTCATATGATAGAATGCACCTTGAACTTCTTTATGAATTACTTCAATATCAGAAAGAGCTGTACGTGTTGCTGGATCCCAGTTGATGATATATTCACCACGGTAAATTAAGCCTTTTTCGTATAATTGAACGAATACTTTATTAACCGCATCTGATAAACCTTTGTCTAATGTGAAGCGTTCACGAGAATAGTCTAGTCCTAAACCAACTTTCCCCCATTGTTGACGAATGTGAGAAGCGTACTCTTCTTTCCACTCCCAAGCTTTTTCAAGGAATTTTTCACGGCCAAGATCGTAACGTGAAATACCTTCTTCACGAAGTTTTCCTTCTACTTTCGCTTGTGTTGCGATACCAGCATGGTCCATTCCTGGAAGCCATAGTACATCGTATCCTTGCATACGCTTCGTACGAGTTAAAATATCTTGAAGAGTTGTATCCCAAGCATGACCTAGGTGTAACTTACCAGTTACGTTCGGAGGTGGAATTACAATTGTATACGGTTGTTTCTTCTCGTCTCCTGTTGCTTCAAAATATTTGCCTTCAAGCCACCATTGATAAAGGCCTTCTTCAACGGACATATGATCATATTTAGTTGGTAAATTCTTTTCCGTGTTTGACATTATTTTCCCTCCTTAAAATAAAAAATGTCCCTCATCCAAAAAGGACGAGGGACATCGCGGTACCACCTTTATTTACAAACAAATTCATAATTTGCTTATACTCTTAATTTGATAACGGACAAATCCGTCTTTTCCTAATAAGAACTATTCCGTTCAGAAAAGATGCTCCAGGGCTACCTTCTAACATAACTATCTAGAGAATCTCTCAGCTAATGATTCTCCTCTCTGAAGACGTTTCATGTTATACTCTTCCCCTTCAAGGCATTTATATGATTGTTAATTATTATATACAATAGTGTAAAAAACGAAACCTTATTCGTCAAGATAAATTTAAAACTACAGCTTTTCGTGCAAAAAAAAGAAGATAAGTAGAATCCTCTACTTATCTTCTTTCCCCCGCTATTTGCGGGCAGTAAGACCTCCACCTCAAAACTCAGCTGAAGCAAAGAAGTTAGATGGGAGCCCTGCTGCCCGTAAACGCCCAATTGGTGAAGGCTAATCATCAGCGGAGAATGCCTTTACTTTATCCGTTCCCTTGCTGGGCAGCTTGTAATTGCGACAGGAAATATTCTATATTGCTAACGAGCCAATGCGATTGTTGCAAACTCTTTACTCCGCGCAGTTCATTTTCCTCGTTGCGATTATCTCTTCTTTTCTTATAAGACTGGATTTGCCGAATAAATTGCGATGGATACGTCATATACGCAAACATAAGTAGTTGCTCTTCTTTCGTAAAAGGGAAATTTTTTTGATACATTTGAAACCATTCAAACCGATCACTTCTTGCGATTGGATATGTGTTTAAAGACCGTGAATAAAAACCTACTATATCTTGCACAGGCGTTGCAAACTTCGATTTTTCTAAACTAATAAAATAGCCATTCCGCTCATAGTCAAATAAAAAATGATTAAGTGACATATTACCATGCACAAAAGTAATACGCGTTTTCTCTTTTTCTTTCATCGCATCGTTCCACTCATTTAATTGCTTCGTTGCAAATTCACGCGCTCTCATTACATGATGATAGTACGTACAATATTGCAATTCAAACGGGGACATATACCATTTTGATTCAGATTCTACGAGAAACTCTTCTAACATCTCACCATCATTTTCCCAACGATCGGATATACTTGTATAATGTTTTTCTAAATCTTCTTCCGTATACGTTTCTTCCTTCACAGTTTTTTGATGCAACGTTCCAAGTGTCTGAAACATTTTATGGTATTGATCATTGTCCTCACCGTTTCCTTCTGCACGTTCTAACCAAGGCATTAAATAATAATTATACGTCCCGTCACTTAAAATATAACTTCCATCCGTCGCATGATATATAGGTACATAATTTGAAAAACCTTTCTCCTTCAAATATTGAATATGATGCAGAAAGTTATTCCGCTCTAACTTTCTGCCTTCTATTTTCTTGAGTGCATATGGACCTTGATTCGTATAAATTTTCATTACATTTCCGTGCTCTTCCATATGCTGCGTATCCAATCTATATTGCCTCACAATAGGTTCATAGTGATTTCGCAACTCAATATCCATACGAATAACCCTTTCTATTCAAAACATAGCCTCTAAGAAAGGAAGTGAGTGAAAACACTCACTTCCTTATTTCGTCTTTACCCTTGAAACGGGAATATAAATAATTTGCCCCGTATTTAAAAATATATCTTCTGTTTGATTGACACGGTGTAAATTTTGTACAGACGTTTCATAACGGTCTGCAATAGATTCAATTGTATCCCCTTCTTGCACGAAATACATTCTTAACTTTGTAAATTCTTCTTCCGGTTCTTTCGTAAATAGTTTTGTTAAATAAAGCGCATTTTCATCTCGCTGTGAGTACTCTTCTTCTTGTTCTTCCTGCTTTTTCGCTTTTTCTTTCTTGAAATCTTTTCGTCCGAACAGTTCAAATTGTGGCGTTGTTTCTTGCTCCTCTTCACGTTCCACAAATTCATGTTCTTCTATTTTCTCTTCTTCTAATTCCTGCTCTTTTCTTTCCTCTAATTGGAACGGTTCAAATGCGTAATCTTCCCACTCATCTGATTCCTTATATGCTGGTTCTTCTACATGCGGCGCCGGTCTATTTTCATCCTCTTGCGCTGAATCTTCTTCTAACTCAGCATACACCGTTTCTTCCTCTTCCTCTTCAACTTCATCCTCGCTTCTCTCTTCATCACACAAACCGGTAATAGATATATCCGCTAATAATTGTAAGCAACCATTTTCCTTTAATTCATAATCAAATTCCTCGATTGATACATATAGCTCTTCAATTACTTTCACTCGATTTCTCGGAATTGATATTTCAAGTGGAAAGGAATGAACAAGTTCATTAACCCCATCTTCTCTTGTTTCTACATAATCAATTGACTTTGCTGGCGATAGTTCTCTTAATGAATACGCCGAATCATCTTTTCGTGCAACATACTCTCCCGTTAAATCTAATTGTCCTCTCACGATTACTTCATGATCAAGCTCTTCTATCTCAACGTCTGGATCTAACGAAATTGACAAAAGTTCTTCGACTTCCTGTCCTTTTTGGAACCACACAGATTCTTTTAATGAAAATCGTAATGAATGATCTGCAGCCACTTCTTTTCCCCCTCCCAAACTATATGTCATTACAGATTTATGTGCGGAAAGCTTACTTTATGAATAAAAAAAATCGCTCCCCTTACGGAGAGCGATTTTCTCTAATACATTACGCTTTTAATTTTGACATTGCAATTTCAGCTGCTGCAATCGTCGCTTCAATATCTGCATCACTATGTGCTGTCGATAAGAATAAACCTTCGAATTGAGATGGCGGTAAGAATACACCTTGTTCTACCATTTCACGATAGTAAGCCGCAAAGAATTCTAAGTTTGAAGATTTTGCTGCATCGTAATTAATAACGGGTTCATCTGTAAAGAAAATACCAATCATAGAGCCTGCACGGTTAATATGGTGAGGAATGCCATGTTTTTCAGCTGCTTTACGTAATCCAGCTTCTAACATTTCAGCTTTACGCTCAAATTCTACATATGATTCTGGCGTTAACTGTACTAACGTTTCATAACCTGCCGCCATTGCAAGTGGGTTACCTGATAAAGTACCAGCTTGGTAAATCGGTCCGCTTGGCGCAACTTGGCGCATAATTTCCGCTTTACCACCGTATGCTCCTACTGGTAAACCACCACCGATTACTTTACCTAAGCATGTTAAATCAGGCGTTACGCCATAATAACCTTGGCCACAATTATAAGCTACTCGGAACCCTGTCATTACTTCATCAAAAATAAGCAATGCACCGTTTTGTTCTGTTACTTCACGAAGACCTTCTAAAAATCCAGGCTGCGGAGGAACAACCCCCATATTTCCTGCTACTGGTTCTACAATTACACAAGCAATATCATCACCGAATTGTTCAAACGCGTATTTTACGCTTTCTAAATCGTTATAAGCTACTGTAATCGTATTTTTCGCTACACCTTCTGGTACACCAGGACTATCTGGTAAACCTAAAGTCGCCACACCAGAACCAGCTTTAATTAATAACGAATCACCATGACCGTGGTAACAACCGATAAATTTCAAGATTTTATTACGACCTGTATAACCACGAGCTAAACGTAGTGCACTCATTGTTGCTTCCGTTCCAGAGTTAACCATACGCACAATCTCAATTGATGGCACGCGCTCAATAACAAGTTTTGCTAATTTATTTTCAATTTCTGTTGGTGCACCGAAGCTTGTACCTCTTTCAGCAACAGATTTTAACGCTTCTACAACACGATCATTTGCATGACCATGAATTAAAGGACCCCATGATAATACGTAGTCGATGTATTCATTCCCATCGATATCATATACTTTAGAGCCTTTTCCACGCTCCATAAACAACGGATTCATCCCAACAGACTTAAAGGCACGAACCGGGCTATTTACGCCACCAGGCATTAAGTCTTGCGCCTCTTCAAACGCTGCAATTGACTTATCAAACTTTTTCATTATTTAGCGCCTCCTTCTTGTAACCATCTTGCTGCATCTTTTGCATGATACGTAATAATTAAATCTGCTCCTGCACGTTTCATACTAATTAATTTTTCAAGAACAACTTCTTTTTCATTAATCCAACCATTTTGCGCTGCCGCTTTAATCATCGAATATTCACCACTTACATTATAAGCGACAACTGGTAAATTAAGGTTATTTTTCACATCACGAACGATATCTAAGTAAGAAAGAGCTGGTTTTACGATTAAGAAATCTGCACCTTCCATTACATCCGATTCTGCTTCACGGAATGCTTCCATACGGTTTGCCGGATCCATTTGATATGTTTTACGGTCACCAAATTGCGGTGCACCGTGCGCAGCATCACGGAATGGTCCATAAAATGCTGATGAATATTTCACAGCGTACGACATAACTGGCACGTGTCCAAAACCATTTTCGTCTAATGCATGGCGAATTGCTGTTACGAAGCCGTCCATCATGTTTGATGGCGCAATAATGTCCGCTCCTGCTTTCGCTTGACTTACAGCTGTTTTCGCAAGAACTGCAAGAGACTCGTCATTTAAAATAATACCATCTTCAATTACACCGCAATGACCATGGCTTGTAAATTGACATAAACATGTGTCTGCAACTACTACTAGCTCAGGGAAATCACCTTTAATTTGCTGAATAGCACGTTGTACAATTCCATGATCACAATATGCTGATGATCCAACTTCATCCTTTTCAGCAGGTAAACCAAATACAATAACAGAACGAATACCTAAATCAACAACTTCTTGCATTTCAGCTTGCAATAAATCTAAAGACATTTGATATACGCCTGGCATAGAAGGAACTTCATTACGAACATTTTCACCTTCTAATACAAAAATAGGGTAAATAAAATCTTCCGTATGTAAAAACGTTTCACGCACAAGCGCACGCATGCCCCCGCTTTGTCTTAAACGACGATGACGATTAAATTGTAAAGAGTTCATAGATTTCTATCCCCATTCTTTCATTTTATAGATTCACAAACACATTGTAGTAATGCTTCTACAGTGTACTCTTTCGGCACAATAACAGACGGAAAATAAAGACTTGCCTCTTTTTCCGTAATAGGTCCTATACAAGCAATTGTACATTTTTTTGTCCATTCTCTCCAGTTTGTACCCTCAAGTAAACGAACAAAACTAGTAACAGTTGAAGGGCTCGTAAATGTAATAATGTCTACTTTCCCTAACTTCAATGCCGCTATAAGCTCTTGCTTTTTTTCTATATTCACTTTCGTACCGTATACGGTTAGCTCATCTAGAGAAATACCAATTTCCCGAAGTGCAACCGGAATTACCTCTCTTGCTAAATTCCCTTTCGGAAATAAAATACGTTCATTTCCACTTAATTCTTTTAGAAACTCTTCTGCAAATGCTTCTGCAACAAATAAAGTCGGAACAAAATGAACTTGATAGCCCCTTTTTTCTAACTCTAATTTTGTTTTCACACCTACCGCAGCGATTTTAATGGTTAGTGGTAGTTTCTTTTTTAAACTATCCAGAAAAAAAGCTACACCATTTCTGCTCGTAAAAATAACCCAGTCGTATGAATGTAGCTGCTCTTCAATATGTTGAATTTGCCTATGAGACATACCTTCCATACGCAAAAGCGGAATTTCCAATGGAATTCCGCTCTTTTCTTTCACTGCTACACTCATTTGTTTCGCTTGATGCTGGGCACGTGTAATCAATACCGTTTTTCCAGCGAGAGCGTTCATATTTATTGTTGCTCCTTATTTGCAGCAAGAATGAGTTCTTTGGCGCCTTGCTTAATTAAACGGTCCGCGGCCTCTAATCCTACTTCCTCAGGATTAGTACCCACTACTGTCTCTTTTAATAAAACAGAGCCATCCATAGAGCCGACAAGAGCTGTTAATTCGATTGCATCGTTTTCTGTAAGGGTTGCATATCCAGCAATTGGAACTTGGCATCCACCTTCAAGTTTATGAAGAAATACTCGCTCCGCTGCCACTGTTCTTTCTGTTATCGTATCATTAATATGCGCTAACAATTGCAATAAATCCTTATCATCCTCACGACACTCAATCGCTAATGCACCTTGTCCTACAGCAGGTACACATAACGCTTCATCTAAATGTTCTGTAATAACTTCATCATCCCAGCCCATTCTTTGTAATCCAGCTGTCGCTAAAATAATCGCATCGTAATCTTCTTCTTTTAATTTACGTAAACGTGTATCGATATTCCCGCGAATCCACTTAACTTGTAAATCTGGTCTCGCAGCGAGTAGCTGTGCACTACGTCTTAAACTACTCGTACCTAAAATAGCACCTTCCGCTAACTCTTTAAACGATGCTCCATTTTTTGAGATAAAAGCATCACGAGGGTCAACACGCTTTGGTGTACAGCCAATCATTAAACCTTCTGGAAGTACGGCTGGCATATCTTTCATACTATGTACAGCCATATCGATTTCTTTCGTAAGTAGCGCGTGTTCAATCTCTTTTACAAACAAGCCTTTGCCGCCTACTTTTGAAAGAGTAACATCTAAAATAACATCACCTTTTGTGACAATTTCTTTCACTTCAAATTCATATGGTAGACCTAGGGCTTTTAACTGATCAATAAACCAGTTTGTTTGCGTTAATGCTAGTTTACTCTTTCGTGATCCTACAATAATTTTGCGCATAATTCTCTCTCCTCATTATAAATACCAAAAGTGGAAATTGGATAAACTGCTTAATAGAAAAATGTTTACTAGCATTACGAGAAACGATCCGATATTCCACTGTACAATTTTCTTACCTTGCAACACATCTGCCGCTCGTAAATATAAACCTGTGCAATACACAAATAGAACGACAAAAGATCCGATTACTTTCGTATCATACCAATGGAAATTATCCAATTTTGTATATCCCCATATACATCCTAATAAAATTGCTAGTAAGAAAAATGGAACAGAAAATAAATTTAATCCGTAAGACATAGATTCTAGCTTCGGTAAATTCCCTAACCTTCTTAATCTCGCATTCCATTTTTTCTTTTTTAATAGGCGATATTGTAATAAGTACATAATAGAAAAAATGAACGATACAGTAAACGTTGCGTAAGAAATAATTGCCATACCGACATGCACGTATACAAGTTCTGAAACTAATTGTTCCGCAAGTACTGGCGACATCTTTCCGAGCGGTGTAAAAATAGAAAAAGCGCTTACGCCAAATGCAACAACATTTGTAAAAAAGACTAAAAAGTCGATTCTCATAAATCGATTAATGACTAACGACATCGTAATCAATAACCAAACATAAAAATAAATCCCTGATAATAAAGTTAAAATAGGATTCGTTTCTGAATCTGTAGCCCTAAGCAACATAAAAATAGACTGCAGGACCCATACAATCGCAAGTAACCAAAAAGCAAATCGGTTCGCCTTTCGGTTACTTTGGAAATAATCTATAAAATATAAACTAATGCTACAAGCATATAAAATAATTGCAATATGATAAATAATACTGTTATTTAAAAAACTCATCCGATCATCCTTCCAAATTATAAAGATGGAACGGATGGTGTCCACACTTTTTTATGTTCTACTTCTTCCGCACAACTCTCTACGTCTTCCGTTTCTAAATCGAAAATCTTCGCAAATAACGCTAATTTTTCGCTCGCTCCCTCTTCAGCAGCTATTTCTTTCGCTACTAAAATTGGGTCTTTTAATAATTGATTAATAATACTTTTCGTATGCTTACTAATGACTTTTTTCTCACGATCACTAAGGTTTGGTATTTTTCGCTCTAGGCTTACCATCGTTTCACTTTGGATTGCAAGTGCCTTATCACGAAGAGCTGATATTAATGGAACAACACCAAGTGTACTTAACCACGTTTTAAATAGAACAATTTCCTCTTCAATCATAAATTGAATTTTCTCTGCTTCTTTCAAACGCTCAGCACGGTTTGCCTCCACTACTCCTTGTAAATCATCAATATCATACAAGAAAGAACCTTCTAGCTCATCAATCGCTGGATCAATATCACGTGGCACTGCAATGTCAACCATAAACAAAGGGCGACCAGAGCGCATTTTCTCTACCTTCGTCATCATCTCTTTCGTAATGACATACTCCGATGCACCAGTTGAACTAATTAAAATATCTGCTTCTAATAATGCACATTGTAATTCGCTTAACGATTTTGCATGTCCCATATATTTCTCAGCCATTACTTCTGCTTTCGAAAGCGTCCTATTCATAACTGTTACTTTACGAGCACCACTTCCATATAAGTTTTGCAGTGCAAGTTCGCCCATTTTACCAGCACCAAGAATAAGCACATGACAATCTGTTAACTCGCCAAATATTTTCTTTCCAAGCTCAACAGCAGCATAACTAACAGACATCGCACTTTCCCCGATTGTTGTTTCTGAGTGGGCACGTTTTGCTAATGTAATGACTTGCTTAAACAATTCATTAAAAATTGTGCCTGTTGCTTTAACTTGTTGCGCTTCTAAAAAGCTATCTTTTATTTGACCTAAAATCTGCGTTTCTCCGACTACCATAGAATCTAAACCGCACGTTACGCGGAATAAATGATCTATTGCACCATCTTGTTCAAAAATAGTTAAATATGGCGCGACTTCTTCTATTTCAAGCTGAAACCAATCAGCTAAAAACTTCTTAATATAATACCGTCCCGTGTGTAATTGATCGACAACAGCATAAATCTCAGTGCGATTACAAGTTGATACAATGACATTCTCTAACACGCTCTTTTGATTTTGTAATGTAGTCATCGCTCGCTCTAGTTCTGCTGCCTGAAATGTGAGTTTCTCACGAAATTCTACAGGGGCTGTTCGATAATTTACACTAACAACAAGAATATGCACGCAGCATGTCCCCCTTCACCCGTTTTATCACTTTATCTACTATCATAATACAACTTTCCTCTTATGAATCTGACAATCGTGTGAACAACCGATTATTTTTTAATTATTCTCCGTATGTAATAAAGGAGATTCAGTAACACTAATAAAAAAAACTTCTACTTTATAATGATTATAAATTAATAACTCTATTTGTACGTTACCAAAAAAAGCCCTCATAATCAAGTGATGGAAACTATTCCATATAAATTATAACATCATCTTCCCTATCTTCTTTCATCATGAAGGAAAATATGTATGATTGTTCCAAAATGCAACAAAGACTTTCTCAATACAATGTATTTGACATTGTATTTCTTTTTCGTTATATTGGTTTTACAAAATTAAATTGCGCACAATTTAATTAGAAGGGAGTTATTTATGACAGAGGACTCTTTGCATCTAGATAACCAACTTTGTTTTTCTATTTACGCCTGCTCTAGAGAGGTTACTCGTTTTTATCGACCTTATTTAGAAGAAATGGGTATTACGTATCCCCAGTACATTACTTTACTCGTACTATGGGAGCAAGATGGACTAACAGTAAAAGAAATTGGAGAACGTCTATTTTTAGATTCTGGTACGTTAACACCTATGTTAAAACGCATGGAATCATTAAAACTTGTAAAACGTGTTCGTTCCAAAGAAGACGAGCGAAAAGTTTGTATTGAATTAACAGAACAAGGCAAAGATTTAAAGGAAAAGGCTTGTTCATTACCGACAACGATGGCTACAAACTTAGGAATTACAGAGCAAGAATATCGCTCTTTATTAATTCAACTAAATAAACTAATTGACACAATGAAAACAATTAATGATGGAAAAGGGGAATAAATATGGATAAATTATATACTGCTTCAGTAACAGCAACAGGTGGAAGAAATGGGAAAGTAGTTTCAGATGATGGCATATTAAATCTTGATGTAAAAATGCCGAAAGCACTAGGTGGTGCAGGCGGAGAAGCAACAAATCCAGAACAACTATTTGCAGCTGGTTATGCAGCTTGTTTCGATAGTGCATTACAACTTGTCATTCGTACAAAACGTGTGAAAGTAGAAAGTACAGAAGTAACTGCTCACGTTTCTATCGGAAAAGATACAGATGGTGGTTTCGGTCTATCTGCGGTACTTGATGTACATGTGGCTGGCGTTTCACATAACGAAGCACAAGAACTTGTAGAAGCGGCTCACGGTGTATGTCCTTACTCGAAAGCAACACGAGGAAATATTGAAGTTACATTAAACGTACGCTAAAAAATTTAGCAAAACAAAAACGCGCGACATTCGTCACGCGTTTTTTGTTTTTGTAAATTTATGAATTGCTTTCCACGCTTCTTCTTTTCCAAGTCCTGTTTCAGAAGAGAATAGAACAATTTCATCGCCAATTTCAACAGCAAGCGTTTCTTTTACAACTTTTAAATGCTTTTGCCATTTCCCTTTCGGAATTTTATCGGCTTTCGTCGCAATAATAATTGTTGGGATTTCATAATGCTTTAAGAAATCATACATCATCACGTCATCACTTGTTGGTTGGTGACGTAAATCAACTACTAATACAGCTGCGTCTAATTGCTCACGCGTTGTAAAGTACGTTTCAATCATTTTCCCCCATGCAGCGCGCTCCGATTTAGATACTTTCGCATATCCATAACCTGGAACGTCAACAAAGTGCATCATCTCATTGATTAAGAAAAAGTTCAGCGTTTGCGTTTTTCCTGGTTTAGAAGAAATACGCACTAACTTTTTACGATTTAAAATTTTATTAATAAAGGAAGACTTCCCCACATTTGAACGACCTGCTAATGCAATTTCTGGTAAATCACTGTCTGGATATTGTTCTGGTTTAACAGCACTAATTACAATATCTGCTTTTGTTACTTTCATTGTTTCACTCCTACTAATGCGTGCTCCAATACTTCATCTAAATGAGATGCAAGCACAAACGTAAGGTTTTCTTTTACGCTCTCTGGAATATCATCTAAATCTTTCTCGTTTTCTGCTGGCAAAATAATTTTTGTTAAGCCTGCGCGGTGAGCACTTAATGTTTTTTCTTTTAAACCACCAATTGGTAATACACGACCACGAAGTGTAATTTCACCTGTCATACCCACTTCTTTACTTACAGGAATACCTGTTAGCGCAGAAATAAGTGCCGTTGCCATCGTAATACCTGCTGACGGTCCGTCTTTTGGAACTGCTCCTTCTGGAACGTGAATATGAATATCATTTTTCTCATGGAAATTCGGATCGATCTGAAGCTCTTCTGCACGAGAACGTATATAACTAAACGCAGCTTGTGCTGATTCTTTCATAACATCCCCAAGTTTCCCTGTTAAAATTAGTTTCCCTTTTCCTGGCGCTACAGAAACTTCAATGGCAAGTGTATCGCCGCCTGCTGCTGTGTAAGCTAGACCTGTTGCCATACCAACTTGGTCTGTTTTTTCAGCTTGCCCATAACGGAATATGTGTTTACCAAGTAAATCAACAATCTTTTTCTCTGTCACAACGATACGTTTACGTTCTGCTGTAACGATAATCTTCGCTACTTTACGGCAAACTTTTGCAATTTGGCGCTCTAGCGTACGAACACCAGCCTCACGTGTATAATAACGAATAATCTCAAGCAGCGCTTCATCACGCACTTGTAAATTACCTTTTCGTAAGCCATGTTCTTTTAATTGTTTCGGCAATAAATGCTCACGAGCAATGTGTACTTTTTCAAGTTCTGTATAGCCAGCAATCGAAATGATTTCCATACGGTCAAGTAATGGACCTGGAATACTTGAAAGTGTATTAGCAGTTGCTACAAACATAACTTTTGATAGATCATATGGTTCTTCAATGTAATGATCACTGAAGTTATGGTTTTGTTCTGGATCTAATACTTCAAGTAATGCCGCTGATGGATCTCCACGAAAATCGTTAGACATTTTATCAATCTCATCTAATAAGAAGACTGGATTAACTGTTTTCGCCTTTTTCATACCTTGAATAATGCGTCCTGGCATTGCTCCAACATATGTACGGCGGTGACCACGAATTTCAGATTCATCACGCACACCACCAAGAGATACACGGACGAAGTTACGATTCAATGATGTTGCAATTGAACGCGCTAACGAAGTTTTGCCTACCCCAGGAGGGCCTACTAAACAAAGGATAGGTCCTTTTAATGAATTCGTTAACTTCTGTACAGCTAAATATTCAAGTACACGCTCTTTCACTTTTTCAAGACCGTAATGATCGTTATTTAAAATCTCTTCCGAATGAGCAAGATCAATTATATCTTCTGTTGCCTCTGTCCACGGAAGCGCTAATAACCAATCAATATAATTGCGAATAACACCACTCTCCGCAGAACTTGCTGGTAACTTTTCATAACGATCTAATTCTTTCAGCGCAGCCTTCATTGTTTCTTCCGGCATTCCTGACTGTTCAATTTTCTCACGAAGTTCTTCTACTTCTCCGCCCTTGCCTTCTTTGTCGCCAAGTTCAGTTTGAATCGCCTTCATTTGCTCACGTAAGAAATATTCTTTTTGCGTGCGCTCCATGGAACGTTTCACTTTTTGCCCAATTTTCTTTTCTAGGCTAAGTAACTCTTGTTCATCTTGAATAATTGAAATAAGTGTTTGTAATCGTTCTTTTACAGATACAATCTCTAGAATCTCTTGTTTCTGCTTCGTTTTAATTGGCAAGTGAGAAGCAATTAGATCAGCTAATCTCCCTGGTTCTTCCACATCAGCTACCGTTGCAAATGTTTCATTTGAAACTTTTTTCGAGACTTTAATATATTGTTCGAAATGCTCCAGTAACGTACGCATAAAAGCTTTCTCTTCTAAATCATCTTCTACTTCTTCAGTTACCGTTTTAATAGACACTTGTACTACATTTTCTTCTTCGATAAACTCTATTACTTCTGCTCTATGTAAACCTTCCACAAGGACACGAAGCGTACCGTTCGGCAATTTTAACATTTGCTTCACTTTCGCCACCGTACCTACACTATATATGTCATCTTCTTTCGGATCATCGATATTCATTTCTTTTTGCATTGCTAAAAAGATGATATTTTCATCCATTGCCGCCTGCTCTAGTGCTTGTATCGATTTATCACGTCCTACATCAAGATGCAAAACCATCGTTGGATATACGAGAACGCCTCTTAATGGTAGGAGGGGCACGATTCTTTCGTTCGTATTCATACTAGACATAGCACCTCCATAATAAATTAAACTCCTGTTCAACTATTTTATATTACAATACACCTAGATGCAATTGCTGAGATTCCGCGCAATTGTAAATAGCTTGTTTTTCTACCTCACGAAAAGAAAAAAGACTCCGATTAAGCATACAAACTTAAACGAAGTCTGGCAAATTTTATTATTGTTTATTTTTACATAGATTGTGCATCTGTTTCGTCTACGTGAGTATGTACATCTAGCTCTCTATACATATTTTCTTGCATAAACGTTAACTCAAATACTTCTTTTAACTTACGAACAGGAATAATTTCAATTCCCTTGATCGTATACAAAAATGGTTGCATATTTTCAGCAGGAATAATGACTTTCTTAGCTCCCGCTTTTTTCGCAGCTTTTATTTTTGCGTACACGCCACCAATAGGTTTTACTTCTCCGTGTATACTTATTTCCCCTGTCATCGCTACTTCATTATTTACATACGTGCGGTGCACCGCAGAATATACACCTGTTGCCATAGCGATTCCCGCAGAAGGTCCATCAATTGGGATACCACCTGGAAAATTAATATGTATATCATATCCTTCTGGCAACACATCTAAAGAACGAAGTACTGTTAATACATTATCAACAGAGCCTTTCGCCATACTTTTACGACGAATCGATTTCGTTTGACTACCAATACTTTCTTCTTCCACAATTCCGGTAACATTTACCGATCCTTTATCTTTCGCCGGAATTGCTGTTACTTCAATTTCTAATAACGCACCTGTATTTGGTCCGTATACAGCAAGACCATTTACAAGACCAATCCTTGGAATCGGATAAATGCGCTTTTCATATTTCGGTGTAAGCTGACTTGAGTGAACAACCCACTCTATATCTTCATCCTTAATGAAAGAACGTTCTTCATTTATCGCCATACCCGCAGAGATTTGCACGAGATTAATCGCTTCTCGTCCATTCCTTGCATACATCCCAATCATCTCAATACCATTTTCACCTATTTGCATTTCCACTTTTTCCGCGGCATTTTTCGCTACTTTTTGAATTTCTTCCGTATCTAATTCACGGAAAAATACTTCTAAGCAACGTGACCGAATAGCAGGAGGAATTTCCTCTGGCGAACGTGTCGTTGCTCCAACTAAGCGAAAATCTGCCGGTAAGCCTTTTTGGAAAATATCATGTATATATGTTGGGATCATCGTATTTTCTTCACTATAGTACGCACTTTCTAAAAATACTTTTCGATCTTCTAACACCTTTAACATTTTGTTCATTTGAATCGGATGGAGCTCGCCAATCTCATCAATAAACAAAATACCACCATGTGCATCTGTTACAGCACCTTTTTTCGGTTGCGGAATACCTGCTTGCCCCATCGCCCCAGCACCTTGATAAATCGGATCATGCACCGAACCAATTAAAGGGTCTGCGATACCACGTTCATCAAACCGAGCTGTTGTCGCATCAAGTTCAATAAATGTTGCATTCGTACGAAATGGAGATTTAGGATTTCGTTTCGCTTCTTCTAATACAAGACGTGCTGCCGCTGTTTTCCCAACACCTGGTGGGCCATATATGATTACATGTTGCGGATTCGGACCACAAAGAGCCGCTTTTAACGACTTAATTCCATCCTCTTGCCCTACAATATCTAAAAAGGTTGTAGGACGCACCTTTTCTGCTAGCGGCTCTGTTAAAGAAATCTCACGCATTTTACGAAGCTGTTCTAATTCTTTTTTCGATTCTCGATCAATTGAAACTTTTTGTGTTCGTTGATTTCGAAGTAAATGCCAGAAATACAATCCGACAATTACACCAAAAACAAGTTGAACAACTAAAAATATATTTGTCCAGCTCATTATTTATTTCCTCCCGCAATATTTTATCTCTTAGTATTTCCGCGGAGGAACGTAGCTAAACATAAAGAAAAACAGCAATTATAAAAATTGCTGTTTCCCTTTCGCATTATGCAGATGTTTTTGTATCAAGTACAGTACCGTCTTGTAACACCAATTTTGGCGGCTCATTATCAGCTACTGTTTCTTTTGTAAGAATACACTTCTCGATATCTTTACGAGATGGAAGTTCGAACATTACATCAAGCATTAAGCCTTCAATAATAGAACGAAGTCCACGAGCACCCGTTTTACGTTCAATTGCTTTTTTCGCAATTTCGATTAGTGCACCTTCTTCAAACTCTAACTCAACATCGTCAAGCTCCAATAGTTTTTGGAATTGCTTAACAAGTGCATTTTTCGGTTTCGTTAAAATATCAACAAGAGCATCTTCATCAAGTGGCTCTAGGTTCGCAATAACTGGAAGACGACCGATAAACTCTGGAATTAAACCAAATCTTAAAAGATCCTCTGGTAATACGTGAGATAAAACATGCTTCTCATTTACATCAGCATTTTTCTTCTCAGAACCAAATCCAATTACTTTTTCACCAAGGCGACGTTTAATAATCGGCTCAATGCCATCAAACGCTCCACCACAAATGAATAAGATGTTCGTTGTATCAATTTGAATAAACTCTTGGTGCGGATGCTTACGACCACCTTGAGGTGGAACGCTTGCTACAGTACCTTCTAAAATTTTCAGAAGTGCTTGCTGCACACCTTCACCAGATACATCACGTGTAATTGATGGATTTTCGGACTTACGTGCCACTTTATCAATCTCATCAATATAAATGATTCCTTTTTCCGCTTTCTCTACATCATAATCAGCTGCTTGAATTAATTTTAGTAAGATATTTTCTACATCTTCTCCAACATATCCAGCTTCTGTTAAAGATGTTGCGTCCGCGATTGCAAATGGAACATTTAGAATACGCGCTAACGTTTGTGCAAGTAATGTTTTACCACTACCTGTTGGCCCGATAAGTGCGATATTACTCTTCGCTAATTCTACATCATCAATTTTGCTGTTAGAATTAATGCGTTTGTAATGGTTATATACCGCTACCGCTAGTGCTTTTTTCGCGCTATCTTGCCCGATGACATACTCATCTAAGATTTCACGAATTTCTACCGGTTTCGGTACATCTTTGAATTCTACTTCTTCGTCCTTCGCAAGCTCCTCTTGTACAATTTCAGTACAAAGTTCGATACACTCGTCACAAATGTAAACACCTGGACCTGCCACTAACTTTCGAACTTGCGTTTGTGTTTTACCACAGAAAGAACATTTTAATTGCCCTTTTTCATCATTAAATTTAAACATATTTTCACACCCCTTACAAAGTGCTAACCTCTTGCCTTCGTATGTACACGATAAATGTATCGTATGTAAATACATATTATGTCACTACGTGGCGAGAAATACAAATAATATGACTAGTTATGTACAAATAAAAAATTTTTAAAACTTTTGAAATATGTATATTCGACTTGTAAAGGAACTTTTCCTTCTCCATCGAAAAGTTTTATAAATATATTTCTATATTTATAAAACAAGGCACGATTTTAATCGTGCCTTGTTATTTTATTATGCAGCGTTTTCTACTAAGAAGTCTACAGCTTTACGCACTTTAAGATCTTCAGCTAAAGCGTCTACGCTTCCAAGAGCTTGCTTGATAGCGTCTACTGGCATACCGTACATTTCAGCCATTTTTTCAACTTCTGCAGTTACTTCTTCTTCAGTAACTTCGATGTTTTCAGCTTCAATGATAGCTTCAAGAACAAGATTGATTCTTACACGTTTTTGTGCATCTTCTTTCATTTGCTCTTTTAATTTGTCAGCATCAGTACCTGTGAATTGGTAGTAAAGCTCAAGGTTCATACCTTGTTGGCTTAAACGTTGCTCGAATTCACGAACCATACGATCTAACTCAGTGTTGATCATAGCTTCTGGAATTTCGATTTCAGCGTTAGCAGCAGCTAATTCTACTACTTCGTCACGTACTTTGTGCTCAGCTTCGTGCTTTTTGCCTTCTTCTAAGTTTGTGCGAAGTTTTGCTTTTAATTCATCAAGAGTTGCAACCGCTTCGTCTGCTTCTTTAGCGAACTCGTCGTTTAACTCAGGAAGTTCTTTTGTTTTGATTTCGTGAATTGTTACTTTGAATGTTGCTGGTTTGCCAGCTAATTCAGCAGCATGGTACTCTTCTGGGAATGATACTTCAACGTCTTTAGACTCACCAGATTTAAGACCGATTACTTGCTCTTCGAAACCTGGGATGAATGTACCAGAACCGATTGCTAGAGAGTAGTTTTCGCCTTTTCCACCTTCAAATGCTTCGCCATCAACGAAACCTTCGAAGTCGATTACAGCTGTATCACCGTTTTCAACAGTTCCTTCTTCTTTAACAACTAGTTCAGCTTGACGCTCTTGTAAAGATTTTAATTCGTTCTCTACATCTTCGTCAGTTACAGTTGTTTCAACTTTTTCTACTGCTAAACCTTTGTACTCACCTAATTTAACTTCAGGTTTTACTGTAACTTTTGCAGTGAAGATAAGGTTAGCATTTTTTTCGAACTTCTCGATGTCGATTTCAGGATGATCAACTGGGAAGATACCAGCTTCTTCAATCGCTTCACCGTATGCTTTTGGTAAAATGATATCTAAAGCATCTTGGTATAAAGATTCAATACCAAAGCGTTGTTCGAATAATGGACGAGGCATTTTTCCTTTACGGAAACCTGGTACGTTAATTGTTTTTACTACTTTTTTGAACGCAGCGTCGATAGAGTTGTTTACTTCTTTAGCATCAACTTCGATTGTTAAAACGCCAACGTTACCTTCTAATTTTTCCCATTTTGTAGACATTTATTCTTTCCCTCCAACTATAATAATGTATGCACATACCTCTATAGATTAAGATCTTCATTATCTCTTTTTTGAAATAACAAATACACAAATAATCCTCTAGCAAAAGCTTTCAGATATAATGTTCCAATCTACTAATTGCCCAGAAGACAACTACGGTATATTTTGTTCGAGAATAATATGAAACATATTAAGTAAGAGAATTACACTTCTCTTCTCTTACAAACAGGCAGTTTTCTGCCTTTTGCAACCCTTACATTATAACATAGAATATGCTCGTTTCAAGAACTGAACGATTCTTTTTCATAATTATACGGGCAAATATCCTTCTCTTTCAACACGTAATAACCATTGATAGGCAATATGAAACTCTTCCAATTCGATATTGTATGCTGCCATAAGCTCTTCTTCATCAATAGCCAATCCGAAACGCTTTCTTCCAATTCTCTCTAAAACAGCTGACCAAATCTCTTCTTTATCCATTAATAGAGCGAATGGGAAAACGCTAATTTGCAATTCTTTCCAATATGTAACCATCGCTTCAAATATATCGGGATATTTTTGCTCTAATCGACTTGATAATTTATGTATAATGTTATTGGATTGCTCCTCATTATGACCTGTAAATGCTGGAATTACCTTAATCGTATTCCCAAACTTTTCTACCTCTATTTCCTCTTCTACCTGACTTTCTATCATTTTATACAAAATAGAAGTTTTCAAATAGGGGTGTTGCTCTTCGTCTATTAAAAATTTCTTTAAAACAGGTAATGCAAGATCTAAGTCTTTTAATGAAAGTCGCTGAATCGCTCTTAGCTTCTGTCCAAAGTTTTCTCCAAAAATTTCTTTAGTAAACTCATCCAACTCAAAATTTGAATCCACTAGCGATGCGTCTCCCTCATTTAGCATACCTTCTGCAAATAAAGCAAGCTGCGCTAATTTTTCCTTTTGATCAGGCATTATATCTTTCGTTTGTAAAACCTTTTCAACAGTTTCAATAACACCTTCATAATCATTTGTTTGAACTAAAATAGTCACGTACGTTTCAAGAATATCACCAAATAAGACAACTCCTGTTTTAAGCAACTGTTCACATTTGTCTTTCGCTTCTTCCATACGTTTTAATTCGAGTAAACAAATAACTGAAGCTAATTCCGTTTGTTCCGTTTCCGCATTATACTGACGTAATATTTCAAAGCAGCGCAATGCATCTTCGAACTTCCGCTCTTTCAGCGCTAAAAAACCTTCATCAATATAGCGCTCTGATAGTTGTGGAAACAATACGACCGTATTTTCTTTTTTATCCATACGTCCGCCTCTTTTTCTTGATTTTAATTATGTTCAAAGTAAATATATCAAATGCGTAATGAGAACACAACATCCCAAAACTATTTGTTTGAAATATGAAAATATTTAATTTTTACATTCCAATACAAATAAATCTCTACTAAAAATTAAAATTGTACAAGTAAAAATCCCCAGCAACAAACGCAGAGGATTCATCATTAATGGAAAGCTTTTATAATTGTGGGGTATATTACAAGGGTAATAATTTGGAGAACAATAATTGCCATAACAATCATGCTAAAATAGAAGATTGGTTTACTTCGCTTCATTAAAAACATAATAATAAGCATCGTACAAGCAAACAAACTTAAGAAGAACAAACTTGTTGTCGAACTAAGTATACCACTTGGGACAAAGAACAATAACACTACACTACAAGTACCTATAATTCCAAATAACCATTCCATTCATTCACTCATTCCCTTTCCCTCTCATGGCTGTTTTCTCTAAGCAATCAAATGTTTCACAACATCAACTACATACGTTAATTTCTCATACGCTACAAATCCAAAAGCAACCGTCAAGCCCGTTACAACTAATCCTTTCATCATTTCTGCCTCCTCGTTTTATCGTTGTTATCTTCATTATAAAAGATTAGCAATTTCTTACCATCGAACTACCTTACAGTTACCTTACAGAATTGTAAGATTTCAAAAAGAGATTGAAAAACACCTCATATCGCTTGAGGTGCTTTCACGGAATTTATTTATAATCACTTGCAAAATTAACTTTTTTCTCTTGGTTATTTTTCGGAGAATCCACTCTTAAACTAATAGATTTACTAAATAATTTAGGATCAAAATAATTATTCATTACTTTTCTTAACTTACCTTCAGATATTTTCGTATTACAAGAAAACAAAGGATGAAGATCATGTTAATATATTTTTGTACAATTAAGACTTTAATTTACAAGGGGGATTATATATGTTTAAAAAAATGGCCGCAGATGTATTAGGACTAAGCGATGTAGGTTCTGTTATTACACCTAAAGACTATGATAAGGTCGATGCCGATGATTATGTAATGCATGAAGATGGGGAGAAAATTTACTTTCTAATTAAATCGAAATCAGATGAATATTGCTTCACAAACAAAGGGTTAATTCACTTAGACGGTACAAGCGCAACAAGTAAAAAACGTACACTACGCCGCTTTAGCTATAGTAAATATCAAATTAAAAACGTAGCGCTTGAAACTGCGGGAACGATTGATTTAGATGTAGAAATTAAGTTCCAAATGGGCGATGAACACTATTCAATTGATGTCCATAAAAAACATATTGAAGAATTAAAAGATTTATATAAAGCTTTACTTAAAATAGAAGAAATCTCATACGACAACGATATTACATTGCAGTATGCACATAAAAGTTTAGATATGGCATCTAACGCTTTCAGCCGTATTTCAAACGCACAAGTAAATTTAGCAGAACAGTTTAAAGAAATAAACGAAATCGCTTTTAACTGGCTCGTTGATACGAAGAAACAATATAATGTGAAAGATTATGGTTTTGTCTTTGACAAGTTTATTAACAACTAATTTAAAACAAACAAAAAACCTTGTTATCAAAAGATAACAAGGTTTTCTTAGCGTCCCAGGAGAGATTCGAACTCCCGCTCCGCCCATTTCCGTACTATTTTATATATTTTGATCGCAGTCTTAATATATCTTCTCCTTCGCGAATGCCTGCCGATCCTTTCCTCACATTTTTTACGACAGTCCAATTCGGGTTAGTTTCATCACCGATGTTCTGTACTGTAAAATTGCCATCACCATATTTCCGGTGACCTTCCGCCAATTTCTCCGTTAAATCATTCTCATTTGATCTCGCCATCTTTGCGCCATCTCCCTTTTTTATACGACCTTCTTAAACCATCTAACCAATCACAGGTCCAGTCAATTGGAGATTCTCGTTTTCCGCTTCTATTAATTGTAACACACTACCGGGAATAAGTTCCGATAACTGCTGCTGAATTGTACTAGAATGGTAAAGAGTTTTATAATATTGTAAGTAAACAATTAAGAGAATCTGGATATGGATTTGAGTTCCATCATAAACCTATTGATTCTTTAAATTAAATAAGAGGAATAGGGCGCATAAATGGCGCTCTTTTTATTTAAGAAAAAGAAGTACATATGCAACTACTTAATATCAAAGGAAAGGTCGCAAATATCAAGAATGAACTACACCTATAACCCAAACATCAAATTTTAGACAAACAAAAAACCTTGTTATCAAAAGATAACAAGGTTTTTTTAGCGTCCCAGGAGAGATTCGAACTCCCGACCGTACGCTTAGAAGGCGTATGCTCTATCCGGCTGAGCTACTGGGACATGGAGCGGGTGAAGAGAATCGAACTCTCGACCAGAGCTTGGAAGGCTCTTGTTTTACCACTAAACTACACCCGCATATGTTATTTTCTTTTCTTCGTTAGCGCCGTTGCCCTATCGACAATATTTATTATATGTATAACCACACATAAAGTCAACACCTTTTTTAAAAGAGGATAAATTTTCTTATCCTCTTTTAAAAACTGCTTGTTCAACTAGTTGTCCGTCTAACGTTTCAAAACGAACTTCCATTTGATTTTCATCCATTTCTAATAAAGCAAATGTCTTTTCTACACGCTGACGTGGTAATAAAATACTGCCTGGATTAATAAATAAAACGCCCTCGATTAATTCCGCACCTAATACGTGAGAATGTCCAAAGCATGCAACTTGCGCTCCCACTTCTTCAGCATGGTACGCTAGCGTTTGTAATGTCATTTTCACATTATGGCGATGTCCATGCACAACTAAGAAGCGAATTCCATCTACATCAGTTACAATTTCATCTTGAAAGTTAGCATAATCACAGTTTCCTTTTACAACACGGAAACCTTGCAGTTCTTCATGAGCAGGCGTTAGCTCTGAATCACCGCAATGAATCATGATATCTACTTTCCCTTCATATTTCTCTTTCAACTGCTGTAATTCCTTCACAGAGCTATGACTATCACTTACGATTAAAGCTTTCATCATTCTCTCTCCCTTATTCTCCTAAAAACCATTCCGGGATTTTTTCTTCTAATTTACGAAGAGCACGGCCACGATGGCTAATAGCATTTTTCTCATCTGAACTTAGTTCCGCCATCGCTTTTTTATATTCTTCCACATAAAAAATCGGATCATATCCAAAGCCGTTTTCCCCGCGGCGTTGTTCTAAAATAAATCCTTCACATGTCCCGTTTACAATGACAGGCTTTTTATCACCTTCAGGGAAAGCAACTGCTAATGCACAATAGAAACGAGCTTTACGCTTTTCAAACGCTACTTCATTTAATTCTTGTAACACTTTATCAATATTCGCTTGATCATCTTTCGGCTCTCCAGCAAAACGAGCTGAATACACGCCTGGTTTCCCGTTTAACGCATCTACAATAAGACCTGAATCATCCGCAATTACAATTGCATTCAACTGTCTACTCAAACTATCTGCTTTTAAGATCGCATTTTCTTCAAATGTTTCACCAGTTTCTTCGACTTCTTCAATATGAGGAAAATCGTGTAATGATTTCACTTCTAAATCAAATCGCTCAAATAACTCAGCAAACTCACGTACTTTCCCCATATTTTTTGTCGCTACAACAACTTGTTTCATTTTTTCCACCTCTACTCTATATGAGATACGATGTCACCTAACGCTTCTTTTTGCATATCAATCAGTTGGAAAATGCCTTGTTCTGCTGCATCAAGTAATTCATTTAACTGCGCTCTACTAAACGTCGCTTCTTCTCCAGTTCCTTGCACTTCAACGAACTGACCTTTTCCAGTCATAATTACATTCATATCAACGTCTGCTTTAGAATCTTCTGCATAGTTTAAATCTAAAACAACACCTTGTTCTTCAACAATTCCTACTGACGTTGCTGCTAAATAATCTTTTACTGGAATTTTAGATACTTTTTCTGCTTGTAATAATTTCTCGAAAGCTAATACCATCGCTACATATGCACCTGTAATAGAAGCTGTTCTCGTTCCACCATCCGCTTGAATAACATCACAGTCAATCCAAACTGTTCTCTCGCCAAGCGCTTCTAAATCAACTACCGCACGTAATGCTCGTCCAATTAAGCGCTGGATTTCCATTGTACGTCCTGTTACTTTCCCTTTACTTGACTCCCTAATTGTACGTTGTTCTGTTGCACGCGGAATCATCGCGTATTCAGCTGTTACCCATCCTTTTCCTTCTCCACGCATAAACGGTGGTACACGCTCTTCAATTGTTGCTGAGCAAATCACCTTTGTATCCCCAACTTCAATTAATACAGATCCTTCTGGATGTTTTAAATAATTCGTATGAATATGTATATGGCGTAATTCTGTTTTCTCTCTACCATCTACTCGCATAAAAATAACCTCCTCTTAATTACTACTCGTTAGTATAGCCAAATTTAAATGTATGATATGTATACAATAAAAGAAGGAGAACCCAAAAAGCAATTCTCCTTTCTTACTTAAGTATATCAAATTATTCAAGATTAAAAACTACCTGTATTCACGTTTTCTGGACGATCTACAGGTTTTATTAACTTTCCGCCCTTTTCATCTATAAGATTTGCTTTTCCATTTACTTCAATAGAAATATTTTTCACACCTTTCTTTTCTGTTAAAGATAAAACTAACGACTTCAATACGTAATTTGAAATCATATTTTTATCTGGGTTTACAAATATATTTTCATTAAAGTTTAATGTAAGATTTCCGTCTTGTAATTTCGGATTCGTAATAAGCTTAACGCCTGGATTAAAATCATTTAGGAGCGATTGATGGATCGGACCTTTTACAAGCTCATCTATAATTGCTGCATAGTCATTTTCTTTACCTTCCGCAACGCGGCGTGTGACTGGTACGTAGTATTGCTGTTTATTATTATTTTGCGCCATAAAATACAGTGTGACTGGTTTTGTATTTGTTACATCTGTTACTTGTTCATCATCGAAGTTAATACCATTTGCACGGCTCACTCCTTCACCAAGCGGTGTACCACCAACCGGCATTTTTGCCAATTTCTCACCATTTATTTGGAACTGCACTTGTTTTATCTCTGTAAATTGTGTCAACGTCCAAGCTATAGATTCAACGATTTGACGCTCTTCTTCTTTCGCATAGTTTTTCATTTCTTTAGAGAAATCAATAACTGCCGTTCCGTCCTTTTTCAAATCTAAGGTCATCGTTGTATTCGCCGGAATGACTGCACGAAACCCATTTGGTAATAAATTCGTTACCGGTCCATCTTTCACAAGGTATTCTAACGTTTGCTTCACAGTCTCATTTGCTTTCGGAGTAGGTATAGCTAACGTTTGTGGTACAACATAACCATTTTTATCAACAAGGTATAGTTCTCTATTTACCATTTGCCCTTGCTTATCTTTTTTAGCTACTTCTTTCTTCCCACCCTCTGTATACGTAACTTGTTTTGGCGGATCAATTTGTTCAGTTGCTTTCTCTTGATTTATAAAGCCACACCCTGTTAGTAAAACAGCGCTCACAGTAGCACCAACAACCCATTTAAAAGTGGATTTAGGCATGCCATTCCCCCCTAAAATCTAAGTTTGTACTATTATGTATACGAGCTGTTTCACGTTTTAGAACAAGCTGTGCCTCTTATAAATTGAAACTTTAATCAGCAGGGGGCTTACTACCCAGCAAATAGCAAGATAAAACAAAAACTCCTGATTTCTCAGGAGCTCACTTATATAAATTCTACTATTATTCTTTTTCTAAATGAATATGCTTCACATTTTCAATCGGTTGACCGAACCATTTTGATGCAATTTCTTTAAACAAGCCTATTTTTCCTGTTGTTAAGAAGAGATGATCGCTTTGTTCTTCTCCTTCATTCAACATTTTACTATGATATAAGATTGTACTTACTTCACGTGCTGTTTCATCACCAGAACTAATTAGTTGCACTTTATCTCCCATTACTTTTTTAATAACAGGTCCTAAAATCGGATAATGTGTACACCCTAATATAAGTGTATCAATATCGGTACTTTTCAGTGGTTGCAGCGTTTCTCTTACAACTTCATACGCCATTTCACTTTCGAAATTCCCACTCTCTACAAGTTCAACGAAAGGTGGACAAGCTAAACTTTCTACCATAACACGGTTATTAATAGACTTTAACGCCTCTTCGTATGCACCACTTTTCACCGTTCCAATCGTTCCAATAATCCCAACGTGATACGTGTTTGTCACTTTTAAAGCTGTACGTGATCCTGGGTGAATAACTCCTACTACTGGAATTGGTAATTGTTTTTGCATCTCTTCTAATACAACTGCAGTTGCTGTATTACACGCAATAACTAACATTTTAATATTTAAATCTAGTAAATGCTCCGTCATTTCCCACGTAAATTGACGTACTTCTTCTCGAGAACGTGGACCATAAGGACAACGTGCTGTATCTCCTAAATATATGATACGCTCTTTCGGCAACTGACGAATTAATTCCTTTGCTACTGTTAAACCGCCAACTCCTGAATCGATAACACCGATTGCTCTATTCAACTTCATCACCCGTTTTCTCATTCATCATCTTTTATGCTTATCATTATATTTTACACACTTTAAGTTCGCTCACTTCAAATGCTTCTGTATGAAAATTTTCATTTTCCCATGTATAGACTAGGACCTTTTTTATTTTGCTCCTTTTTTTCGTAATTTGCAAGATAGAAAAATAACCGACCTTCTATAAGAAAGTCGGTTTCTTCTATATAAAGTGCATATTCATTGCTCCATCTTTTTTTGAAAAGAAGACATTCCCATTAATAAGAAGAAATGAGCAGAAATTAAAATGACGATAATTTATTTACAGCCCTTTTTATAGCCTTACCTATTTCCACGCTAGACTGTGGATTTTGTCCTGTAATTAAATGACCATCTACTACTACATGCGGCGTAAAATTGGGGGCTACATAAAACAAAGCTCCTTCTTCTTTCAACTTACTTTCTAGCAAAAACGGAACGCGCTTTTCTAAATGTACAGCTCTTTCTTCATCGTTTGTATAACCTGTTATACGCTTACCCGCAACAAAAAACGAGCCATCCTGATTTTTCACACCGACTAAGGAGCTTACTCCGTGACAAACAGCCGCTACAATCCGGTTATTGTTATACATATTCTCAATCAAATTTACTACATATGGATTACCTGGAAAATCTACAATCGCCCCGTGCCCACCACCAAATAAAACCGCATCATAATCCGAAAAATGAACATTTGAAATCGGCCTCGTATTTTGCAATAAAGAAGCTACATGCTTGAATTCGCGAGGTATACCATTCGGAATAGACACTCTATCTATAGGTACTCTCCCACCTTTTATTGACACAATATCAACATCAAACTTAGCCTTTTTAAATACATGATAAGGAGCTGCGAGCTCTTCCAGCCACAAACCAGTCGGGTGTCCATTCATATCATGAGCACTTGTTGAAACTAACAGTATCCTTTTCAACATATCCCCTCCTTATTACCTATTTATGTATGGAGTGTTCTTATCATTCATATAGCAAGTGAAGCAAACAAAAAATAGCCGACTTTTATATAAAAGTCGGCTGCTTTCTTATAATTCGAGCTCTCCCATACGAAGAAGCTCCACAACTGCTTGTGAACGTCCTTTAACCCCTAGCTTTTGCATTGCGTTTGAGATATGGTTGCGAACTGTCTTTTCACTTATAAAAAGTTCACCTGCAATTTCCTTCGTTGTTTTATCTTGAACCAGCAATTCAAATACTTCTCTCTCTCTCTTTGTGAGTAAAGGTTTAGATTGATACGCTTTTTCCTTCAACTGGTATAACCCTCCTTGCTTAAGCCAGAGCTGTGTATGTGTAAGTTGGGTGTTTATTTAGTCAAGATATTGTATGAACGAAATGTGCAGGTGGTGAATAAAAATGGGCTTTATTTCCTATGTTATTTTAGACTTTTATACAGTGCGTACACTCTTTTTATCCACTTACTTTCCAACGCGCCATATTTGTTCTAGCAATATACTTACAACCGTACCTACAAATAAACCATTACCGAATATATATTGCATAATAGACGGCAAGGATTGGAGTGCTCCAGACGGTAAAAACATTACGCCGCTGCCAAATAATACTGCAACGCCTAAGATCGTTACATTCCTTTCACTCATCGGCACTTGTTTTATATTATTAAATCCAATTCCAATTAACTGTACGAACGAAGCCATTAAAACAGCCGATGCAACAGCTGATGGTAAAGATGCTAAGTAACGAATAATACTTGGAAAAAGAGACATTACGACTAGTAACGCACATGCCATTAAGAACGATCGTATATACTTTTGTTTTGTTAAACGTATAAATCCTGCCGTTGCTGGTAACGGAACGACACCTACAGTTGAAAATACAGAAGAGATGAGATGTGAAATCCCCCCAACCCATGTTCCATCTTTCAACTGTTTTTGTTCAATAGTCGCTTTATGAATAGTTGCTTGATTAATTGCTATAATAGCTGCCACCGTATTCGAAACTAAAATACATACCATAACGAAACTTGATACAGCCATACCTGTATTCCATTTTGGAAGTCCCCAAGCAAATATATGTGGAAGTTGCACAAAATGAGTTACTTGAGATGGGATTGTCACTTTTCCTGCAATGAGAAAAATAATCCACCCACTAATTAATCCTATTAAAACTGCATAACTTTTGACAAAGCCTTTTCCAAAATTAGATAGTATAATAACGAACAGAAATATACTAAACGCGATCATTGCTGTAAATCCGTCGATTTGAGAAATAGTAGCTGTAATTCCTAACATTCCTTTTAAAAATACACCACTTAATTGTAAACATAATAAAAGTAAAAACGTCCCTGTCACAAGCGGCGTAAATAAAAATAAAATACGTCCTATAAAACCAGTTACTCCTAATCCTATTAAAATAACACCGGAGATTATCATTCCTAATTCTAAAATTTGCAGTGTACTATGTAATTGATCCTGTCCGGCCGTTGCATAAGCAAGTACGGTAAATACACCAACCCAAGATCCAGCCGGCCCATCCGCAATTGGCAGTCTATGCCCAAGCCACCCTTGTAAAAAAGAAGATATACCAACTACAAAAAACGTACGCTGCATTAAATAAAATATTTCTTCCGTCGTAAGATGAAATAATCCGCCAACGACAATTGGTAGTGCGATTGAATTTGCTAATAAAAATATAAACCATTGCAAAGTTCCCATAATATGATTTTGGTTATGTTGATTGTCCAATTTTTTCATCCCTTCTAGCTTTCCTATAAAAATATATTGTAAGAATAAAAAAGAAGAGTTCTATACTCACCATTAGAACCCTCCTCAAAATATTTAAACGATTCTTCTACACAAGATTATTTAATTCCACCTCATTTAAACTTCCAACAACAATATTTCCTTTATACACGACTAAACGTTTTTCTGTTTGACGCGCTACTGCTTCAGCAGCGCATGTCGCATTCGTCAAAACAAAGCTCGCTTCATCCCCTACATTCGGCCATACTCGCTTCCCTTCATTATTTAACGTTTCTTTTCCTCCTGTAATAAAGCGGAGTGCTTTTCCTAAAGACCTTTCGTCACTCCACCCAAAACGCTCTGCTAATCGATTCGCCTTTTGAAGCATATCACCTGTTCCAAACGGTGACCAATGATCTGTAATGCTATCATTGCCTAATGCAACCTTAACACCTTTTTTATCTAATAACGGAATTGGGATTACTTGTTTACCAATTGGCACTGTTGAAGTAATATCAATATTTACATTTGCGAGTCTTTCTGCCACTTCTTCAGCCTCTTTATCAGTAACACCACCAAGTCCAAGTGCATGACTAATCGTTACACGGCCTTGCCATCCTGCTTCTTCTGTTAAACTTGCCAATCTCTTCATCGTAAACGTTCCAAGATTATTCGCATCGTGCAAATGAATATCAACATCCGCATTAAATTCTACTGCGATATCCATAATTGTATGTAATGACTTTTCAATGTCATTATCTACTGTAGCTGGATCTACTCCTCCGACTAGATGAGCACCCATACGCATCGCATCTTTCACGAGTTGCACAGAATCACTGCGCAATAATCCATGTTGCGGAAACGCAACAATTCTACTAGACACTCGATTTTTATATGTTTCTAATGCCGCTAACGTCGCCTCCAGATTACCAAGCCCAATAATCGGATCGACATTACAATGCGTTCTAATATTCGTTGCACCATTTTGCAGTAGTAACTCTAGCATATTTTCCGCTCTATTTTGGGCAGTCGCTAATTGCTTTGGTAAAATTTTTTCTTCTTCATTAAAACGTGTAAAAATACTTTCTGCTGGCATACAAGCTTTCCATGGGCCACTATAATATGTTTTATCAATGTGAATGTGCATCTCTTTGAAAGCTGGCAACATTAATAAGTTCTTAGCATCAAAAGTTACTATATTTTCCTCTTGAACAATCCCTTTTATAATTTTTTTAATTCGACCATCTTCAATAAGTAAACTGCATAATTCTGTTTCTGTTTGTGAAATTCTCTCTTCTTCATATGTATATCCTGATTCAAGCATTACGTTAGTCAACCAATATACTGTCATCTCTATTTCCCCACCCTTTATTAAAAATCACCTCATAACTACAAGTTTAATATCCACTGAAAATTAAGACAATTAATACGATCACTTCTCACAAAAAATGTAATACAACCCCATAGTCTTCTCATAAATTTCCATATAGAATAAAAGTATGCAGTTTGATATAAAAAGGAGTTGATTGGAATATGTCAAAAAAGTTATGTAAATCCGAAACTGATAAAATGCTATTTGGTATATGTGGTGGTTTAGGAGAATATTTTGATATTAGCTCTACTCTTATTCGTATCATTTGGGTTATTGCTGTTTTATGTTTTGGGACAGGATTTTTAGTTTATTTCATTTGTTTATTACTTATGCCACGTTCGTACTAACGGCATTATTTCACATACTTAAGAAGAGCAAATCACCTATAGAATCCTATAGGTGATTTTTTCATGAAGAATATTTCATCGTTAAATGTAATACCGCTACTTCTTCTTCTTCATTTTTATAAATATGCTTCTTATTCGCTTCAAATTGAATGGAATCAAACTCATTTAATTCGTATACATCATTCTCCACTTGAATAGACACTTTCCCTTTCATTACCGTTACAAGCTCAATCGCACCTTCATGATGAGCTTCTGGCTCATATATACTATTTGATCGTAAACAAGCACGGTGCATTTCCATCCCTGTTTCTTTCGTATAACGGAACATCGTTTCTAAATGCCACGCTTGTCCTTCATCTACTGCAAATCCTTCTCCACAGCGCGCAACAGCTACAGGTTCTCCAACAACCATTAATCTGGATAAAGGAATTGATAACCCTTTCGTTATTTTCCAAATGACAGCTAGTGTCGGATTTGTTTCCCCTCTTTCGATCTTTCCTAATGTTAATTTACTAACTCCTGTTTTATGAGCTAATTCTTCTAAACTTAATTTCTGTTCATTTCGAATTTGTCTCAATAACTGTCCAACTTGTTGAATGACTTCTTTCGTTTGCATATCTTCATTTTCTTTCATATATAAAACCACCTTAAAGTATAAAATAGTTTACTTTTAATAATTAAAAGTATATCATACTATACATAATTATTTATTTTCGAAAGGAGTGTTATACTTCATGCGCGCAATTTTATTAGGTCTTTTATCATCGGCCTTTTTTTCTGCAACCTTTATTATTAATAGAGCAATGAATGTATCTGGAACGAGCTGGGCTTGGACAGCTTCCTTCCGTTTTTTATTTGCTCTTCCTATTTTATTCCTTATCGTTTTATTTCGCAAAAACTTTAGGGGATTATGGGAAGAGTTAAAAAAACATCCATTGGCATGGATCGGATGGGGTTCTGTTGCCGGTATTGGTTTTTATTCTTTATTAAGTTTCGCAGCTGTCTTTTCTCCAGCTTGGCTCGTTGCTGGAACTTGGCAAGTTACGATTTTAGCTGGTTTACTACTATCACCACTATTTTTCGTGAAAATAGAAACAAAATCAGGTACGAAACTTGTACGTGGAAAAATTCCACTTCGTAGCTTATATGTTGCATTATTTATTTTACTTGGTGTAATTTGTATGCAAGCAACTGCCGCAGGCCATATTACAATGACTCAGTTCATTTCAGGTTTTTTACCTGTCGTATTAGCCGCTTTCTTATATCCGTTCGGTAACCGAAAAATGATGGAGCTTGTTGGTGGACGCCTTGATACGTTCCAACGTGTATTAGGAATGGCAATTGGAAGTCTTCCTATAACAATCTTGCTTGGTATATACGGATTTTCTACTACTGGCATTCCAACATCCAACCAAATACTTCAAGGATTTTTGTTAGCATTATGTTCCGGCGTTATTGCAACGATGACATTTTTCTTTGCTACTGACTTAGCAAAAGATAACCTCGCTCTACTTGGAGCTGTTGAAGCAACACAAGCTGGAACGATGGTCTTTACCGTACTTGGAGAAATCATTTTCTTAAATGGTTCACTCCCTGGAGGGCTTTCTCTCATCGGAATGATTATTATAATGTTAGGAATGGTTGCAAATAGTATTTTAAACCGTTCTGTTCCAGTCGTTAAACAGAAAAAATCGGCATAAAAAAAGGGTATGGTTCTATAGAGATGAACCATACTCTTTTTTATTGTCCCCCTATTTCGCCTTATCAGAATAGTATTTCATTGGCTGCTTATACTAAAACTTATGCTATAATACGTTTCATGCGCATTAATAGGAGGTAAATTATGTTAAAAAAAGCAATCGCTGAATTTATTGGTACATTTGTACTTGTATTATTCGGAACTGGAGTAGCTGTCACTGGCGGCGGAATTGAAGGAATTGGAACATTAGGAATCGCTATGGCTTTCGGTCTATCTATTGTAGCTATGGCATATAGCATCGGAACAATTTCTGGATGTCACATTAACCCAGCAGTATCAGTAGCTATGTTCATCAACAAACGAATGAACGCTATGGAACTTTGTTATTATGTATTAGCTCAAATTTTAGGTGGTTTCTTAGGAACTGCAACGTTAGTAACAATTTTAAAATCTGCTAAAACACCTTTAGATAATTTAGGACAAAATGGTTTCGGAACTCTTGGTTTATCTGGAGCATTTTTAGTTGAGTTCATTTTAACTTTCGTATTTATTTTAGTTATCGTTGCTGTAACAGGTAAAAAAGGAAGTTCTTCTTTAGCTGGACTAGTAATTGGTTTCACATTAGTTTTAATTCACTTATTAGGAATTCCGTTAACTGGAACATCTGTTAACCCAGCTCGTAGTATCGCACCAGCTTTATTTGTTGGTGGAGAAGCACTTTCTCAACTATGGGTATTCATCGTAGCACCAATTCTTGGTGGTATCTTCGCAGCTATCGTAGGTAAATTCATTTTAAATACTGAAAAATAGAATTTTCAATATTTCTGAATAAAAAAAGGCGAGCCCTCATTATGAGGAAGCTCGCTTTTTTTATTCTTTCATTTTAGACTTTAAATTTGTAACTAATTGATCTACCGTTACATTTGCAAGTACGTTTTCCATCGCTTCTTGCGCTTGCATTAAAATAATTTCTAATACTGATTGAATATTAGCTCCTACTGGACATTCAATGTTGGGATTTTCATGGAAGGAAAATAGCTGTCCTTCTTCTACAACTTCCACTGCTTTATATACATCAAGTAATGTAATTTCTTCTAAATCTCGAGCAAGTGTCGTACCACCTTTACCAGCTTGTACATCAACAAGTCCTGCTCTCTTCAACATTCCTGTAATGCGACGAATCACAACTGGATTTGTATTCACACTACCGGCAATCCATTCAGAGGTACAGCGAGAGTTTCGATCTATCGCAAGTAATGTCAGCATATGAACACCTACTGTAAAACGACTACTAATCCCCATCTGCACACCCTCCTTTTTATTCATTCTATTAAAAGACGACTCTTATCATTATATACTATTTTTAATTTATACATAAAGAAAAAGCATGATTTCAATAGGAAATCATGCTTTTCTCTCATTATTGACGCTTTATAAATTTCGCTAAATCTTTAAATTTCACTTTATCTGAGTAATTCATTACGCCGTTTACGTAAATGCGGCTTGTAACAGCATTTAATACCGCAATTGTCGCCAATAAGACTGCTAATGTTATCGTAATTTCTAGCATACCTGCTTCACCAGCTACAATACGTGAGAAGGTAACCATCGGTGTAAAAAATGGAACGTAAGAACTTACAACGACGATAGTACTATTCGGATCACTTAATGATTTAATACTAATAAAGAATGCAGCCATAATTAAAATCATTACCGGGAAAGATACAGCTTGTAAATCCTCCGTCTTAGACACGACAGCTCCAGCAGCAGCATACATCATCGCATAAAGTAAATATCCCGTAATGAAATAAACAAGAAACATGCTGATAACCTTTGCATCTAATTTCGTGAAGTCAATTGGAATACCCAATAGTGAGGCACTTTCTAAATCGACCCAACCTAACAAATATGGAATAAGATAACCACACGCCAATATGACAAGTTGCAATAACGCCGTTGAAACAACCGCTAAAATTTTCGCATACATCATCGTAAGAGGCTTCACTTTCGGAAGCATTACTTCCATTACACGTGACGCCTTTTCAGATGCAATATTCATTGCGATTGTATTTCCGAACGCTACAATAAACATATATAAAGCAAATGTAAAGAAATAGGCAATTCCGAAAGAAGATGTACGATCTTTTATCGCTTCTTGCTTTACTTGAATTTCTGTTTGTAATTGCTGTGCAATTTCTGGTGAAACATTATTTTTGGCAATCGTCACCATCGTATATTGTTGCTTTAAATATCCTGCCATAATTGCAGAAGTTGCTTGGCTTGGAAATCCATTATACATATATGTAATCGATGGAGCCCCATCCTTTTCCGTCACATGGAATAGACCATCTAAATCGCCTTCTTCTACTTGCTTATGCAGTTTATCAAAATCATCCTTTGAACCAATTGTTATTTTTGCTGATGGCAATAGCTTATTTAGCTCATCTTTTTGTACTTTATATGTGGAACTCTCTACTACAACTGCAATTTTATCTTTATCCTTATTTTTATCATCGCCTGAAGTAAAATGATTAAATGCAAAAATCCCAAACACAACTAAAAATAAAATCGCACTCGTAATTAATGATTTTTTAGATAAAAATGCTTCCCTAAAATAAAATGAAAATACGTGAGAAAATTTACGCATCGTTATTTCGCCCTCTCTACAAAGATTTCGTTTAACGTCGGCTCTAACATTTTGAATTGTCGTAAGCTAACACCTTGCTCTTGCAACTGTTGCAAAATCTTGAGAGCTTCCGCATCGTCTTGTACTTTCACATAAAGAAGGCCTTGTTGTTTTTCATACGATACATGTATAGCTTCTAATCCCTTTTCATTCTCTACTGTATCTTCAATCGTTAAATTACGGAAACCGTATTCTTTCTTAATATCACTTAGCTGTCCTTTTACGACTGCTTCACCTTTTTTCAAAATACATACATGTTGGCAAAAAGCCTCTACTTGTTCCATACGATGACTTGATAAAATAATCGTCTTTCCGCTCTGTACTTGTTCTTCAATAATACTAGCTAACATCCCAGCATTAACTGGATCAAGACCGCTGAATGGTTCATCTAAAATGAGAAGTTCCGGATTATGAAGAAGAGCAGCAATTAATTGGATTTTTTGCTGATTCCCTTTTGAAAGCTCTCCAGCCGTTTTAAATTTATATTCTGGTATCGCTAAACGCTCTAACCAGTGATCAATAGCATGATCTACTTCTTTCTTCGACATTCCTTCTAATCTACCAAAATATCGCAGCTGATCTATTACTCTACTTTTTGTATATAAACCTCTTTCTTCTGGTAAATACCCAATTGTTACACCACTATTTCCAAATGCTTTTCCATCCCATGTAATCGAACCTTCATTAGGCGTTAATAATCCGAGAAGCATTTTGATTGTTGTTGTTTTCCCTGCACCATTTCGTCCAAGTAACCCTAGTACTTCACCTTTTGGTAACAAAATTTGCAAACCGTTAACTGCTTTTGATTCCCCAAATTGTTTCTTTAAGTTTTGAATTTGTAAACTCAAGTATAAAGCCTCCCCTTTAGTATCATTCGTACTCTCTTTCAAAGACTATGTTTATTCAAGACAAAATATAGCACCACGCTTCATCCTCTTATATGTAAACATCGTCATTAATCCATCATTTGTTCTATTTAGTTAAAATTGTAAATAACAAAGTTCTTTTTGTCAATTATAATTGTCATTACGACAATAAAAATTGTCAAAACAGCTATTATTATTTTGCTCATCTTTCTAATATAGGACATACTACTATATATACAAAAGACAATATGCAAATGTTCATATAAAAATATTATATTTTAATATATAATATAAAATGATTTTCTAACATCAAGGAGGATACATATGAAGATGAAGAGGGGCATTACCACTTTATTATCTGTAGCGGTTCTATCTACATCACTTGTAGCATGTTCAGGAACACCAGAGAAAACAGTGGCAAAAGAAGAGAAAGTAAAATTAACAGAACAACAATTAATGGCTGATTTATGGTATCAAACAGCCGGTGAAACGAAAGCACTTTACTACCAAGGGTACAACATTGGTCAATTAAAGCTTGATGCAATTCTTGCAAAAGGGACAGAGAAAAAACCTGCTATCGTGCTTGATTTAGACGAAACTGTTTTAGATAACAGTCCTCATCAAGCAATGAGCGTAAAAACAGGCAAAGGCTATCCTTACAAATGGGATGATTGGATTAACAAAGCTGAGGCTGAAGCCCTTCCAGGCGCAATTGATTTCTTAAAATATACAGAGTCTAAAGGTGTAGATATTTACTACATCTCAAATCGTAAAACGAATCAACTAGATGCGACAATTAAAAATCTTGAGCGTGTAGGTGCTCCTCAAGCAACGAAAGAACATATATTACTACAAGATCCGAAAGAAAAAGGAAAAGAAAAACGCCGTGAACTCGTTTCTCAAACTCATGATATTGTCTTATTCTTCGGTGATAACTTATCTGATTTCACAGGTTTTGATGGAAAATCTGTAAAAGATCGTAACCAAACAGTAGCAGATTCAAAAGCACAATTTGGTGAGAAATTCATTATTTTCCCGAATCCAATGTATGGCGATTGGGAAGGCGCTTTATATGATTATGATTTCAAAAAATCAGATGCAGAAAAAGATAAAATCCGTCGCGACAACTTAAAATCATTTGAAGTAAAATAAAAGAGGATGGCATTCGCCATCCTCTTTTATTTTACTTTCTCTGTTAAAGGCAAGATAAATACTTCCACACGTCTATTCTTTGCCTTTCCTTCTTGTGTATCGTTTGGAGCAATTGAACGGTATTCTCCGTATCCAATCGCACTAAATTTTTCTGGTTGTAATTCTTTATTTTGCAGTAATACTTGCATAAAATTAACTGCCCGCTGCGTACTTAATTCCCAATTCGACGCAAACTGCGCATTGGCAATAGGGACATTATCCGTATGACCCGATACTGTAATTTCACGAGGTGACGCTGAAACAAGTAAGCTAGACATCTCTTTTGCAATCCCTAAAGATTCTAATTTCACATCTGCTTTCCCCGAATCAAACAGTATATTTTCTAATATTGTCACCATTAATCCCTTTTCAGTTAATTTAGTTTGAAAAGAAGAGGATAATTGTTTTTCATTAATATATTGATCAATCTTTTTTTGTAATGCTTTCAATTCATCCATCTCTTTTTTTTCTTTAGCTCTAGCTTCTTCTTGTTTTTTTGTTTGTTCTGCCTCAAGGCTACTTGCTGATAATTCTTTTTCATCATTTGGCTTTTGATCACTTAAAAATTCTTTGTTACCTGTTCCCCCAGCTAATTCACTTCGAAAAGCAACTGCCATCTGTTTAAACTTCGCAGCATCTATACTACTCATTGCGAATAAAACGATAAACAATGCAAATAACAACGTTAACATATCAGAATATGGGATTAACCATGTTTCATCGATATGCTCATCATGTTTTTTCTTTTTGCCTCTTCTATTTTTCTTACTCCGCATTTTTTTCTGCTCCTTTTTCTAGCTTTTTACGCTCAGTTGCAGAAAGTGCACCTAAAATGCGGTTCTTCATAATAAACGGATATGTACCTTCTTGTAACATTAATAAACAATCAATGATTAAACGTTTTTTCTCAATTTCAGCTGAAGATTTTTGCTTTAACTTATTTGCAAATGGATGCCATAATACATAACCTGAAAAAATACCAAAAATCGTTGCAATAAACGCACCCGAAATAGCATGACCTAACTTTTCAATATCAGTTAAGTTACCAAGCGCAGCTACAAGACCGATAACAGCACCTAAAACTCCTAATGTCGGTGCATACGTACCAGCTTGTGAAAAAATAGCAGCTCCCTTTGCATGTCTTTCTTCAATTGCCTCTAATTCAGATTCCAAAATCTGCTCCAAATCTTCTGCGGATACGCCATCAATCACAAATTTCATACCGCGCAAAAGAAATTCATCTTGAATTTTGTCTAATTGTTGCTCTAAAGACAAAATACCGTATTTTCTACTTTCAGATGTCCAATGAACAAATAATTCTAGCAACTGTTCATAACTTAAATCCTTTTTATTTGAACCAAAAAGAACTTTAAATAGTTTTGGAACCCTTTTTAGTTGATTCATCGGAAATGCAATACATACTGCAGCAAATGTACCGATAAAAATAATTAATGCTGCGGCAGGATTTAATAAGGCTGTTATGTCAGCGCCCTTGACGACCATCCCTACTATCACTGCTACAAATCCTAAAATAAGTCCAATAATTGTTGCAAAATCCATTCCCATTCACTCCCAGTCTATACAAGAAGTTCTCTATTCTCGATAATCGCTACATCTTCTTATGTATATATATTACATAAAAAATGCATTTCATGAAAGATAAGAAATGAATTATATAAAAAAATACTACAAATTCACACATTTTCTGACATTTTCTTTGCATTTCTATTACGTTATGACTCTTATATTCCTTTTCCAACAAACTAGATTTATAATAAAAAAAACATTACACATTTTATTAAGAAGGGACTGTGATTACAAGGCATCATGAAAAAGATAATAATTATTTCTGCCACTACTATTGTAATCGGGATCACATCTTTCGCTTACTTTGGTTCTAAAACACCACTACATAATGAAGCAAAAGCTGTCGAAAGTCAAAAGCATAATAACCATAAAAAAGAAGAGATTCCTGCTTTTCCAAAAGCTGATCATAATGCAAAGAAAATAGACAATGACTTTTCAGTGGTAACAAATCCCAAATCTAATCTTGTCTTAATTAATAAACATCGAAAACTACCAGATGGATACATTCCTGAAGACTTAACGAGACCAAATGTACCATTTATTAGTCCAAAAGATAAAGAAAAAACATTGCTGCGAAAAGATGCTGCAGAGGCACTTGAAAACATGTTTAAAGCTGCGAAAAAAGAAGGGCTTGATCTTACAGCTGTATCTGGTTATCGTTCATACAAACGCCAAAAATCGTTGCATGATACATACGTTAGACGCCAAGGAAAAGCCGAAGCTAATTCGGTAAGCGCAATTCCTGGTACAAGTGAACACCAAACGGGTTTAGCAATGGATATTAGTTCAAAATCAGCTAAATTTCAATTAGAGCCTATCTTCGGGGAGACTGCAGAAGGAAAATGGGTCGCAGAACACGCTCATGAATTCGGCTTTGTCATTCGTTACTTAGAAGATAAAACAGATACAACAGAATATGCATATGAACCATGGCACTTACGCTACGTTGGTAATCCATACGCTACATACCTATATAAACATCACTTAACATTAGAAGAAGCGATGGAAGACAAAAAATAAGAGAGCAAATTGCTCTCTTATTTTTCTTTCACTCTATTATTGTAGTAATTTCTTCTTCCATTCTTCAGGCCATGGTTCGCCTCTTCCTGTTTTTTTCGACGCTTGAACCATCATTCCACGACCTACTAAACAAACCTCTCCTGCTGCATTCTTCACCATATAATGTAAATCTAAAGAAGAATTCCCGACCGATCCTGCCTTTACATACACCTTCAGCTGTTCATCAAAATATATTTGCTTAATAAAATTACATTGTAAATCCGCAACAACGATCATCGTTTCTGATGATGCATGTGTCCACTCTTGCATAAATCCAAGTTCTTTAAACAACGCAATACGAGCTTCTTCAAAATAAGTAAAAGCAACGACATTATTTACATGTCCAAACATATCTACTTCACCAAAACGAACCTTTACAGGGTTGTAAAACGAAAAACCACTTTCCCATTGCTCAAAGTCTTCAATATAAGAAATCCTCTTCATTGTTATCTCCCCTTTTCACCTTTAAATAAACAGAATAAACAGAAAAATAAAGTTATAAATATTGCCTCTTCGATATGAAGAGGCAATATTTATTAATAGTTATTATCGCTACCAAAGAAATCTTTGAACGATTGAATTGTTGTATCACGGTTTAATGCCGCAATTGAAGTTGTTAAAGGAATACCCTTCGGACATGATTGCACACAGTTTTGAGAGTTACCACAGTTTGCTAGTCCTCCATCTCCCATAATTGCACGTAAGCGATCTGCTTTATGCATTTCACCCGTTGGATGTGAGTTGAATAAGCGAGCTTGTGATAACGGTGCTGGTCCAATAAAGTCAGACTTACTGTTTACGTTTGGACATGATTCTAAGCAAACACCACATGTCATGCATTTTGAAAGCTCATAAGCCCATTGACGCTTTTTCTCAGGCATTCTTGGTCCTGGACCTAGGTCATACGTACCATCAATTGGAATCCACGCTTTAACGCGTTTTAGAGCATTAAACATGCGACTACGATCAACTTGCAAGTCACGTACAACCGGGAATGTCTTCATCGGTTTTAAGCGAATTGGTTGCTCTAATTGATCGATAAGTGCCGTACATGATTGACGTGGTTTTCCGTTAATCACCATCGAACATGCACCACATACTTCCTCTAAGCAGTTCATATCCCATGCAATCGGAGTTGTTTGGTTCCCTTTTGAATCAACAGGATTACGACGGATTTCCATAAGTGCTGAGATAATATTCATATTCGGACGATATGGAATTTCAAACTCTTGGTCAAACGCTTGCGCATCTGGCCCGTCTTGTCTCGTAATGATGAGGCGGATTGTTTTCTCAGACATGTTGTTTATCCCCCTTCTCTTCACCCTTAGCAGCTACATCGTGTTTTGAAGAATAATCACGTTTACGTGGTTTAATTAACGAAATATCAACGTCCTCGTAATGGAATGCTGGTGCATTTCCTTCTCCCTCAAATTTTGCCATCGTAGTTTTTAAGAAGTTTGCATCATCACGATTTGGGAATTCAGGTTTGTAATGCGCCCCACGGCTCTCATTACGGTTATATGCGCCAATTGTAATAACACGTGCTAACTCAAACATATTTGCAAGTTGGCGTGTAAATGAAGCACCTTGGTTACTCCATCTTGCTGTATCGTTAATGTTAATACGTTTGTAACGAGCCATTAATTCTTCAATTTTCGCATCTGTTTCTAATAATTTTTTATTTTCACGAACTACTGTAACGTTATCTGTCATCCATTCTCCAAGCTCTTTATGAAGAACATACGCATTTTCGTTACCATCCATCGTTAAAATATTGTTAAATTTCTCTGTTTCGATTAATTCATTTTGCTCATATACAGTAGATGAAACAGCATCAGATGATTTAGAAAGACCTTTCATATATTCAATTGCGTTTGGTCCTGCTACCATACCACCATAAATTGCTGATAATAGTGAGTTTGCACCAAGACGGTTACCACCGTGCATAGAATAATCACACTCACCTGCTGCAAATAAACCTGGAATATTTGTCATCTGTTTATAATCAACCCATAGTCCGCCCATTGAATAGTGAACAGCTGGGAAGATTTTCATCGGTAGTTTACGAGGATCATCCCCTGTAAATTTCTCATAGATTTCAATAATTCCACCTAGTTTAATATCTAGTTCTTTTGGATCTTTATGAGAAAGATCTAAGTACACCATGTTTTCACCGTTAATACCTAGTTTTTGCTCTACGCAAACATCAAAGATTTCACGCGTTGCGATGTCACGAGGTACAAGGTTTCCGTAAGCCGGATATTTTTCTTCTAAGAAGTACCATGGTTTACCATCTTTATATGTCCAAACACGTCCACCTTCACCACGTGCAGATTCACTCATAAGACGTAATTTATCGTCTCCAGGAATTGCCGTTGGGTGAATTTGAATGAACTCACCGTTTGCATAATATGCGCCTTGTTGATATACAGCAGAAGCTGCTGTACCTGTATTGATAATGGAGTTTGTTGATTTTCCGAAAATGATACCAGGGCCCCCTGTTGCCATAATCACGGCATCTGCTCCGAAACTTCTAATCTCCATAGTTTGTAAGTCTTGTGCAACGATTCCTCGGCACACACCTTCATCATCAACAACAGCTCGTAAGAAATCCCAACCTTCATATTTCGTTACAAGTCCTGCTACTTCGTGACGACGTACTTGCTCATCTAATGCGTAAAGTAATTGCTGTCCAGTTGTTGCACCAGCAAATGCTGTACGGTGATGTTGCGTTCCACCAAATCGACGGAAATCAAGAAGTCCTTCTTCCGTACGGTTGAACATAACACCCATACGGTCCATTAAATGAATGATACCAGGTGCTGCTTCACACATTGCTTTAACTGGTGGTTGGTTCGCTAAGAAGTCCCCACCATAAATTGTATCGTCAAAGTGGATCCATGGAGAATCCCCTTCACCTTTTGTATTTACGGCACCGTTAATTCCGCCCTGAGCACATACAGAATGTGAACGTTTTACTGGTACTAAAGAAAACAGTTCAACATTTACTCCTGCTTCTGCCGCTTTAATCGTTGCCATTAAGCCAGCCAAGCCACCGCCGACTACTATAAGTTTCCCTTTCATGCTCTCCCACTCCTTACTGGTTTGCTAGCTGTGGATCGATGAACGCTAATAATGCACTCACACCTACATAAGATAAACCTAAGAAAATAGCTAATGTTACATAAGTAGAGATTCTTTGTGAACGTGGAGATACTGTAATTCCCCAGCTGATGCAGAATGTCCATAGTCCATTTGCAAAGTGGAAAATTGTTGAAACAACACCAACTAAGTAGAATGCAAACATAGCTGGATTGTTTAAAATATCTGCCATCATATCATAGTTTACCTCTTTACCTAACATTGCTTGAATACGAGTTTCCCAGACGTGCCAAGAAATGAAGATCAGCGTAACGATACCTGAAATTCTTTGGAAAACGAACATCCAGTTACGGAAATAACCGTAAGAAACCGCATTGTTCTTAGCTGTAAATGCAATATATAAGCCATATATAGCATGGTACAGTATCGGTAAAAAGATGATGAAAATTTCTAGCGCATACCGGAATGGAAGGAGCTCCATAAAGCCTGCAGCTTTGTTAAAAGCCTCTGCTCCTCGTGTTGCAAAGTTGTTTACAATTAAATGTTGCGTCAAAAAGACACCAACCGGGATGACCCCCATTAATGAGTGCCACTTACGAAACGTATACTCGCGGCCTTTCATGTCCCCATTACCCCCCTTGAATGTTTGACTGCTGTTTTCAGATTAGTTTATGACAATAATGTTTTTTCACTATTGGCATAAGAAAAACTGAAAAAATTATTCGAAATATTTCAGCATAATTTGATACCAAGTTCATTTTACTCCTATTTTTGTCGAAGCGTCAAGAAAACGTATACATAATTTGCATATAATTTGCCAATTCTTTTTTTCTTCTTATATATTCAGATTTTCCTAAAGAAAAATCTGTTTTTATAAATGTGAAATGTTATATAATAATCCCTATAGAAAGAGGGGAATATTGTGAGTAAAAATACAATCGATACAACATCTTTAGAAGATGTTTCATTGAACGCCTTCGCTTATGAATTGCTACGTGAAGAATTACTACCTGATTTAATCGGCAACGATTTAGATGGTATTTTATACTGGTCTGGTAGAAACCTTGCAAGAAAATATCCGCTAGAAACAATTGAAGAAGTCATTCAGTTCTTTGAAAAGGCTGGCTGGGGCACTTTAAGCATTGTTGAACATAAGCGTCGTGAAATGCAGTTCCAACTTAAAGGCACACTCATCGCAGAACGTCAAAAACAAAAACGACATTCTTCTTATCAACTAGAAGCCGGATTCATCGCTGAACAAATCCAAAAGCAACGGAACGTCGTTGCAGAGTCATACGAAGAAAAGAAAAAACGTTCTGACTCTATTACATTTCTTGTAAAATGGGATATAAAAGATCTCATTGAAGTGTAAGCATTACCTACAGTCAACTAGACATATCAGTTTAGTTGACTTTTTTGTATTTTCATTCAGATTCATTTATTTTAAATCTTCAGAAATTATACCAAAAAACAGAAGACGTTGTAAACTACAACGTCTTCTTATCTGTTAAATACGTATAAATCGTCTCCGCGACATTTTTCGGCATACCCGCTTCGACAAATTCCTCTATAGAAGCTTCTTTCATCTTCTTTAATGAACCAAAATGTTTTAACAATACCTTTTTCCGTTTATCACCGATTCCTGGAATATCATCCAATGCTGATTGAATGACAGATTTCCCATGTAATTGACGATGGAATGTAATCGCAAATCGATGCACCTCATCTTGAATACGCTGCAATAAATAAAATTCTTGGCTATTTCTCTCAAGCATCACAGGTTCCGGTGGATCCCCAATAATTAAATGGGAGGTTTTATGTTTATCATCTTTTACAAGACCTGCCATCGGAATATATAATCCGAGCTCATTCTCTAAAATATCACTTGCAGCCGCTAGATGGCCTTTTCCTCCATCAATAATAATCAAATCAGGTAAAGGTGAATTTTCTTTAAGCGCCCTTGTATAACGGCGCCTCACAACTTCTCTCATAGACTCATAATCATCTGGTCCTTGAACCGTTTTAATTTTATATTTTCGATACTCTTTCTTCGCCGGTTTCCCATCGATAAAAGCAATCATTGCAGAAACGGGATTTGTTCCTTGAATATTTGAGTTATCAAACGCTTCAATACGATATGGCGTTTCAATCCCAAGCTGCTTCCCTAAATGATCTACCGCTTTAATCGTTCGTTCTTCATCACGTTCAATTAAGTAAAACTTCTCTTCAAGAGCAATCTTCGCATTTTTATTTGCCAATTCTACAAGGTCTTTTTTCTTACCACGTTTCGGCTGCGTCGCTTCCACTTCTAAAAAGCGCTCTACTAATTCCGAGTCTATACTTCCTGGAACGACAATTTCCTTCGGCTTAAAATGACTACTGTTTTCATAAAATTGGCCGATAAACGTTAAAAAACCCTCTTCTGGTTCATCGTAAATTGGAAACATAGAAACATCACGTTCAATTAGCTTTCCTTTTCGAACGAAGAAAACTTGAACACACATCCATCCTTTATCCACTGCATATCCAAACACATCACGATCCACTAAGTCACTCATAATCATCTTTTGTTTTTCCATAATCGCATCAATATGAGCAATTTGATCACGCAACTCTTTTGCACGTTCAAACTCTAGTTTCTCTGAAGCCTCATACATTTTTATTTCTAGTTCTGAACGAACTTCTTTATGTCCACCATTTAAAAACTTAATAATTTCATCTACAATTTCTTTATTTTGTTCTTCCGTCACTTCTTTCACACAAGGTGCTAAACATTGACCCATATGATAATACAAACAAACTTTATCTGGCATATTCGTGCATTTCCGAAGTGGATACATACGATCTAGCAGTTTTTTCGTTTCATGAGCAGATTGTGCATTTGGATAAGGACCAAAATATTTCCCTTTATCCTTTTTTACGTTTCGAGTAATGAGTAAGCGCGGTTGCTTCTCCGCCGTAATTTTAATAAAAGGATATGTTTTATCATCTTTTAATTGAATATTATATTTCGGATCATATTTTTTAATTAGATTTAACTCTAAAATAAGTGCTTCTAAATTCGAAGAGGTTACAATATATTCAAAATCAACAATTTCTCCTACAAGCCGCAGTGTTTTCCCATCATGTGAACCAGTAAAGTACGAGCGCACACGATTTTTAAGCACTTTTGCCTTTCCGACATATATAACCGTTCCTTGCTTATCTTTCATCAAATAACAACCAGGTTGATCTGGTAAAATAGCCAACTTCTCTTTCAAATGTTCGTGCACTCGTCTCCCTCCATTTCTACATACTTAGCATTTTTATTTTCCCTTGAAAACATACTATGCCCAAACACCCAACATACGTTCTTTTATTGTAACGGAAAGACTGTAAAAAAGAAAATAAAAAAAGCTACCAAATGGTAGCTTTTTTATTTTAGAAGTGTTTAGAAACTAATTCTACTAACGCTTCTTTCGGTTTGTAACCTAACGCTTGATCAACTACTTTACCGTCTTTTAATACGAAAAGAGCTGGAATGCTCATTACTTCGAATTGACGAGCAGTTTCTTGGTTTTCATCAACGTCTACTTTTACTACTTTTACTTTTTCGCCTAGTTCTGCATCAATTTCCTCTAATACAGGAGCGATCATTTTACAAGGTCCACACCAAGGTGCCCAGAAATCTAATAATACAACACCTTCGCTAGTTTCTGCTGCGAAGCTTTGGTCATTTGCGTTTACAATTGCCATTTTATTTCCTCCTTCAAGTATATTCTACCAAGAGTATATCATTAACTTATATACGTGGCGAATAATATGTATCGTTATGTATTGTAACAAAAAAATGTTCCTTTATACTATATAAAAATACGGATTAAATACTAAAAAGATGAGAGACAGGGGATCTCTCACCTTTTTCTATATATAGGGGTACTTCACTTGGAACTCAAGGGTACTAAAATCATGAATGTACTTTTAACTTTTTAAACTCTTCTGTTAAAAGAGGTACAACTTCGAATAAGTCACCGACAATACCGTAGTCAGCTACTTTAAAGATACTTGCTTCTGGATCTTTATTAATCGCAACGATTATTTTTGAGTTAGACATACCTGCTAAATGCTGAATCGCACCAGAAATACCACATGCAATGTATAAGTCTGGGGTAACAACTTTACCAGTTTGACCAATTTGTAATGAGTAATCACAGTATTCAGCGTCACAAGCACCACGAGATGCCCCAACAGCGCCGCCTAGTACGTCAGCTAACTCTTTTAATGGTTTAAAGCCTTCTTCACTCTTCACACCGCGTCCACCAGCGATAATAACTTTCGCTTCAGAAAGATCCACACCTTCTGCCGTTTTACGGACAACATCTTGAATGATTGTACGTAAATCTTTCACATCAACTGTAATAGAAGATACGTCACCGCTGCGAGACTCATCTTTTTCCAGAGTTGCAATGTTATTTGGACGCACTGTCGCAAATAACATGCCGTCTGTTACAATCTTCTTCTCGAATGCTTTACCAGAGTAAATTGGACGAGTGAAGATAACATTTCCACCTTCAACCTCTAAAGCAGTTACGTCAGAAATTAAACCAGCTTCAAGCTTCGCTGCTAATTTTGGTGATAAATCTTTGCCAAGTGCTGTATGTCCAAAGACAATACCTTCTGGATTTTCTTCAGCATGTACAGCTAAAAACGCTTGTGCATAACCATCAGATGTATATGATTTTAATTTATCATTTTCAACTGTCACAACGCGATCTGCACCGTAATGAATCAATTCATTTGCAAAAGAGGCAACGCTGTCTCCAATTAGAAGACCTACTACTTCACCGCCTTCTGCAATTGTTTTTGCTGCTGCTACCGCTTCAAAAGAAACGTTACGTAGCGATCCATCACGAACTTCACCCATTACTAATACTTTACGAGCCATAGATTTTCCCTCCTGCATATATAATTTCGTATTTTATTAGATTACTTTCGCTTCTGTATGGAGCAACGATACAAGTTCTTTTACTTGATCTTGCAGCTCGCCTTGTAACACTTTTCCTGCATCTTTCTTAGGAGGCAAATAGATTTCAATTGTTTTTGTCTTTGCTTCCACATCATCTTCTTCTAAATCTAAATCGTCTAATTCTAATTCTTCTAGCGGCTTTTTCTTCGCTTTCATAATACCTGGAAGCGATGGGTAACGCGGTTCATTTAAACCTTGCTGTGCTGTTACTAAAACTGGTAATGAAGTTGCAATCACTTCTGTATCACCTTCAACATCACGCTCAATCTTCACATTTGTACCGTCAATTTCAAGTTTTGTAATTGTCGTTACATACGGAATATTTAACGCTTCAGCTACGCGTGGTCCTACTTGTCCAGATGCACCATCAATTGCAACGTTTCCGCCTAAAATTAAATCTGCATCTTTATCTTTTAAATATTCAGCAAGCACTTTTGCTGTCGTGAACTGGTCACCATTTTCTACGTCATCTTCAATATTAATTAATACAGCTTTATCACAGCCCATTGCTAATGCAGTACGAAGTTCTTTCTCACTATCTTCGCCACCGACTGTTACAACTGTAACTTCTCCACCTTGTGCGTCTCTTACTTGAATTGCTTCTTCAATTGCATATTCATCGTAAGGGTTGATGATGAATTCCGCTTCGCCATCGTAAATTGCACCGTTTTTAATTACGATTTTTTCTTCTGTATCAAATGTTCGTTTCATGAGTACGTAGATGTTCATTCCATTTACCCCCTTGTTTTTCAGAAAGATTCTATCAATTTTAATTTTCTGTTAATTTATATTAAAAAAATAATTGAACTACCTGCCACTAAATGAAGGTTTACGCTTTTCTAAAAATGCAGCTACACCTTCTCTTCCATCTTCACTCGTAAATACTTCACCAAAAATCTGTGATTCACGTTGTACACCTTCATAGTAATGAGACGATTTTGTCGTTTGCAATAACTCTAGTACAGCACGAGTTGTTGCTGGACTTTTTCCAGCAATTTGTTTTGCAACTTTAAGCGTATCATCTAAAAGAGATTCTTCAGAGAACAATCCGTTAACAAGTCCCCACTTTAATGCTTCTGCACCAGTAATTGGTGTGCTTGTTAACATCATTTCACAAGCTTTCGCTTTCCCAACATAACGTGGTAAGCGCTGTGTACCTGCAAAGCCAGGAATTAATCCAAGTGTTAATTCAGGTAAACCAAGTTTTGCACTTTCAGTTGCAAAGCGCATGTGGCAAGACATAGCAAACTCAAGGCCGCCGCCCAGTGCCGCTCCATGAATTGCCGCAATAACTGGTTTTGAACATTTTTCAACACGCTCAAACGTAACTTGTCCAAGCTGTGCTAATTCTGTTGCTTGCTTCGCTTCAGTAACAGATGTAAATTCTTTAATATCTGCTCCCGCTGAGAAGAAACGTCCTTCACCATGAATAACAACAACACGAATGTTATCATCCTTTTCCACTTGATCAATTAATTCAGTAACGTCATGCATAACTTGTGAAGACATCGCATTCGCTGGTGCGTGATTTAACGTCGCCACCGCGATATGATCTTCAACTCTTACAGATAGGAATTTCAACATGATCCCTCCCATTATTGACGATAACCACAAGCTGCAATAAGTAGCCCGTGTACCGTTTTTGAAAGTGCGACCAGATCATACTTATGATCGCTCATTACCCAATTGGTCACAACTTCATCCACTGTTCCAAAGATCATTTGTCTTGCCACGCGAACATTTAAATCTGCTTGAAATTCACCTTGTTTTATACCAGTCTCTAAAATCTCATCCATAACTTGTAAGTAGCCTTTTAATACTTCATTTATTTTAAGGCGCAAGTCTTGATTGGACTGCCTCAGCTCTAATTGCGTAACGATAGCAAGAGGATCATTTTGCGACAACAGCAAGAAGTGCGTTTCTACCAACATGAATAACTTCGATACAGCGCTTTCAATTCCTGCTGTTTTTTGACGAATTGTTTCGACAAATTCTCCCATCTTCTCTTGGAATAAGGATATTAATATATCTTCTTTATTTTTAAAATATAAATAAATCGTGCCATCAGCTACCCCAGCTTGCTTTGCGATTTTAGAAACTTGCGCTTGGTGGTACCCATTCTCCGCAATCACAATGACTGCCGCATCAATAATTTGATTGTATTTCGGTCTATTTTTCTTCACTTTACTGTCCCCTTCAAGAAGATGACTGAATGAATAGTCATTCATATTCTTATAATACTGACTATTTAGAAAAGTGTCAATCCTATTTTTTCAAAAAGAAAGGGCCTTAGCCCGTTTGCTCATCCTCATTCTTTCTCTTCTCTTCATCTATTAGAACACGGCGCAAAATTTTCCCTACTGTCGTTTTCGGCAATTCATCTCTAAACTCATATACTTTCGGCACTTTATAAGCCGCTAAATATTTACGTGCAAACTGATTTAATTCTTCCTCAGAGCACTCCGTACCTTCTTTTAACACAACAAATGCTTTAACTGTCTCTCCTCGGTACGGATCTGGAACTCCAATTGTCACTACTTCTTGCACTTTTTCATGCTCATATAATACTTCTTCAACTTCACGAGGATACACATTAAATCCACTCGCGACAATCATATCTTTCTTGCGATCTTTTACATAGAAAAATCCATCTTCATCCATGTAGCCAACATCACCTGTATGGAGCCAGCCATCTTGCAATACAGCCGCTGTTTCCTCTGGCTTATTCCAGTATCCTTTCATAATTTGAGGACCTTTCACTACAATTTCCCCTATTTCTCCTGGCGGTAATGCCTCACCAGTCTCAAGTGACATAATGATTGCTTCTGTATCTGGCCACGGAACTCCAATGCTACCTGGCACTCGCTTTTCCCATAAAAAATTACTATGTGTAACTGGAGAGGATTCTGTTAAACCATATCCCTCTACTAGTTTACCACCTGTAACTGTTTCGAACTTTTCCTGTACTTCTACTGGCAGTGGTGCTGATCCACTAATACAAGCACGAATAGAAGAAATATCGTATTCTTTTAAAAGTGGGCTATTTAAAAGAGCGATATAAATAGTTGGTGCCCCTGGAAATAGTGTCACTTTATGCTTCTTAATCGCTTCAAAAACCATTTTCATATCAAACTTTGGAATAAGGACCATTTTGTATCCTTGCATAACACTCAAATTCATAACAGCCGTCATGCCGTACACGTGGAAAAATGGAAGAACCCCAAGAACGACTTCTTCTCCTTCTTTGCAATTATATAACCATTGAACTCCCATTAACGTGTTAGAGACGAGGTTTTTATGCGTTAACATAACGCCTTTCGGAAATCCGGTTGTTCCTCCTGTGTACTGTAAAAGAGCTAGATCATTTTCAGGATCACAAGGCTCCTCAACATCCGTATTCACTTCTTTTTCTACTGAATTCCAAAGATGAATCGTTTCACTCTCTGATACTTTCACAACTAAATTTGACTGTTTTTTCTGCACAAATGGATACAATAGATTTTTAGGGAATGGTAAAAAGTCCGCAATACGAGTTACGATAATATGCTCAATTTTTGTAGCAGATTGAACATTCGTTACTCTTGGAAACACTAAATCGAGACAAAGAATTACTTTTGCTCCCGAGTCATGAAGCTGATATTCTAATTCTCTCTCTGTATACAGTGGATTTGTTTGTACTACGATACCTCCCGCAAGTAATGTGCCGTAATAACCAATTACAGCTTGCGGACAATTCGGCAACATAATAGCAACTCGATCACCCTTTTCCACACCGAGCTTTTGAAGATAATTTGCAAACCTCTTCACCTTATCATGGAAGTCCGAAAACGTAATATCCTTCCCTAAAAAGTGAAGCGCTTTCTTTTCTGGGTAGCGAGAAGCCATCTGTTCTACATATCTATGAAGCGGCTGAATATCATAAGAAATCGTACTCGGAATTTCCTCTGGATAACTTTTCAACCATGGTTTTTCCACCTTCATTCCCCCTTCAAATACATAAAAATAAATGAATGTTCATTCATGATGGTTATTTTCATTATATTATAGTCACCATAGCGTTACAATCATAATATTCTGACTTTTGTATAACTATGCTTTACTTCATTAACTTCTTATTATATGTAGAAACTCTCTTAATCTTAAAAGAGTAAGAGAGTTATAGTTTAACTTAATCTTATTATCGTTAACACTGCTCCTGGAGTAGTTGTTGATAATGTTGCGACAGCTAACAAACCAAATAATTGCAAGCTAATAGCATCTCCTGCTGCGAGAGTTGTAATGATTGTTGCACTAAATGATGTGGTTGCTACCGCAGGAGCATTAATCGTCCCAGCAAGTGCCCCTCCATTAATTGTAATCCGTGAACTGACTAATAATGAAGCCGTTATATTAATTGTATATGAAATATAATAATTACCAGCATTTGCAACCGTAAATACTGTGTTTCCACCAGAAACAGTAATTCCTGGACCGATGTTTTGATTATTTGGAAGCGGGACATTCGTTCCACCAAGAACTACAGATATCGCTGTTCCCGACGTATTATTTGCAAATGCATATGTCGCCGTGATACTTGTACCTGTTGGACCTGTTGAACCGGTTGAACCTGTCGCTCCCGTCGGACCGGTTGAACCTGTTGCTCCTGTTGAACCTGTCGCTCCTGTTGGACCTGTTGAACCGGTTGAACCCGTCGGACCGGTTGAACCCGTTGGACCTGTTGCTCCTGTTGCTCCTGTTGCTCCCGTCGGACCGGTTGAACCCGTCGGACCGGTTGCTCCCGTTGCTCCGGTTGGACCTGTTGCTCCTGTTGCTCCCGTCGGACCTGTTGCTCCTGTTGAACCCGTTGATCCTGTTGCTCCCGTTGCTCCCGTCGGACCTGTTGAACCTGTCGCTCCGGTTGGACCTGTTGAACCCGTTGATCCTGTTGAACCGGTTGCTCCCGTTGGACCTGTTGAACCCGTTGGACCTGTTGGACCTGTTGCTCCTGTTGCTCCCGTTGCTCCGGTTGGACCTGTTGCTCCTGTTGCTCCCGTCGGACCTGTTGAACCCGTCGGACCTGTTGCTCCTGTTGAACCCGTTGAACCCGTTGATCCCGTTGGACCTGTTGCTCCCGTCGGACCTGTTGAACCTGTCGCTCCGGTTGGACCTGTTGAACCCGTTGATCCTGTTGAACCGGTTGCTCCCGTTGGACCTGTTGAACCCATTGGACCTGTTGGACCTGTTGGACCAAGCTTAGGGACTGTCCCATCACAACTAAAACAACACGAATCAACATGTACACCATTTTGATTATTACAACTACAATATCCATTTGTATTATTGAGCCATGAAGACATGTTGATTCCTTCCTTCAAATTCAATCTTATAAGTACAAGTAAGAAATTAAAAAACATTTATCAAATCAGACCGAAAGCTTTATTCAGTGGAGATAAATATAGATTTATCCCGTACATTCTAATAATTATTACATGCGATACTATCTCCTTTTGCTTGTACTTTCGCCTCTCTAGTTAAATGAAATTCCTTTTCTAAATTCTTCATACACATATGGATTTTAATCTTACATAACGATATTCGTATAATTCGTTATTTTTCAGCAAAATTTTAAAAATATAATTACGAATAAAAAACTTATTTTGGGAAAGAAGATGAAGAAAATTCTTAGTATTTTCATGGTTGTTCTTCTATTCGCTGTTGAATGCGGACAGCAAAAAAGAGGAGAAAAAGGTAACAACGATAGAAGATAAAAAGCAAACTATAACAATTAAACATACTGAAGGGGAAACAAAATTAGATAAACCGGCGAAAAAAGTTGCTATACTTGGAACACCTTATTTCTTATGGTTGATGAGGAAAAGTGGGAAGAAAGTTAATTAAAAGACGACTTCATATATGTGAAGCCGTCTTTTCCTATTATGGCAGAAAATTAATATAGGCTTTGTACATAATATATATAACAAGTGAATACATGATTATATTGAATACACTTCGTTTTAAAGTTAACTTTCTCTTTAATTTCTTATCTTGTAATCTCAATTCTATTCCATTTGCTATTTTCAACCTACCTACTATTTGAAATAACTCTCTGTAATCATCAGCATTTCCCAATAATACGTATTCCTTATCATTTTTATACTTTATATGCAGAAACTCGCTTCCACCTTTACGGTCTAATATTGTTTTCATATAAGCTACTTCATTCAATACACATACCTTTAAATCAACTTCATTATAATAACGATCCATAAAAAACACATACAACCGTTTATTTGTAACGATTAACACATTATTAATACCGAAGTTCATTGCAAGAACGCCTACCCCTAATGTCATGGCTGTGCCTGTCTGCCAATTTTTCACATGATGATTTTCGGCAAGCATACTATATAAAATCTCTTCGCTTCCCTGTAACTCTTCTTGTACAACCTCATAACAACGTTTCATTAAAATTGTTTTGGTTACAGTTTCTTTTGTACGATCTATTTTCGTTTTATCTATTTTCTCATCATTTCTATAATCATCTACAAAATTATCGCTATACTGTAAGTTATTTAATTCCTGAAGTAACTTTTCTTTATTCATTCCTTTTCCCCCCCAACAGCTTCTTCAATTTCTTTCTCCCTCTTGACAGCCTGCTATATACCGTATCTCGTGTCATACCGAATTCAAGCGCTATTTCTTGTACGCTATATTCATCTAAATACCTTTTTATAAAAATTTTCTTATCTTCTTCATTCAATTCTTTAATTAAAACGTAAAAATTATAATCTCTCTCTTCTTTTGTTAAATTGACATTTTTTCTATCTTCATATCTTTCTTGCTGAAACTCTTGTAATTGATAAGCCTTATTACTTTTTCGTTTATAATCAATGGCTTTAAACTTAGCGACAGATATAAGCCAGTTTCTAAACTTCCCACGATTTTCATCATAACTACTAATGTTGTACCAAACGATTAATAAAATATCGTCAACACATTCATCCACTAACACCTTACTATGTGCCGTATCTAAAATACTATGAACTACCTTATAAATTAAATCTCCATATCGATCAATCGCTGTATGTAATGCTAACATATCTTGTTTTCGAAGACCTTCTACTATTTCTATATCCTTCACCCTTATCACCACTCTTTATCCCATTCTTTATTCATTATATATACGAATGAGCACATTCGTTTCCTGACACTTTTACAAATATTTTCTAATTGTTTTCATATTGTAGCAATGCTTAATTAATTATTTCTTGTGGAACAGGGATTATATTATCTCTCACGAATTTAATCTATGAACAAAAATAGGAGGGATAACTATGTACCAAACAATTGAAGGCTTTTTACAATCATGGACATACGAGGCTGAGTCTACTCAGAAAATGCTTGATTCATTAACCGATGCATCTTTATCACAGGAAATTGCACCTGGGCACTGGACGTTAGGAAGAATTGCTTGGCACATCGTGACGGCAGTTCCTGTGATACTATCTGGCACAGGGCTAAAGTTTGAAGGAGAAACGAAAGATTATCCTGTTCCAACTTCTGCAAAAACAATTGCAGATGAATACCGTAAAGTAAACGCGGCTTTTGTTGAAACACTTCAAAGTAAATGGACTGATAAAGACTTAGCTACTATTAATGACTTCTTTGGTCGCCCTATGCCGAATTCTATATTTTTAATGACACTCATTAATCATCAAAATCACCACCGCGGACAAATGACGGTTTTAATGCGACAAGCTGGCTTAACAGTTCCTGGCGTATATGGCCCCGCAAAAGAAGAATGGGCTGCGGCTGGAATGGAAGCTCCTAAAATGTAACGACAAAAAAGACAAGATGTTTACATATCTTGTCTTTTTCTGTAACTTGTTTCATGTGAAACTATTTTTTCTTAATAGTTGTTTTATGGAAAAGATAGGTTAAAATGAATACATACTATGAAGAGGAGTAACCAAATTGAATACAAAGAATAAAAAAATAGCTATGGGCACTATTTTATTAACTTCTATTATTGGAGTTATTAGTGTATCTCTTTATTTCACCTATTATGGTACCCCTTGGGGAAAACAAGCAGCAATTACGGAATCAAAAGAATATATTACAAAATATTTTAATCTAGATGCAGAAGTCAAAAACACTTCTTACGATGCTAAAATGAATAGCTATGCAATCGCCTTTGAAACAAGTGGAGACGGAGAGTTTACTATCGAATATAAAAGTCCTAATAACTTTAACATTTCTCCAGGAGTGCAAAAGTATTTAAGCACACACTCTAAATTTACAGAGTAGTACCGAAACATACATATACAAAAAAGAGTTGGTGTAACGCCAACTCTTTTTCTTATTCTTTTCATACAGTTATATCTTCCTTCTCTATATTTTTAATGCCGTAATATGCAATCACAACTCCAATTGCCGCCAATGCTAGTTGAAGGGGAAGTAAAGTTGCTGTAGGAAACTCTGGGTTGGTATTCATTGCAATTGAGACAACGATAAGAGATGAAACAATTGTAGTTGGCACTGAACGTTTACGCATTCCGAAATATAATGGGATTAAACTCATCCCCGCAGTTGCAATGGCTAAAGGAACTAGTTTTATTCCTTCTTGCACCAATTGATCTACTGTGAATGAATGAGGAATAATTGAAAAACAACTATCTATCCCAAAGAAAATTCCTACTACTAAAATGTTAGATACAATAACTGTTATAAATGTTACTATCGCTGTAATAGCCAACTTACTAGCCATCATTTTCTTTCGATTAATGGGATAAGAAAACATGAGTAGTATTGTTTTATTTTTATATTCGTCAATTATTAACCTTGCTATTAATACACTACCAAAAATAATAAATGTTGCTCTTACTACTGTACTAGCCATTAACAAAATCATCTGCGGATCTCTTATTTCTGGATCTCCTTCTATTTGTGCAATGAAACTAACAAAGATTAATAATGCCAGTATAATAATATTTGCAATAACTGCTCCCCTCACATACCATCCAAACTTAAACTTCTTCAATTCTAACTTCATAAGACGTAGCATGATATTCCTCCTTCCTCCTTGGACTTAATCAATATAAATGACTCCTGTTTCACTTAAAATCTTCGCTTCATTTTTTGCATCACCAATCGTTCCTACTTTTATTTTGTCTGTATTTTTATCTTTCTTAAGTCCTTTTAAATCCACTATTACGTCAGCCGAATTACTTTTAGCCATAAGCTTCAATGATGCAGGGACACCTTTATACCGTACGCCAATATCACCTGATTTTGTTTCTATAAATAATGATTTTCCTTCTGTCATATCTTTCAGTAATACTTCCCCAGATGTTGATGTGATGTTCATATTTGAGTTACTTACATTTGTTATATAGTTATCACCAGTCGTAGACTTTATATTTAATTCTTGTACTGAACTACCTTTTAAAACTAACTCTCCACTTTGCGATATAAATTCACCTTTCTCGGCTGATAGTCCTGTAATCATTTCATCTCCAGACTTGCCTTTTGTCATGATATTTTTTACTACTATATCTCTTATTTTCACATCACCCGATTTATTATTTACTACAATTTTATCTATTTCTTTCTTCGGAATAGCTATAGATATACTATTTTTCTTCCTAAACGTGAAACCATTAAAAAATCTGTTCATCTTTTGTTTTTGCTTAATCACAATTTTATTTTCATCATTTTCTATTTTGACGGGATCTATCTCTTTATCTGCTTGTTCACCTTGAGCGGAAATTACTATTTTATTAGCGTCTGTATTTTTAAATTCAAGATTCCAGTTTTCATTGTCTACTTCTATTTCTTTTATATTATTTATCTCAAAAGACTTTTCTTTCTTAAAATCTTTCCCCTGAAATACCTTAATACCAAAAACTACACTAGCAATTGTAATGAATAATATTGCAATTACTATCATTTTTTTCACTATTCATACCCCAGTTCGTTTTTGTTTTAAGCTTGCTTCACGCCACATCGATTTTGTCGATTTTACGATATGAAAGATAACTGATGAAAATTCCTAATAAACAGAGCACTATTGGGATAGCTATAAAATTAAACAGACTTACTTGACCGTTTCCAGGACCAAAGTTACTACTAATTAGCATTCCGATTATTACTGCAGAAGTAATTGTTGTGGGTGTCGATTTCTTTCTCATCCCAAAAAATAAAGGAATTAAACTTATACCAGATATCATAAATGCACTTATAAAAGTAGTTGGAACGATAGATATTATTTCACCTATCGTAGCTGGTGTTTCAATCAGTCCCATCATTGGACTCACAAAATATACAAGCAAACTGATACTGAAAGTAGCGATAATCGTGCTCACAAAACAAAAACAAAAAACAATTGTTAATTTCGCTCTCATTAGCATTTTTCGTTGCAATGGGTACATAAATAGTAGTTGCATTGTTTTGTTCTTATACTCATCAATTACTAAACGTGATAAAATGACCGAACTAAAAATAATGAATGTTATCCTAATAAAAGTGTTTATTAAAACCATTTGTTGCGTGAAGTCAAAGAAGAGCACGTCTCCCTCGGCTTTCATTCCCAACGCCATAAGGCTTACTGCAGCGAAAATTGCTATAATACAAATTGCTACCCCTTTAAAGTAACTAGATAATTTATGTTTCTTCCATTCGAGCTTCATTAATCTAAGCATACAAACCACTCCTCCATTCTTTATATAACTGTCTTTATGCTGCTAACATTCTAATTCCAGCAGTAACGAAGCTTAACATTCCTATTACTATTAGAATTAACAACCATTTCCGCTCAGGTTTTCTATAATATAAAATCCCACTTATGAACATTACGATCAATCCACTTAGTAGATTCACTAACAATCCATTAAGCATGAATGCCCTCTCCATCCATTACATTTAAGAAATATTCTTCTAAGGAACTATGTTTCTTATTAATACTTTCAATTTCCACATCGTTCATAATAAGTGCTTTTGAAATGGCCTGCTGAGACGCTAACGTATCATACACACGAATCATGGTTCCACTCATTATTTTGTAGTTTTTTATACCAAGTTTATCTTCTAAAATATAAGCTGCACGTTTCACATCAGGAACAGTGATTTCAATGTACTCTGTTTGTTTTCCGTTAATACTCTTCATTGAAACTTCTTTTATTAGTTTTCCATTTTGAATCACACCAATTGTATCGGCCATTAGTTCCATTTCACCTAAAATATGACTAGAAACTAATAATGTAATGCCATATTCTTTGCAGAGCATTTTAAATAAGTCTCGTAACTCTTTAATACCAATTGGATCTAAACCGTTAATTGGTTCATCTAAAATGAGCAATTCTGGCTTTGTCACGATTGCTCTTGCAATACCGAGTCGTTGTTTCATTCCTAATGAAAAATCTTTTACTTTTTTATTATCTACCCCTTGTAGTTTCACTAAATGTAAAGCATGGTCAATTGCATTTTTATCGTAGTAGCCCATGTATTCACAATGTAGGTCTAAGTTTTCTTTCGCCGTTAATTTATCATAAAAGATTGGGTATTCAATAATTGTCCCCATTCTTTTTAATACTTCATAAGATGTATCTGTTAATTTCTCACCGAAGATTTCAATATCACCACTCGTCGGTTTTATTAAATTTGTAATCATTTTCATAATCGTTGTTTTACCAGCACCGTTTGGTCCTAAAAAACCGTAAATTTCTCCTTTTTTCACATGCATGTTAACACCGGAAATAACTTCTTTCCCTTTAAACACTTTCGTTAACTGGTTTATTTTTAATATATATGTCATGTTACTTTCCCCTTTCGCAATACTCTATATTTCTATAATAGACAACGGAAATCTCTTTTTTCTTACCCGTTTCTTACAAATTCCTTACGCTGAAAAAAAGCTTGTAGAATCTACTGCTCTACAAGCTAAAACTGTATCTTTGTTAATGCAATTGTAAAAATTGTTTTTTCATACGGTTTACTAGAAAGATGAATTTTTCCGTCCATCGCTTCCACAAGCCGTTTCGTAATCGTTAATCCTAGACCGCTTCCTTGGTACAATCTATTTCTTGAATCTTCAAGTGTGTACATACGCTCAAACACTTTATCAATATGAGATTCATCAATCCCTTTTCCTTTATCCCATACATCTATATACACGCCCGTGTCATCATCTCTTAACGTCATACCGAGTGCCTTTCCATCGTCTCCATATGTAATTGCATTTGATATTAAATTATTCAATACCCTACCTAATACTTCTACATTTCCAAGTGCATATATATTTCTTTCTGGTATATCAATATGAACTTGAAAACCTTTCGACGTCACTAAATCATAAAATGATAAAATCTTCTCGCGGCAAACTTCATTCATATTTATTTTTGTCATTTCAATTGCTTTGTCACCAGATTCTAATTTCGCTAAATCAAAAAACTTATGAATTAATTCCATCACTTCTAGTGTTTTCGTATGCACTTTCTCAAGTAATATTTGTTGTTCTTCTTTATTTATCGTTTTATCCTTATTTAACATTTCTGTATATCCAAGAATAACTGTTAGTGGTGTTTTCAAGTCATGCGAAATATTTGAAAGCATTTTTCTCATCGAAATTTCTACTTTTGCATGATCTGCATTCGTTTTCTGTTTTGCATCTAATAATTGATTAATCGCCACTAATAATTTTTGCAATTCTAGATCATCTGTCATAACGAGTAACGTCTCACCTGTTTTTTCATTTACAATACTTTCTAACTTTTCATATGTGTATCGTAAATTTTTACTACTATTTTTTCTCATTTTATATTGCATATAAATAACACATAACAATATAAAAATAATACCTATTAACAAATTGATCATATTACATCACTTCCAGCTTATAGCCGATGCCCCATAGCGTTTTAATATATTCTGGATTAGATGGATCACTTTCGATTTTCTCACGCAATCTTCTCATATGAACATTAATAACGTTATCGTCACCGTAATACTCTTCATTCCAAACTAACGTATATATTTGCGCTTTCGTAAATACACGATTTTGGTTCTTTACGAATAGCTTTAAAATCTCAAATTCTTTTAAAGTAAGTTTGAGAGGCTTCCCGTTTTTTTCTACAGTAAAATTAATTGGATCAATTGTTAAATCACCAATTTGAATCATTTTTTCTATTGTTTCTGTAGCCGAGTATTTCGTAGACCTCCGAATACCTGCTTTTACACGTGCAGCCAATTCAATCATAGAAAACGGCTTACAAATGTAATCATCTGCTCCAAGTCCTAATCCAACAGCTTTATCAACATCTGTATCTTTTGCCGACATCATTAAAATCGGAACTGCACTTTTTTCTCGAATGATTCGTACAACCTCTAAGCCATCTAGCTTTGGCATCATAATGTCAAGGATAATCAAATCAAATGAACCTTTTAAATATGTGTTCACGCCTTCTTCTCCATCAGACGCAATCGTAACTTGAAAGCCTTCCTTTATTAAATACTTTTCCACCATCTCTTGAATTGAGATATCATCTTCAACTAATAAAATATGATGTGACATATGTCTATCCCCTTTTTACAAACGTTAACAATCCAATTGTATCGTAACTACTACAGACTGGAAACAATTATATGAATTTTCAAACCAACTTCCCTTCCTTCCTTAACAATGATATGATGAAATTCACTACGATTGTTCATAATTAACTTTATATAAAGGAGACTTATCATGTCAGAAAACAAAAAAGTAAGCTTAGCTGATTTAATGCGTGAACAACTTGCTAAGAAAAAGCAAGGAAATGGAAATGGTCAAAATGCAAAAAATCAAAGCCAAGAAACAAAAAAATTACAAAACCAACAAACAAAGAAAACAAACAACCAACGTAGACGTACAGGTGTATAAATGAACGGACAAAAACGTTCTAATATCGCCCCCGGTCTTGAAGTTGATATTGTATTAAAACAAGATCAACGAACAGGCAAATTAACACGTGGAATTGTAAAAGATATTTTAACAAACTCCCCTTCCCATCCGCATGGCATTAAAGTACGATTGCAGGACGGGCAAGTCGGTAGAGTACAAAATATCGTTCAATAAGAAAAGGAGCTCAAGTAAACTCGAGCTCCTTTTCTTTATTAACCTTTAATTTTCTCGATGAAAACTACTTTTAAGTAGTCTCCTTCTTTAAATTGATCAATGGTACGGAAATCTTCTGGTAAAGAATGTTCTTCTAATATTTTATATTTGCCATTCATTTCTTTAAAGGCTGTATCGATAAAGCCTTTAAACTTTTTCATATCGAATGCGCTACAGTTTGTAGAAGCAACGATAATACCGTTATTTTCTGTAATAGCAATTGTTTCTTTTAATAAATTTTTATAATCTTTTGCTGCACTAAATGTATATTTTTTTGAGCGTGCAAAGCTTGGAGGATCAAGTACGACCATATCAAATTTCATTTTTTTCTTCGCTGCATATTTGAAGTAAAGAAATACATCTTCTACAATAATATCTTGCGCTTCATAATCAACTTCATTTACACTAAACTGCTCAATCGTTTTACTTAAACTACGATTTGCAAGGTCAACACTCGTCGTTTTACTCGCTCCGCCAAGAGCTGCAAATACAGAGAAAGCACCTGTATAAGAGAACATATTTAACACTGTTCTTCCTTTTGCATATTTATCACGAATTTGTTTTCGAACGTTACGTTGATCTAAAAATACCCCAACCATTGCCCCATCATTTAAATAAACCGCAAAGTTTACACCGTTCTCTTTTACGATAAGTGGGAACTCGCCGCGCTCTCCTGCTACGAAATCATCCCCCTCAATATATTTCCCTTTCGTATCAAAACGCTTTTTCTCATAAATACCTTTAAAGTTTGCTACTTTTTGAAGAGCGGCTATAATCTCATCTCTGAAAGTATAAATCCCTTCACTATACCAACTTACTACATAATAGCCATCATAATAATCGATAATTAGTCCTCCAAGACCATCACCTTCACCATTCACCACACGGAATGCTGTCGTATCACTTGATTTGTAAAATTGCTTTCGTTTATGTAAGGCAGATTTGATTTTACTTTCAAAGAAAGATTGATTAATTTGTTCACTCTCTTTTCTCGTTAAAATCCAGCCGTACCCTTTATTTTGTTTTCCATAATAGCCTTTTCCGATAAATTGGTTCTTCTCATCTACTACTTTAATGATTGTTCCTTCTTCACGAACATCATTTAAATTTTGAATCGCATCTTTTAAAATAAGCGGATATCCACTTTTAATTTCTTTTATAAATTTCGGTTTTATTTTTACAGTTACTTCTGATCGCATATAATAACTTCCTTTCCATTTGCATGCTTTCTCTACAGGAAGCATTTAAAAAACGAGACTGAAAAAACAGCCTCGTTTCACTATACCATATTATTGCTTTGCTAGTACAACTCGCTCATTCTCTCGCTTAACTGCCACATATTTACTACATTTTGAACTGGAAATCTTACTGTCCAATATAATATAAAAAACTTTTATATTTCACATTTAGCATTGACAATGATAATGATTTTCATTATCATTTAATGTATATGAGTTCTCGAAAATAAAGGCTATATTTATAGGAGGAATAAACATGATTATCGTTACAAATACAGCTAAAATTACAAAGGGAAATGGACATACATTAATTGAGCGTTTTAATAAAGTAGGTAAAGTTGAAACGATGCCAGGCTTTTTAGGTCTAGAAGTTCTTTTAACGCAAAATACAGTTGATTATGATGAAGTAACAATTAGCACTCGCTGGAATGCAAAAGAAGATTTCCAAGGTTGGACAAAGAGCGCTGCATTTAAAGATGCTCACTCACATCAAGGCGGAATGCCAGAATATATTCTTGATAATAAAATTGCTTACTATGATGTAAAAGTTGTACGTATGCCAATGGCTGCAGCACAGTAAAAACAGTCCTTTTTTAAAGTATAGAATATGAGAAGCGTTATCTATCACTTCTCATATTCTATACTTTTTTCTTTAATTTCTTTTTATTAATTTTGCGTGTACAACTAGCCTTCCAGCCTCTGGATCAAGCGCATAGTCACAAGTAGAAAGTGTTACGATTTCATCATTAGCCGTCAATTCCGTATCCGTTTTGTACAGTGATTTTTCTTGAATTTCCTTTAAGAACGATGTATATGCTGCATCATTTTCAAAATCCGTTTCAATGTAATAAAAGTCCGTTGTTGTCGTGTATACTGAAAAAACTTCCACGTCGTATCCTTCAAATAATGTATCGTAATATAATTTACGATGAGACATAAAAAAGTCTTCATCCAACATCTTTTTTAAACTACCAAACATAGAACCGTCTTTCATACGATGGCCATATAAAATCGTATTTCGATTTTGAGATTTCACATCATTACGATGGTCCATAAAAATGCTTCCCGCTCTCATATCTTCACCTTTATAATTACGAAATAAATAGTAATCATTATCTTTTGCTTGAACGATTGGATAATTAATTTGTGTATCATCCATCGTAATCCATCCGACTATCTCTGGATTAATTTTCTGGAGATCCTGAAACTGTTTACGTACCTCTCCATCTTCTGATTTTTCTTCCATTGGACTTCTTTTATAAATATGTTGTGCCTCAGCCATTACTTTACGATTTTCATAATAATCCATGAAAATCCCGCCCAACTCATACATTGAATAGAAAAAGATTCCTAAAAACACAATTGTAAGTATGCGTTGAAAAAAAGAATTCTTTTTCCGTCCTTTCTTACTATTCAAATTATCACCTCAAAACGGATTATGCTCAGCCTTTAGATTCCCATAGGTACCATGTACAATCCGGTATCTTCATCCTGCTTTACAATGACATCTACACCATATATTGCTTTAATCATTTCTTCTGTTATTACATCATTAGGATTACCTTTCGTAATGATTTCTCCATCTTTCATAACGATAATATGGTCGCTATAACGAATGGCTTGATTAATATCATGTAATACCATTACAATCGTTAGTCCATGCACTTCATTTAACTCTTTCACTAACTCTAATATTTCTAGCTGATAGTAAATATCTAAATATGTGGTCGGCTCATCTAAGAAGAGCATTGGTGTATTTTGAGCTAATGTCATTGCGATCCAAACTCGCTGCCTCTCTCCACCAGATAAAGCATAAATTGGCTTATCACGCTTACTTTGTAAATTCGTACATACTAGCGCACGCTCAATCGCTTCTCTATCTTCATCTGTTTGCGGAGAGAATATATTTTTATATGGCATACGCCCGAAGCTTATTAGCTTTTCCACTGTAATATCTGCTGGAGCCTCATTTTGTTGATGGACAACCGCTAGTTTTCTAGCAAACTCTTTCGGTTTATATTCACTAATCGCTTTCCCATCAAGTATTACTTCTCCACTGCTAGGAGCGTGGTTTCTAGACATGACACTAAGTAATGTTGATTTCCCACATCCATTCGGTCCAATGATTGTTGTAATTTTCCCAATTTCTATTTCACTACTAACAGACTTTAATCGATTTGTTACGTTATCGTATGAAAAGGTTACATTTTTAATTTCCATGAACTTTATCACTCTTTCCAAGCAAGAATATTAAGAATGGACCACCAATAACCGCCATAATTGTTGCTGCTGGAATTTCGTTAGGTGGCACAATTAACCTTCCAATCGTATCTGCCGTCAAAATTAATAACGCCCCTGCAAGAGCAGAAAATGGAATTAATACTTTATGGTCTGAACCGACTAATTGTCTTGAAATATGCGGAACTAGTAATCCTACAAAAGCAATAACACCTACAATCGCTGTTGATACTGCCGCTAAGAGTACTGCAATGGCAGAAATAATAAGACGAACTCTCGTCACGTGCAAGCCTAAGTTTTTCGCAGTCTTATCTTGTAGCGATAATAAGTTACACCAAGCTCCTACGAACAGAGCAAGAATAAGACCAATCGTTCCATAAGTCACCATTATTTCTACATCGCCCCACGTCTTCATTGTTATGTTAGAAGTCGTCGTTTGCTTAATACTCTTAATAAAATATCCACAAATCGTAACGAATGATTCATTTAATCCAGTAAACATTGCATTAATGGCAATACCAATTAAAATAATGCGAAGCGGGCTTAATCCTGATTTCCATGAAAACGAATAAACGAGATAACATGCAAGCGCACCACCTAAAAAGGCGAATACGGGTGTCCAGAAAAAGAATTGCGGGAACAACGTAATAATAACGAGTGTCATAAAACTTGCTCCTGAAGATATACCGATTACCCCAGCATCAGCGAGTGGATTTTTCATAACAGCTTGAAAAAGCACACCTGAAACAGCGAGAGCCGCTCCAGTGAACAACGCAATAATAATACGCGGAAAACGTAAATCTTTAATGACTTCAACATCTTCATTTCCACCTGTAAATATCCCTTGTACAAGTTCAACAATACCTACTTCTAAACTACCTTTCATCGCTGACAATGATGTCATAACAATAAGCAATGCAGTAACAATGAGGAAACTCCAAGTTTTTTTATTCATTCTACTCTTCCTTTATATTAAAATGCATCACGGATACATCATTTTTTTCAATTCATCTAATGCTTCAATTGCTGCTAAATTACCTGTCGTTCCAAATAAACGCTCTTCTAAATCGTAAACACGGTTATTTTTAACCGCAGCAAAGTGTTTCCAAATATCATTTGTTTTAAATTCTTTATCAAACATTTTTACAACTTCATCAGGCATACCATGAGCTGCTCGTAAAATAATATCTGGATCAGCTTTCTTTAAATACTCTGTATTAGAAGCTAAATATTCTACTTGTTCACCTTGCACAATATTTTTACCACCTAGTTGTTTCACTAAATCTCCAATATAAGAATGCTCTGTTGCTACTAAATAACTTCCCGGCACACCTAATAAAATAAGCACTGTCGGTTCTTTCTTTCCTTTTACTTCTTTTTGAATGCTAGCAACCTTTTTATCTAATTTAGTTACTACTGCTTCGGCCTGTTTTTCACGCCCATATTTCTTACCTAAATCGCTAATAGAACTTTGCATATTTTTCAAACTCGTTAAATCTAAAAAGTTTGCTTTCATACCCACACCATCAAAAACTGGCTTTAATTCATATTCAAGTGTTGTCACAGATAACACTTCTGAAGGCTTTAATGACTTTACCTTTTCCATATCTGGACTCATTGGATTCCCAACTTCAGGTAAACCTTTATATCGCTTCGGTAAAGTTTTAGAACTTGTTGGAACGCCGACTAAATCTACTTCTAACGCATCCATAATTTCAGTAACAGCCACTGTTGTTGCAACAACGTGCTCTTTACTTTCACTCTTTACCTGCTTTGCTGATTCTTTTTTTGGTGATGAGCACCCGGCTATACCCATTAACAAAATGATAGCCATTAGTACACTTGCAATTTTCTTCACTCTCAATCACCACTCCTTTCCATACAATATGAAACAAGTCTTGATGCACGCGAACATGCATCAAGACTCCAAAAATTACAATCTACCTGCTCTATATTTACGAACTAGTAAAGCAAGTGAACCTAGCAGTAACACCATGTATAAACCAAGTTGTGCTGTATCTGCAGTTTTTGAGTTTTTCTCTTTTTTTGAATCATTTTTTGTATCTTCTTTTTTCTTCTGACCATCTGCATTTCGGTTAAAATCAGGAGTACCTACTGTTTTTACATTATCTACTTTCGGTGTAGTCACTGGATTTTTCGGTTCATTTTTCGGTTCCTCTTTAATAGTTCCTAACGCGCCGATATTATTTGTATCAAATTGAATTTGTACATCGTAGAAATGATGGTAGTTCATCTCATCGATGTCTACCTTTACTTTTGCGTTTAATTTTTTAAATAGATCTTCTACTTCAAACTGTACTACTCGCGTATTTGCATTTTTATCTTCGCTTACTACTTTCGCATCAGCGAATAGTTCATTGTTTTCCGCTTGGAATTTCGTAATCCACGCACTATTTTTCAGCGTCATCTCAATATATTTTTTACCATCTTTTACGATTAATTTCGCTGGATTTACAACATAGTCATTCATCTTTGAAATCTCATCTGTTTTATCTTTTAATACTTTAAATGTAATATCATATTGGCCATCTACTAAATTTTCCGGATCAACTATTACTCTCGGTTTATTATTTTCATCTTGGTTGTTGTTTCCACCTTGGTTGTCGTTTTCACCTTGGTTGTCGTTTCCGCCTTGGTTGTCGTTTCCGCCTTGGTTGTTGTTTCCGCCTTGGTTGTTGTTTCCGCCTTGGTTGTTGTTTCCGCCTTGGCTATCTAACGGCTTAATGCTACCTTTATCAAATGCAAATTGAATATCGTAAAAATGGTGATAATTCATTGAATCGATATCTACTTTTACTTTTGCATTTAACTTTTTTGATAAATCTGGTACTTCTACTTCCACTACGCGTGTATCAGCTTTTTTATCTTCACTTATTACATGTGCATCAACAAACGAACCATTTTTCTCAAATTCAAATTTTGTAATCCAAGAACTGTTCGTTAACGTAAATGATACATACTTCTTACCATCTTTTACTTTTAGCACACCTGGACTTTTTGTATATGTGTTCATCATTGAAATTTCGTCTGTTTGATCTTTTAATGCTTTGAAATTGATGCTGTATTCACCATCTTTAATTGTTTCAGCATCTGGTTTTTTATTTTCATCTGGTTTTTCTGCTTCCGGTTTTTCTACTTCTGGTTTTTCTACTTCCGGTTTTTCTACTTCCGGTTTTTCTACTTCTGTTTTTTCTGCTTCCGGTTTTTCTGCTTCCGGTTTTTCTACTTCTGGTTGTTTCTCTTCATTTTTAATTTGTTCAAGTTTATCTTGTTCAAATAAAAGTTGTACATCATGCGTTTGCTTATAATTTCTTGATGCCATTTCGATAAATACTTTTGTATTTAGTTTTTTAGATAAATCGTTTACTTCAAACTCTACTACTCTTGTATCTTTTTCCTTATCCTCACTCACTACTTTTGCATCAACAAATGCGCCATCTTTTTCCGTTTGGAAATTTTTAATTAATGAGCTACTTTTTAATGTTACAATTGCTTTTTTCTTACCGTTTTCTACTTTTAATACTCCTGGATTTACCATGTAAGTATTCATCTTAGATTCTTCATCTGTTTGATTTTTTAACACTTTAAATGGAATGCTGTACGCACCATCTGTAATTGTGTTAGAATTTGGTTGTTGATCTGGGTCAGGCTTTTGGTCGGGCTTCTGACTTGGATCCGGTTTTTCATTTGGATCTGGCTTATTAGCTGGGTCCTCTTTTTCATTTGGTTGTTCCACATGAATTGGTGTAATACTATTTTGATCAAATGCAATACGAACGTCGTACTCATGATGATAATTTAAAAAATCAATATCTACTTTTACTTTTGCATTTAATACCTTCTCTACATCTTCTACATCAAATTCTACTACTCTTGTATCTTTTTCTTTATCTTCACTAATTATATTTGTCGCAACTAGCTTACCTGCTTTTTCTGTTTCAAACTTCGTAATCCATGAACTATTCGTTAATGTAAAGGATACTTTCTTTTTCCCATCCTTCACTTTTAAAGTCCCTGGGCTTACTGAATATTGATTCATCATCGATTCTTCATCTGATGTATCTTTTAAAACTTTGAACCCAATTGAATATTCACCGTCAGCCAACTTGGTAGCTGCTTGAACTGCAAGTGGTTGTAATGTTGATACGAATGTAAATATCATTAAAAACATAGCAACAATAATTTTTGTATACCTGTTCAATGGAACGACTCTCCCTTTTGAAAATTATTTAATACTGCTCCCATCAAATACAAAGCGAATATCATATGAAGCATTATAATTAATAATTGGAATATTAATTTTCACCTTTCCATTTAGTTTTTTTGACAAGTCAGCAACTTCAAATTCTACTACTCTAGTATTATCTTTTTTGTTTTCACTTAACACGTTTGTTTCTACAAATTGACCATCTTTTTCTACTTGGAAACTTTTAATAGAAGCACTATCTTTCACTTTAAATGAAACATATTGTTTTCCATTTTTAACTGTTAATGTTGCTGGGCTTTCAAAATAACTATTCATTCTAGACGATTCATCTTTATCGCCTTTCCATACAGTAAAAGCAATATTATATTTTCCATTAGCTAGTTTTGTAGCAGCCTTTGCATCTTGTAAACCTAGTGTTGCGATAAACGTAAATAAAACAGCAAATACAGCAATAATCATTTTAAATTGTTTAAACATATATTCATCACCCTTCAAAAGATTTATTTACTCAACTTCACTTTACGAATTAAGAAAGCACCTGAAATAAGAATTAACGCTACAAACAATCCAATACGTGCTTCATCGCCTGTTTTTGGGTTATCTGTTTTTTCAGCTTTTCCATTTTCATTTTTTGTTTCTTTGTTCACTTCTTTAGCTGTTTCCTTACTCTCTACTTTTGTTTTCTCTTCTTTTACTTGTGTATCTGTTTTCGCTTGATCATTATTTTTTGTTGTAGCAGCTACGCCGTTATCGCCACCTACAGCTTTTACATTTGCATCAAAAGCAAAACGAATTGTGTAGTGGTGGTCATAGTTTGCATTTGGTACAACAACATGAATTTTTACAGCTGCCGGTTTGGATAAATCATCTACTTTAAACTCTACTGTTCTTTTATCTGCCGATTCATCTTTACTAACAGCTTTCGCATCAACAAAATTCCCATTCTCTGGTGCTTTAAATTCTGTAATCCAAGCACTATGATTCATCGGAACTTGTACTCTCATCTCACCGTTTTTCACTATTAATTTTGCCGGCTTTTCAAAATAGTCATTTGCCATTGAAGCTGAATCATTTTCCGCTTTTTGAATTACGTAATTAATATCGTAAGTACCATCAGCTAGTTTTGCTGAAGCATTCCCGTATGGCATTACAAGAAAAGCTAGCATACATACGAACGTTATAATAAAAGCGGGTAATACAGAAACCTTTTTCATTTTTCTTGTTTCCTCCTTGCTTATCTTTCATTTCACTTTTTGAAAATGATAATTATTCTCAATTTATAAGAAAAAAATAATCTCTTCTACCTATTATTTAATTAGCATTCTTTTATGTAACATAAGTATTATTGATTATCATTCTCATTTAATATTAAAAATAATATCTCACCCTATTCCTTATACGAAGGCATAGAAACTGAGAAAAAATGATAAAACGCATTTATTGATTATCATTCTCAATTCAAATCAAAAAAAATAAACTATCTCTTCTCCTCTTCTTTCACCTCTTCCCACAACAACACTATAGTTATAGAAACCCCTTTTCCCTCACTTCCCTTCCAATATTTCCACAACTAAGTCAATCTTAGCCTACTCATAATTTTTTTGTCAACTATATTACGTATAAAATTTTTAATATCTGAATTTCTCTATATGCGGCTTTTTTTACAAAAAAAGAGACTTTCTATAATAGAAAGCCTCTTTTCTCTATTTTTCTACAGCAATTTCCTGCTTTTGAAACTTAGAAACTATATAACCAAATCCTATACCGATTATGCCTGGAACTAACCAACCAATTCCTACACTATATAATGGAATCTTATCTAAAATAGGTGCTAGCGCTGCAATTTGAAGGTTTGCATTGTGTAATCCATCAAAGAAACTTATTGCAAATGCTCCTACAATCCCGCCCACATACATCGCTAATGGAAGACGAACGTAGTTTTCAACAAGTGATAATACGATAAGTACGATTCCAATTGGATAAATTGCGATTAAGATTGGTAATGCTAATGCATTTAACTGAGTTAACCCAAGATTTGCTACCATAAATGCTAATACACAGAAAATGAAAACGACTTTTTGATAAGAAAGCTTTGGTAATAAGGAAGAGAAGTAATCACCACAAGCTGCAACAATACCTACAGAAGTTGTTAAACATGCTGCTGTAATTGCGATCCCTAGTAATAAAGTTCCGTAGCTACCAAATAAATGATTCACGACATTTGTTAAAATAATTCCTCCGTTTGCGCCCATTCCAAGTGACACACTAGAAGCTCCAAGATAAGCAAGTGCTAAATACACAAGTAGTAGACCAAGCGCTGCAATAAATCCTGCAAAGATTGTTACTTTTGCAATACTGTTTTTATTTGTAATTCCTTTTTCTTTTAACGCATGAATTACAACATTTCCGAATACCAGTGCTGCAAGTCCATCTAAAGTTAAATATCCATCAATAAATCCTTTAAAGAGAGGAGCACTATACGCTTCTGTCGGTGCACCAAATTCTCCAATTGGTGTAATAAGTGCTTTACCTACGATAATTGCAATAACAGCTAATAATATTGGAGTTAGCACCTTACCAATACGACCCACTAATTTCGAAGGATTTAAAGCTAAATAGAAAGTGACTGCAAAGAAAATAAGTGTAAAGATAACAAGTGGATATGACTGACCAGCTATCTCACTTGGTAAAAACGGTGCAACACTCATCTCATAAGCTACTGTTCCTGTACGCGGCACACTTACGAATACGCCTAAACATAAATAAATTGCAGTGATAAAAACAAGTGCGAATATAGGATGTACACGTCCTGCTAGCTCATTAATATCTCCCTTTAAAGCTATAACAATTACTCCTAATAAAGGTAGTCCAACGCCTGTTACGATAAAACCAAACAGCGCGATCCATACGTCCGTTCCAGCACCTTGCCCTAACGCTGGTGGAAAAATCATATTACCTGCACCAAAAAACAGTGCAAATAACATTAAACTTATTGCAAACATCTCCGAAAACTTTAAAGATGATTTCATTTCTACTAACCTCCTAAAATAATAAATTAACAAAATATTCTGAATTAAAATCCGTCACATATCCTCTTTCAAGCATACTTCCCCGTAAAAGAACGCAAAAAACACCCGTCCCTAACAAAGGGACGAGTGTTGAAATCGTGGTTCCACCCTTATTCTAATAAAATGAATTTATAACGAAATAAGCTCATTTTATAGCTCGTGTAAATTGATAACGGTTTTATCCGCCAAGAATTACAATGCATCATGTATGCAGTTCACTCTTGAAGTTTAGAGGTGGTAAGCTTGTCTTTTCGTATTAGGAAGCTCACAGCCTAAGGCTTCCCTCTCTGAGAATCGTAAAATACAACTCATGTCCTCATCATTACTTTTATAAAATATCTTGTCGAAACTTGTTGTTTTTTATTATATGGGCTATTTTTTAAAAAATCAATAGTTTTATTTTTTCTGACAAAAAAAATATAGGGAGAAAATTTTCCCTCCCTATAACTGCCCTATTAAAATTTCTAACTCTTCAGCTGTAACGCTCCGCCACTTTCCAACTTCAAGCTCATTTAGCTCTATATTCATAATGCGTACTCGCTTTAGCTTTATTACAGTAAACCCGAAAGCTCGACTCATTCTACGAATTTGCCTGTTCATTCCTTGCGTTAAAACGATACGAAATGTTGATTGATCGACTCTTGTCACTTTGCACGGCTTCGTCATTCCATCTTTAATCTTTACACCGCTGGACATCTCATCAATAAACCAGTCCGTAAAAGGTTTATCGACTGTGACAACATATTCCTTCTCGTGCTCATGATCACCATGTAAAATTCGATTCGCAATGCCGCCGTCATTCGTTAATAAGATAAGTCCTTCCGATGCTTTATCTAATCGTCCAACTGGAAAGATTCGCTCTGGATAATTGATATAATCAATAATATTATCTTCAATATGATCAGCTGCTGTACAAGTAATTCCGACTGGTTTATGAAAGGCTATGTACACCTTTTCTTTCTCTTCTTTTACAATAACTTGCCCATCAATCGTTACAACATCACCATCGCTCACAAGTTCACCGTGCGTACATATTTCACCATTAATAGCCACGCGTCCAGCTTTAATGAGGCGATCTGTTTCACGTCTGGAGCATGATTTTGCTTCGCTTATGTATTGGTTGATTTTCATGTTCTATTCCTTTTCACATATATTAAAAGCGTCAATCTATGGCAATATAATTCTGCAACGATTGACGCTTTTTCACTTCGCAAAAACAACTAAATAAATAACCCCAATCACCAAAAATATTCCGCAACAAGCTAACAATACTTTTGCAAGTTTGTCCATAAACATATAATGGTTTCCCCTTTGTTTCGTTGTTTTCTATTTTAATTCGACAACTGTTACGCCTAGGCCTCCCTCGCCCATGTCGCCGTAACGGAAGGTTTTTACACCGCGATGCTTCTTCAAGTAATCTTGTACACCTTGGCGAAGTGCTCCTGTCCCCTTACCGTGAATAATTGATACGCGAGGATAGCTTGCAAGCTGGGCATCGTCTAAGTATTTCTCAACGCGCGCCATTGCATTTTCAAATCGTTCACCACGAAGGTCAAGTTCTAATGAAACGTGATAGTCTCTACCTTTTACCGTTGCAACTGCTTTTTTCTCTGTTTGCTTCGGTGTGTTAATGTATTCCATGTTAGATTCTTTTACTTTCATCTTCAGAATACCGATTTGTACGCTCCACTCAGTATCGCTTACTTTTTCAAGTAATTGACCTTTTTGACCGAACGTTAATACTTTTACTTCATCACCTGCACGTAACTGTTGCTTCGGCGCAGTGTTTTTCACGTTTACTTTTTGTTTCTTAACAAGCTCTGGTGCTGCGCCTTCTAGACGGCTCTTCGCTTCAATTAACTCGTGATCTTTCACGTTTGCAAGCTGTGCTTTACGCAATTGACGAAGTTCTTGAATAATGCCTTCTGCTTCTTTCTTTGCAGCTTCGACTTTTTCTTCCCCTTCTTTTTGCGCTTTTAATAATCGTTCATCGCGATCTTCGTTAAATTCAATGATTTGACGTTGTAATTCACGATGAAGTTTTTCAGATTGTTTGCGAAGTGCTTCTGCTTCGTTCCAGTCACGCTCTGCGTTCTTCTGGCTTTCTTCTAACTTCGCAATCATATTTTCAATTTTATTCGTATCTGTACTAATGTGGTTGCGTGCTTGGTCAATAACGCGATCAGATAATCCAAGACGTTTCGAAATTTCAAAGGCATTACTACGGCCTGGTACACCGATTAATAATTTATAAGTTGGACTTAATGTATTTACATCAAACTCAACACTCGCATTAATAACTTGCTCACGGTTATATCCGTATGCTTTTAATTCTGGATAATGCGTCGTTGCAACAACGCGAGCACCGCGATTACATACTTCATCTAAAATCGAAATTGCTAGTGCAGCCCCTTCTTGTGGGTCTGTTCCAGCACCTAATTCATCGAATAAAACTAAGCTTTCAAAATCAGCTTTTTCTAAAATATCAACGATGTTCACCATATGTGAGGAGAACGTACTTAAACTTTGTTCAATCGATTGCTCATCACCGATATCAGCAAATATATTTTTAAACACACAAATCTCTGACTCATCCATTACTGGAATGTGAAGACCAGATTGCGCCATTAAAACACAAATACCAACTGTTTTCAGCGTAACTGTTTTACCACCTGTATTCGGTCCTGTAATAACAATTGTCGTGAAATCTTTACCTAACATAATGTTATTTGGCACAATAATTTCTGGATCGATTAGCGGATGGCGAGCTTGTCTTAAATCCATATAACGCTCGTTATTTACGATTGGTTTCGTTGCTTTAATTCGCTTTGCATAAAAAGCTTTCGCAAAAATGAAATCAAGATTCGCAACTACTTCTACGTTTGATAAAACGATATCGGCTTCTACTGCCACTTCTTCTGTTAACATCAATAAGATGCGTTCGACTTCTTGTTTCTCTTTCACACGAGCTTCTTGCAGTGCGTTATTTAATTCTACAATGACTTGCGGTTCAATAAATAACGTTTGTCCAGAAGCTGATTGATCGTGAACAATACCACCATATACGCCGCGGTATTCTTGTTTTACTGGGATTACGTAACGTTCGTTACGAATCGTTACAATCGAGTCAGACAGCATCTTTTGCGCATTTGAAGAGCGCGTCATATTTTCTAATTTTTCACGAATACGGCTTTCCGCAGTACGAATTTGAGTACGAATACCACGCAGTTTATCACTTGCGCTATCGACTACTTCACCGCCGTCACCGATACAATTTGTAATTTTCTTTTCTAAATCATATAAAGATACAATTTGAGCGACGTGAGTTTCTAAAATCGGAAGCTCGACACCGTTATCAGCCATATCTTCAATGAAACGTTTCATATTACGACTACCATACATCGTATTCGCAATATCAAGTAATTCATTTGGACTTAACATACTCCCAATTTTTGCACGCTTCACATTTGAGCGAATATCCGTAATACCACCTAATGGTGCACTACCTTTTAAACGAATAACTTTCGCTGCTTCATCCGTTGTATCTTGCATTTCTACAATTTCTTCAAAATCAGTGCTCGGCACTAAATGCTTCACTTTGTCACGGCCAAGTGAAGAGGCTGTATGTTCAAGTAATTGTTCTTTTACTTTATTGTATTCTAATACACGCAACGTTCTTTCTAACATGTTGCAGGTCCCCCTTGCGTTACTTATTACGTTTAATATAGTCTAATAAACGTTCAATATCCCATGTGTTAATCACGTTATCTTTTTGAATCCAACCTTTACGTGCTGCTGCTACACCTGTTTCCATATCTTCTAACATTTCAAGTGTATGAGCATCTGTATTAATCGCTACTTTTACACCAGCATCTTGTGCTTGTTTTAATAATTTCGCGCTTAAATCTAGACGGTTCGGATTCGCATTTAATTCTAAAACTGTATTTGTCTCTTTTGCGAGTTCAATTAATAAATCTGTATCTACATCATAACCCTCACGGCGCCCGAGAAGACGTCCTGTCGGATGAGCAATCATTGTGACATGTTTATTCTCAAGTGCAGTACGCAGACGCTTCATGATCGTTTCACGGTCTTGTGAGAAGCTAGAGTGAATCGCTCCAATGACATAGTCTAATTCTTCTAATACTTCATCATCAAAATCAAGCGAGGCATCTGGTAAAATGTCCATTTCAATTCCGCGTAAAATTGTAATGTCTGGATACTTTTCATTCATACGTTCAATTTCTTTCGCTTGCTCACGAAGACGCTCTTTCGTTAAACCATTCGCTACTTTTAAGTATTGCGAGTGATCAGTAATCGCCATAAACTTATATCCACGAGCACGGCACGCTTGTACCATTTCTTCAATAGAAAAAGCACCGTCACTCCAAGTTGTATGCATATGTAAATCACCTTGTATATCGGAAAACTGAATTAAGTTCGGATACTCTTTAATTAATTCAATTTCTTTTCCATCTTCACGCACTTCTGGCGGAATAAATGGTAGACCGAAATGAGCAAAGAAGTCTTCTTCAGTCTCAAATGTTTTCACTTCACCTGTTTCTAAGTTCTCTACACCGTACTCACTAATTTTCTCGCCTTTATCTTTTGCGATTTGACGCATTTTTACGTTATGGTCTTTTGATCCTGTGAAATGGTGAAGTGTTGTAATAAACTCTTCTGGTTTTACTAAGCGGAAATCGATTGAAATATCATATTCATATTGAAGACGAACAGAAACTTTCGTATCCCCACTTGCGATTACCTCAATCATATTATCGAATTGTAGTAAATGCTCACGTACCGCTGCTGGTTCTGTCGTTGCAATGATAAAATCTAAATCTTTCACTGTTTCACGAACACGGCGCAAACTACCAGCGCGAGAGAAACGAATTACTTCAGCAATATTCGACAATTTCTCCTCTATTTCCCCGGCAATAGGCAATACCATCGCAATTGGTAAACGCTCTGGACGAGAGCCTACTTGATCGATTGCTTCTAATATTTTCTCTTCTGTCTTCTTACCGAAACCAGCTAAAGCTTGTACTTTATTTTCCTCACAAGCAGCTTTTAACGTCTCCATATCAATAACGCCTAGCTCTTTATATAACTTAGCCACCTTTTTACCACCAAGACCTGGTAGTTTTAATAACGGCAATAAGCTACTCGGTACTTCTTTTTCAAGTTCTTGTAATACTTCAGATGTTCCCGATTCTATATATTCTTGAATAACGGCTGCTGTTCCTTTTCCGATGCCCGGAATCTTTGTGAAATCTTCAATCTCAGAAAGACTACGATCGTCACTTTCTAATGCTGCTGCCGCTTTACGAAATGCAGATATTTTAAATGGATTCGCACCCTTTAGTTCCATAAAAAGCCCGATTGTCTCTAATAATTTGATAACTTGTTTTTTATTTACTTTCATCATTACCCCGCCTTTCTTTCATAGAAAAAAACTTCTCTTTCCGAAAAAAGAGAAGTTATACTCTGCTACCTGTCTGCCATAGTTCCTTCACCTTTTCAGATAGAATCGGTGTATCGTCTACAATTATTTTGCTAATTGATGATTTTTGTAATGGTGTTTGTACTTGTTCAATCGGAAGAATGTTTCCAATGATAATTAAGACAAACAAAACAATATATACTTCTAAAAATCCGAGGATTGCCCCCGCAAACGCATTTACTTGCTTTAAAACCGGTATTTCTGCAAACATATTTAACAAATTACCAAGTAATGAAAGTGCTATTTTTGTAATAATAAACAATATGATAAACGCAAGCGCTTGATAAAATACTGTCTCAATATTATTTGCATCAATCCATTCTGGAACAGATACGTTTTTATCAAATGGATACGGAATAAATTTCGCAAGTGCTGGCGCTAAATCTTTACAGTACCAGTATGCAACAAGGTATGCGATAATAAAGCTTGTTAACTTTACAAGTTGCAGAATAAACCCTCTGCGTAAGCCGAGGAAAAATCCCATAACAAGCAGTAAAATGATAATAATATCAATCATGTTATTCCATTCCTTTTTTTGTCATACTTTCTTTCAATTTCTCATGTTCTTCTTTTAATTTTATGTAATCGTGTATGACGTTTACCGCCGTCAATACCGCTAGTCTACTCGTGTCAAGCGAAGGATTCTTGGCATTGAGTTCGCGCATTTTATCATCCACAATCGCTGCTACCATGCGGATATGACTTGTACTTTCATCGCCAACAACTGAATATTGCTGACCATAGATTTCTACATTAATTCGACTTTTCTTTCCCTTTTGTTGTGACAACTCACCGGCCTCCAATCACGTACAGAATCCTAAAGTTTATCATACCATGAACCTTCATAATATGGAAACAGAAAGAACAATCCGATATGATAAAAATAACAATATAAAAAAAGGGGCGACCATTATGTCAAATTCTATCGTAATTCAAACAAATTCTACAGTAATTGAAGACATGAAACAACAATATAAACATTCGCTTAGCCCGAAAATTCCACAAGGCGGAATCTTCATGGCAAAGGTGCCATCTTGCACGATTACAGCGTATAAATCTGGAAAAGTAATGTTCCAAGGAGGCCGCGCTGAAGCAGAAGCTTCTCGTTGGCAAACTGTCTCTCAAACACCAAAAACAGCTGTAAAAAAATCTGTCGATTCACACCGTTATGCGCCGCCTGCTTCCATCAGTACAATGTCTATTGTAGGGTCTGATGAAGTTGGTACTGGTGATTTCTTCGGACCAATGACAGTCGTTGCTGTATATGTGGATGCGAAGCAAATTCCACTACTAAAAGAACTTGGTGTAAAAGACTCTAAAAACTTAAATGACGATCAAATTACTGCCATTGCGAAACAACTTCTACACGTTGTTCCTTATAGCTCTCTTGTCCTTCATAACGAAAAATATAACGAGCTATTTGATAAAGGAAACAACCAAGGTAAGCTAAAAGCTTTACTACACAATAAAGCTATTACAAACTTATTAGCTAAAATGGCACCTACAAAACCTGAAGGCGTCTTAATCGACCAATTCACACAACCTGATACATACTACAAATATTTAGCAAAACAAAAACAGGTACAGCGTGAAAATGTTTATTTCGCTACGAAAGGTGAAAGCGTCCATTTAGCAGTAGCCGCTGCTTCTATTTTAGCTCGCTACTCATTCGTAAAACAGTTTGACGAACTAAGTAAAAAAGCTGGTATGCCACTTCCGAAAGGTGCTGGTAAACAAGTTGATATCGCTGCTGCTAAATTAATTCAAAAGCTTGGTAAAGAACGATTACCCGAGTTTGTGAAACTGCATTTCGCTAATACGGAGAAGGCGCTTCGCTTATTAAAATAGTATCGACAAAAACAGGAGCCTACAAACTCCTGTTTTTTGTTTCATCCTACTATTGTCCTTATAGTTTTGTTATAATTATAATATACAGATTATTCTAACATAGGAGGAGATCTACATTGCTACTTCTACAAATGATTCTAAATATTTTACTAGGCGATCCACACGAAAGACAGTTCGAAATTAGAGAAAACATTCAGCTACTAAGTGAACAACCAGCGTTCAACGATTTAATAGAGCGTTATGGTCGATCTTTCTTATTAAACTTTCGGATTCGAAGATTTATCGGGAAACACGATGCACGCTTGTTAATACATAATCCAGCAAAACTACAACACTTCTGTGAAGAACTTGAATGTATGATTAGAAAAAGGAGGTTTTTCATATGAACGCTGTAAAAGTTAAAAAGGTACTATATGCTTTCGTACACCTCGTAGGCCCACTTTCTTACCTCACTATTTCTATAATTTGGGGAGCTTTTTTCACTACTAAATCCACATTCGAAAATATATCTGATAATCTTGGCGTGATGGCCATCTATTACGTGTTCATAAGTTTACTGTGGTTTTTCTATTTAGATCGATTAGACAAAGACATTAATAAGATTACAAAAGAAATTAACGATAATAAGATGTAACACATAACAAAGGAGAGCCCTTAAGACTCTCCTTTGTTATGTTAGCTTCGTTTCTGCTTCTTATTTGATGAAGATACTTTATGAGAACCTGTTTCATGTGTCGTCGTTCCTTGTCCTTCAACTTCTGGAGAACCTAGGCCCGATCTTGAATGATCTTTTTTCACTTTTTTACTCATTTATATTCACCCCTTCGCGTTACTTTTTGCTACGAGGGAATAAACTATACAATATGTAAAATAAAAAGCGAGAGGAAATCCTCTCGCCTTTTTTCATATTTTAGAATTCAGAAGAACCTGGAGTTCTTGGGAATGGAATTACGTCACGGATGTTAGCCATACCAGTGATGTACATTAGGAAGCGCTCGAAACCTAGACCGAATCCAGCGTGTTTTGTACCGCCGTATTTTCTAAGTTCTAAGTACCACCAGTAGTCCTCTTCGTTCATACCTAATTCTTTAATTCTGTCTACTAAAACGTCCATTCTTTCTTCACGTTGGCTTCCGCCGATTAATTCGCCGATACCAGGAACTAGAAGGTCCGTAGCAGCTACTGTTTTACCGTCTTCATTTAAACGCATGTAGAATGCTTTAATGTCTTTCGGATAGTCAGTTACGAATACAGGGCGTTTGAAGATTTCTTCTGATAAGTATCTTTCGTGCTCTGTTTGTAAGTCAATTCCCCATTCTACTGGGTATTTGAAGTCAGCACCTGATTCTTGAAGCACTTTAATTGCTTCTGTATATGTGATGCGACCGAAGTCAGAGTTGATTACGTTGTTCATGCGCTCTAGAACTGTTTTATCAACGAAGCTGTTGAAGAATTCCATTTCTTCTGGTGCATGCTCTAATACGTATTTCATTGCATATTTCAGCATATCTTCTGTAAGGTTCATTACGTCACCTAGTTCAGCGAATGCAATCTCAGGCTCAACCATCCAGAACTCAGCAGCGTGACGAGTTGTGTTTGAGTTTTCTGCACGGAATGTAGGTCCGAATGTGTATACATCACGGAATGCTAATGCATAAGCTTCAGCGTTCAGCTGTCCACTTACTGTTAAGTTTGTTTCTTTACCGAAGAAGTCTTTTGACTCATCAACTTTTCCGTCTTCACCTTTTGGTAGGTTATTTAAATCTTGCGTTGTTACGCGGAACATTTCGCCAGCACCTTCTGTATCACTACCAGTGATGATTGGTGTGTGGACATGTACGAATCCACGCTCTTGGAAGAATTGGTGAATCGCAAATGCTGCGATAGAACGTACGCGGAACGTTGCAGAGAATGCATTTGTTCTTGGACGTAAGTGAGCGATTGTACGTAAGTATTCAAACGTATGACGCTTCTTTTGAAGTGGGTAATCAGAATCTGATAAGCCCTCGATATCAATTTTTTCTGCTTTAATTTCAAATGGTTGCTTCGCTCCCGGCGTTGCAATTACTTTACCTTCTACTTTAACTGAAGAGCTAAGTGGAAGTTTTGCAATTTCTTTGAAGTTCTCTAATTCTGTATCGAAAACGATTTGAACGCTTTTGAAGAAGCTACCGTCGTTTAATTCGATGAAACCAAATGCTTTTGAATCACGTAAGTTACGAATCCACCCTGATACTTGTACTGTTTGATCTGCATACTTTTCTGTATCTCTATACAGACTTTTTACTAATGTGTTTTCCATAGTGAAATTCTCCTTTGCTCATATATTTAAATACAAAAAAACCTTTCATCCATAAAGGGACGAAAGGTTAAACTTCGCGGTACCACCCAATTTGTCATAAAGACCAACTTTAACTCGTATGTAATACATACTTCCCGGTTTGTAACAGGCCGGATTCCCGTCTAAGTCTACTCTTGAATACAAAATTCAATTTCGGTTAGCAACTCCAAGGTGTTCTTCACATATACCGCCTCATCAGGCTCTCACCGTCCCTGACTCGCTTTGGATTATAGTATATACTACTTTTCCTTATCATCGTCTTTCATTTTGTTAAACTAAAATTAATGTACTACATTCGAGAGAAAGATGCAAGGTGTCGGAAAATATATGAGCGATTTTTGTAATATATCGACTTACCGACAGTGTCCGACAACCAATCCAATAAAAAAATTGCCGGAATGAATCCGGCAATTTTCTAATTACTTACGTAACTCCGCACCGAATTTCTCTTCTACCGTTGTTAGTACACGGTTATGTGCTTCTGTTACTTCTTCGTCTGTTAATGTACGTTCTGCATCGAAGTAAGTCATAGAGAATGCAAGTGATTTCTTGCCTTCTTCCATTTTTTCACCTTCGTATAAGTCGAATAGTGTTACGTCTTTCAGAAGTTCTCCGCCAGCTTCAGCAATGACTTGCTTCATTTCACCAGCTTTTGTTTCTTTTGTTACTACAACAGCCATGTCACGTGTCATAGATGGGAAACGTGGAATTGCTGAGTAGTAAGTTTCCTCAGCGTCTGCACCGAATACTTTTACAAGAGATAATTCAAATACGAATGTATTTTTCACATCTAATTGTTTTTCTGCTTCTGGGTGCAATTGACCGATGAAACCAATTACTTCGCCATCTAATACGATGTCAGCTGTACGGCCTGGGTGCATACCTTCACGTTTTGCTGGTGCATATGTGATTTGATTTGAAACGCCAAGCACGTCGAATAGTCCTTCTAGTACACCTTTCACAACGAAGAAGTCTACTACTTTCTTCTCACCTTGCCATGCATGGTGAAGAGCAAGACCTGTCATAACACCTGCAAGATGTTGTTCTTCTTTCGGAAGTTCTCCTTCTTCTGTCGGTAAGAAGATAGAACCTACTTCGTATAAAGCAACGCTGTCGTTTTTACGAGCGACATTGTATGAAACTGCTTCTAGTAATTGCGGTACTAAGCTTAAACGAAGTTGGCTACGTTCTTCACTCATTGGAAGTGCAAGACCTACAGGCGCCTTTTCGTTTGGCTCAACCATATATTGTTTCGCTTTGTCAGCGCTTGTTAATGAATACGTAATTGCTTCATATAAACCAGCACCCTCTAAGAAGCGGCGTACTTTACGACGTTTCGTTTGTGCTGATGTTAATTTACCACGAGTCATCGTTCCAGAAGGTAATGTAACTGGAATGTGGTCATAACCGTATAGACGGCCCACTTCTTCTACTAAGTCTTCTGAAATTGTAATATCAGGACGACGTGCTGGTACATTTACATGGAATGTTCCTTCTACTTCTGTAAATGGGAATTTCAAGTTTGTGAACATTGTACCCATTTCACTCGCAGAAATATTTGTACCTAATACACGGTTTACTTTTTCAGCAGTAACAGATACTGTACGCTCTTGTACTTGTAAGTTGTCAGCTTCTACTACACCTTCAAGTGCTTCACCGCCAGCATATTTCGCCATTAAAGCAGCTGCGTGTTGAATTGCTTCAAATGTACGTGTTGGATCGATTCCTTTTTCGAAACGTGCACTTGATTCACTACGAAGACCTAAGTCTTTTGATGTACGACGTACTGTTTGACCTGCAAAGTATGCAGACTCAATTAGAACGTTTACTGTCTCATTTGTAACTTCAGAATCCGCCCCGCCCATTACACCAGCAACAGCTAAAGCTTTCGTGCCGTTTGTAATTACAAGATGGTGGCTTTGTAATGTACGCTCTTGATCATCTAACGTTTCAATTTTTTCGCCTTCTTTTGCAAGACGAACAACGATTTCTTTTGAACCTAATTTATCGTAATCGAATGCATGTAACGGTTGACCGTATTCCATTAAAATGTAGTTTGTAATATCAACTACGTTGCTAATTGGACGAATGCCAGCTGCCATAAGACGAGTTTGCATCCACATTGGTGATGGACCAATCTTTACGTTTTTAACCATTTTTGCAATGTATAACGGGTTTTCTTCTTTCGCTTCTAAACTTACAGAAATATAATCAGAAGTTTTTTCTGCTGTTTCTTGTAAGTCGATAGCTGGAAGTTTTACTTCGCGGCCATAAATAGCAGCTACTTCATATGCAACACCTAACATGTTTAGGCAATCTGCACGGTTTGGTGTTAAACCAAGCTCAAGTACTTCATCGTGTAAGTTTAAAATTTCAAGTGCATCTGCACCAACTTCAGCGTCACTTGGGAAGATGAAGATACCATCTGCATATTCTTTTGAAACTAACTTTCCATCAATGCCAAGCTCTTGAAGAGCACAAACCATACCGTGAGAAGCTTCACCACGTAGTTTTGCTTTTTTAATTTTGAAGTTACCAGGAAGTACAGCACCAACTTTTGCAACTGGTACTTTTAAACCTTTTGCAATGTTAGCAGCTCCACAAATAATTTGAACTGGCTCTTCTTCACCGATATCGATTAAGCATTTGCTTAATTTATCAGCTTCTGGGTGTTTTTCACATTCTAATACGTGACCAACTACAACACCTTTTACACCTTTATTTAATACTTCAACGCCTTCTACTTCAATACCACTTTTCGTGATTTTGTCTGCTAGTTCTTGTGCTGTTACATCTTTAATATCTACATACTCTTGTAACCAACGATATGATACGAACATATTTATCCTCTCCTTCCCTTACGCTCGTTTGAATTGTTGTAAGAAACGTACATCATTTGTATAGAAATGACGAATGTCATCTACTCCGTATTTCAACATTGCGATACGCTCTGCGCCCATACCGAATGCGAAACCTTGATATTCTTTTGAATCATAACCAGCCATTTCAAGTACGTTCGGGTGAACCATACCTGCGCCTAGAATTTCAATCCAGCCAGTTCCTTTACAAGTGCCGCAACCTTTGCCATGACACATCATACAAGAAATATCCATCTCTACAGATGGCTCTGTGAATGGGAAGAAACTTGGACGAAGACGGATTTCACGATCTTCACCGAACATCTTTTTCACGAATACTTGCAGTGTACCTTTTAAGTCACTCATACGAATGTTTTTATCAATTACAAGACCTTCAATTTGCATGAACTGATGTGAATGCGTCGCATCGTCGTCATCACGGCGATACACTTTACCAGGACAAATAATTTTGATTGGGCCTTTTTCTTTATTATTTTCCATCGTACGTGCTTGCACAGAAGATGTATGTGTACGTAGTAACGTTTCTTCTGTAATGTAGAATGTATCTTGCATATCACGCGCTGGGTGATCTTTCGGTAAGTTTAGTGCTTCGAAGTTGTAGTAGTCTTTTTCTACTTCTGTTCCTTCAGCTACTTCATAACCCATACCGATGAATACATCTTCAATTTGCTCAACAACAGCTGTTAACGGATGGTGACAACCTGTTTCAACAGGACGACCTGGCAGTGTAACATCGATTGTTTCAGTAGCTAATTTCGCTTCGATTACTGCTTTTTCTAAGTTACTAATTTTGTCATCTAAACGCGTTTGAATCGCTTCACGCACTTCATTTACTAATGCTCCCATACGTGGACGCTCTTCTGCTGACAATTTTCCCATGCCGCGTAATACTTCTGTAATTGGGCCTTTTTTTCCTAAATACGCTACGCGTACGTCGTTTAAGCCCTTTAGCTCTTTCGCTTCTTCAATAAGCTCTAACGCTTTTTGCTTTAGCTCTTTTAAACGTGCTTCCATTTTGGAACCCTCCTAATTTTAAAAATAAAAAAACCTCGCTCCCAAAAAGGGACGAGGTAAATTCGCGGTACCACCCTAAATTGACAGAACAAGTCTGCCCACTCATTAGTTATAACGATCAATTCTGACCGGAACGCCTTTACATATACATGGTCCTGGCGTCAACTCCAGAGGTGAATTCACTTCCGTCTACCATAAGAATGCTTTCAGTCTACGGCACTCTCTCCCTATATGGCGATTTTGTAAGTTACTCTTCTCTATCAACGTTTTTCGTTATTTAACTTTTAATATAATGTACTTCAACTTATTATAAGAAGTTTTTTATTTGTTCGCAACCGGGCTTTGCAAATAATACGTTAAAATCCCTGCTGCAACCGCAACATTTAATGATTCTGCCCCGCCGTAAATCGGAATATACAAGTTTTGATCCGTTTTTGCAAGAATTTCTTGGCGTACGCCATTTCCTTCATTTCCTACAATTAATGCAAAACTGCCAGCCGGCGTTACTTCACCATACGGAACTCCATTTTCAAGAGCTGTTCCATATACAGGAACGTTGTTTTCTTTTAACTTGTCTACCCATTCTTCTAAGTTCCCTTTTACAATTGGTAAGTGGAAAATAGAGCCTTGTGTAGAGCGGAGTACTTTACTATTGTAAACATCAACACAACCTTCTCCAAGCACAACGGCGTGAATACCAGCTGCATCAGCTGTACGAATAATTGTTCCTAAATTACCTGGGTCTTGCAGGCCATCTAATAAAAGGAATTTCCCATCAGTAAGAGCTACTTCTTTCTCATGCTTCTCACAAACAGCAAATACACCTTGTGTCGTTTCTGTTTCACGAAGTATTTTGACAATCGCCTCAGGTACAATATACATTTCCACATCATTAACTGTCCAATCTTTCGGAAGGTCTGTCTGATCTGAAACGATAAGTTCTGTTACAATTCCTGCCTTCAAAGCTTCCTCGACTAAGTGGAATCCTTCTACAAAAAATAAACCTTTTTTATCGCGTTCTTTTTTCGTTTGCAGCTTTTTCCACTGCTTTACACGCGGATTTTGTACTGAATCAATGTTTTTCATAATATGTATTTCCCTCTCTTCTTGTCTTATCATTATAGCCTATTTTTCATACATATTTACATAAAAAAGAACAAAAACTAACGTCAGTTTCAATTCTGAAGAAGAGGTGAAAGCAATGAGTTTTAATTTACGCGGTGCTGTATTAGCGAATGTATCTGGAAATTCACAAGATCAATTACAAGAAACAATCGTCGATGCAATTCAAAGCGGTGAAGAAAAAATGCTTCCAGGTCTTGGCGTTTTATTTGAAGTCATTTGGAAAAACGCTGATGAAAATGAAAAGCACGAAATGTTAGAAACACTAGAGCAAGGATTAAAAAAATAAGCAATTTGAAAATCACCTTTGCATAAGCTAAGGTGATTTTTTTGCAGAAATTTTTTTTCTTCTCCTAAACATTTCTACTTTACTAACGAACTATGATGGAGTACAATGTTCAAAATACATTTAAACCGATCGATTTTTCTTCATATACACCATAAGATAAAAGGAGTGAATGTTTTATGCACCGTATTACGCTTGAACAAATTTTTAAACACCACATTACACAAAAATACGTAAACCGTTCTGGAATGGTCCACGCGATTGCTGTCGCTTACCATGCGTTTCACCTAGCCAAAAAGCATCACGCCTCAGTCGATGCTGCCACAAAAGCTGGCTTCCTTCATGATATCGGACATCATACGTGGTACACAGGCGGCGAATGGGATTATGACTTATATAAAAAGAATGATATCCATGCAATTAAAGGTGCTGAAAGAGCACATAAATTACTTATTAGATTAGGAGAACATCCAAAACTAGCAAAAGAAATTTCTATTGCAATTCTTCTTCATACAGATTCTTTCTTAGTGGAACAAGAAATTGAAAGAACATCTCTTCAAAATATTATTAAATGGGCAGACGAAGCAGATGAAGAACCGGGCGGAGCGCATCATTATCGAACAATTTCTTATGAAAAAGCACTTAAAGCAATTCAGCAATTAGATCGATTGGTAGAGCGTGAATTGCAAATAGAGCAAGCAAAATTGAATAACAAGACAGAACATAGTTATCAATGAGAAAGAGGCATCACTACAGGGTCATACCTCTTTTATTATTTTATGGAAAATACACCTTTTTATGTAATATTTAAATATTACGCCTGAAAACAAAATGCCTTATAATTAAATATACAAATATAAAGAGGTGATTCTACATATGCAACCCGCTACACAACTTTCTAATGAACAGAAATACTCTATGTCATGGGGACAATTTATTAGCTCCGTTGTATTCGCTTTTTTCGGAACCGGACTTATTACTGTGTTCCTCGCAATGCCCTTAACAATTTATACAGCCGGTCTTACAGATAAAAAACAAATTGCCCTGTATGAATCTATCGTAAATACTGCAAGTATTGTATTACAGCTAGCCGTGTTGTTATTCTTCATTTTTAAATTCGAACCCGCAAAAAAATTACTACTACAATCATTTAACTTTAAAGCACTGAGAGAATGGCGTACATACGTATACTTACTTCTTTTCTTCGCTATAAACATTTTACTCAATTACATCTTGTTAAATTATGTGTTCCAAGACGCAACAAAGCAGCAATCTTCCGCACTAAACTTAGATGTCTTTAAGCAGTATCAAATATTATTACTTCTGGGCTTTGCAATACTCACACCAATTTTTGAAGAGCTTATTTTCCGTGGCTTTATACTTCGCTTTTTCTCAGAACGCTTTCCATTTTGGATTGCAGCGATTATAACAAGCTTCTTCTTCGGTATCGCTCATACATACTCACTTGGCGTAATGGTCATTACTTTCTTCATGGGATTATTAATGGCTATTTTATGTAAAAAAACAAAATCCATTATTCCAGCTATGTTATTTCATATTATGAATAATTTGTTGGCATTCTTGAATTAGAAAGAGGTATCCTCACGATACCTCTTTTATTAATTCGTATGATCACTTCTCATCTCTATCAATTTATACATATTTATTAATAATATCCAAAATAAACCTCATGTAGTAAAATATAACTTAATTCATATAAAGGAGTTTACATATGTTCAGTGTTATTTGGATGCTTTTCACGCCACTTCTCTTACTATGCGGGATTGCTGGTGGTATTTTTTTAATAGTAACAGGAATTAAATATCGGAAATTACTCGTTGGTTTAATGGGGCTACTTAGCCTATCCTTTGTCACACTACCTTTTGTTTTTTTAAGTATAGGAATTAATATGGATACAATCTTCCCCATTCCAACTGCTCTTTACTGGACCCTATTTTCTTTAACTGGATTATTAGCTGGATTAAGTGGATTACAAGCAAAGATTAAAAGTATCCGTAATATGGGATTCATTATTTTTATCGCTGGTATATTAGGAGTTATCTTCTGGTTACTCATGACTGTGGGTGATTCATACTATATATAATATTTTTTGAAACTCACAAATCGGAGGTAACACAGAAGTGTTCGGAATATTAACTTGGATGATTTTAGCTCTTACTTTAATGGTATGCGAATTCATCGTTGGCATTTTTTTAATTATTTTTGGTATTAAATGTCGTAAATCACTTACCATTATAGCTGGTTTCATTAGCATATCGCTTATCGTTGTTCCTATCGTTTGTATAGGTTCTGGAATAGATTTAGAGGGGATGATTCCAATTTCAGGAACTTTATATTGGGGTCTCTTCTCTTTAGCTGGACTATTAGCTATTATAAGCGGCAGACAAATATCAAGTATTCGTGCTATGGGAACAATTTTGTTTATAACAGGGCTGTGCTCCGTAGCTGGTTACCAGCTTTTATATTTAACTGCATAAAGAACACAAAAAAGCAGGGAATTTAATTCCCTGCTTTTCTATTTGGTTTATTGCCTGATGGTAAGAAGAACGATAACACCCAAGCAATCCCTGCGAGTATCGTTGCAATTAAGAAGGCATCGTTAATACCGTTAATTGCAGATAGCTTTGAAATTTGTCCATATAATAGTTGTGTGCTCATCGCGTCTCCTGCTTGAGCTGATCCAGCTAAGGCCGCTAAACTTTGCCCCATGCCGTGTATTTTATCAACTAAAATTGGGTTTGATGTTGTTAACATGTTGCCGTAATCTGCTACGTGAGCAGTCGTTTGTTGCGTCATAAGTGTAATTAAAATCGCTGTTCCGATTGAACCCGCTACTTGTCTTGACGTATTTTGCGTTGCTGTACCGTGAGAAATTAATTTCATAGGCAGCGCGTTCATACCAGCTGTCATGATTGGCATCATAATGAATGACATACCAATTGAACGTATAATATAATCCGTCATAATAACGCTATACGGTGTATCCATCGATAATTTTGTAAATTCATATGTCGCATACGTCGTAATTGCCAATCCAATTATCGCTAATGGACGGATGCCATATTTATCGAATAATTTACCCGCTACTGGTCCCATGATCCCCATAATTAATGAACCTGGAAGAAGTAGTAAACCAGATTCAATTGGCGTAAAGCCACGAATGTTTTGCAGATATACTGGAAGCAATAACATACCTCCGAATAATGCCATCGTAACGATTGCGTTAATTACTAAAGTGAAAGTAAATACTGGATATTTAAATACTTGTAAATCAAGCATTTTATTGTCCGTTGTTAACTCTCTCCAAATAAATAACGCTAAACCAATTACACCAATGATAAGTGAAATAACAACTTCTGCACTAGTCCAACTATTATTTCCAGCCTCACTAAATCCGTACAGCAAACTTCCTAGCCCAATACTTGAACTAACAACACCAAATACATCTAATTTTGTTTTAGACACTGGCTGAGCTAGTGTAAAGAATTTTAAAGATAGGAACGTAATAATTAAACCGATAATAAACATCGCATAGAACATTAAGTTCCAGCTGTAATTTTCAATTACCCAACCTGTTACAGTCGGTCCGATAGCTGGAGCTAAAATCATCGCTACACCTAGTAACCCCATCGCTGCTCCGCGCTTATGAGGCGGGAATAATGTCATGAAGATATTCATACCAACCGGCATTAAAATACCCGCACCAACCGCTTGAATAACACGGCCCGTCATCATCATCGTAAAGTTTCCGGAAATAGCACAAATGATAGATCCTACCGTAAAGAATAACATTGCTGCTACGAATAATTTACGATACGTAAATCGTGAAACTAAAAAGGCACTAATCGGTACTAAAATACCATTTACAAGCATGAAGCCTGTAATTAACCATTGTGCTGTTGAAGTTGATACGTTAAATTCATTCATTAACGGAGGTAATGCAACGTTAATAATTGTTTGGTTTAAAATAGAAACGAACATGCCGAGAATTAATACAGCTACAACTGCTTTTACGTTCACATTCTCTACAGGCGTAGAAATTTGTTTTTTCTGCACTTCTTTTTCTTGTTTTACTTCTTCTTGCTTTCCTGTTTCTAACTCAACTACATTAGAAATTTCCGATTCTTGCTTTCGTTCAATTTCTTTCTCTTCTGTTTCAACTTTACTTATTTCTATTTTACTTACGGCTGGGACTTGTTCTTCTCCCATTTTCGTTTTTTTCTTTCGTAAAAGACGATTTACAAGGAAGAAGACGATTATACAAAATAGTGCATATCCTGCAATTACAATTGAGGACATCTCATCTCCCCCTTACTTATGAATACGAACTGTCACATTCATGCCAGGAACAATATTTACTGATTTGCTATGATCTAAAGAAATTTTAACTGGTACTACTTGTGTTACTTTCGTATAGTTCGCTGTTGCGTTGCTTGATGGCAACATAGAGAATGTATTCGCTGTTGTTAAGCCAACTTGTTCTACTTTTCCTGTTAACGTTGTATCTGGGTATGCATCTACATACACATCTACATCTTGACCTTTTTGAACATCATCAACATCTGTTTCTTCAATGTTTGCTGTTACCCATAAATTGTTCATATCGAATGCGTAAGCAATCGGGCTACCAGCTCCAACGAAAGCATTTGTTGTTGCGTTTGATTGTACAACCGTTGCATTTTGTGGAATTGTTACATCTACTGTTTGTTCTCCATTAGCTGCCGCTACAGTAACAGTACCTAGTTTATCGTTCTCATTATAATTTTTTCCTACTTCAGCTTTCCAGTCAGTTAGTTTACCTGCTACTGGTGAAGCAACCGGAATTACCTTCCCATCAATCTTTGCATTGTCTGTTTTTAAGTAATTTTCCGTTTGGTTGTAATAGTAATAACCGCCAATACCGCCGCCAACTAGTACAATTAATGTGATAATGTTGATAATTACCATTCTTCGAAACTGATTCATTGCATTCCTCTCCTTATATCGCATATAATTTTTTTCTAAACTATTTATGTCCTTATTGTTTAGATTGTTTAATTGTTAATTATATTAACCTTTTAACAAAAAAATCACACCATCTGCAGCGTAAATCGAAATTTATCTACCTGCGAGCGGTGCTGATTTCTGAAGGACTATCGTTTATAATTATAAATAATTATTTTGAATCTACAACCGACAATTTACGTATGAAATGTCGCTTAAACAACAATATAATACCAATATGTTGTTTAAGTATAGAAAATTAAACGAGGAGAAGAAAAATGTCTATTAAAAATACAAATGATCCACGTGTAAAGCGAACGAGACAACTCATTCAGGATGCTTTTGTCGCTTTAGTAGGCGAAAAAGGCTTTGAAAATGTAACTGTGCAACATATCGCAGAACGCGCTCCTGTAAATCGCGCTACATTTTATAGCCATTACCATGATAAATATGACCTATTAGACAAAAGTATTGAAGAAATGTTAGAGAAGCTAGCAGAAGTAATTAAACCGAAAAATAGAAATAAAGAAGATTTTCAACTTACATTTGATTCACCTCACCCTACTTTTTTGGCTTTATTCGAACATATCGCAGAAAATGTAAACTTTTATAACGTTATGCTTGGGGATAAAGCTGCCGGAAACTACTCTTATAAAATGATGAAAACAATACAAGTGCATTTAACATTAAGCTTGTCTATTTCACAACCAGATGATGAAGATCTTATGGTTCCTCGTGATATTTTGATTAGTTATGTGACAGGGGCTCACATCGGAATGATTATGTCATGGTTAAAAAGAGGAATGATATATACTCCGCATTTTATGGCGATGCAATTAACTCGTTTAATTATTTTAGGCGCTCATACTGCAGCAGGATTAGAACGGCCTTTTTAAAACATAAAAAAGCGAAGGAGAATCTCCTTCGCTTTTTCTATTAATTAAATGTAATGTTATGTACAGCCTCTTTATCAAGACGTTTAATAACTTCTACAATTAACTTCACTGCATTTTCATAATCATCACGGTGTAACATTGCCGCATGAGAATGGATATAGCGCGTCGCAATTGTAATTGCCATAGAAGGAATACCATTTACAGCAATGTGAATCGCACCCGCATCCGTTCCTCCGCCCGCTACTGAATCATATTGATAAGGGATTTGTAATTCATCAGCAACATCAACTACGAAATCACGTAAACCTGTATGTCCAATAACAGAAGCATCATATAAAATGATTTGTGGTCCATCGCCCATTTTACTTTGTGCTTCTTTTGACGTTACACCCGGTGTATCTCCAGCGATACCAACATCTACTGCGAACGCGATATCTGGTTTAATATAATTCGCAGATGTTTTTGCGCCACGAAGACCAACTTCTTCTTGTACAGTTCCAACGCCATATACAACGTTTGGATGCTTTTCATCTTTTAATTGTTTTAATACGTCAATTGCAATTGCACAACCGATTCGGTTATCCCATGCTTTTGCAAGTAACATTTTTTCATTCTTCATCACTTGGAATTCAAAGTAAGGTACAACTTGATCTCCTGGTCGTACGCCCCACTCCATTGCTTCTTCTTGGCTAGAAGCACCGATATCGATGAACATGTCTTTAATTTCAACTGGCTTTTTACGAGCTTCTGGAGGTAAAATGTGCGGTGGTTTTGAACCAATTACACCTGTTACATCTCCTTTACGCGTTACAATCGTCACGCGTTGCGCAAGCATAACTTGTGACCACCAGCCACCAACCGTTTGGAAGCGAAGGAAACCTTTGTCATCGATTTGTGTAATCATAAATCCAACTTCATCCAAATGACCTGCAACCATAATTTTCGGGCCGTTTTCTTCCCCTACTTTTTTTGCAACTAAACTCCCTAAGTTATCAGTAGAAAGTTCGTCCGCAAACGGCTCGATATATTTCTTCATTACTTCACGTGGTTCACGTTCGTTACCAGCAATACCACGTGCATCCGTTAATTCTTTTAGCATTGTCAATGTCGCGTCTAATTTTGTCATTGCCAACACCCTCCTTTTTCTTCAGTCAATTCATTATACAATAATTAAATTGAAATATTCAAAAATTAAATTAGTATCCTTGTGTTTGACGCTGATGATTTACTTCATTTTTATCTAAATATGCTTTTTCAATCTCTTCTTGCTCAAATTCAAGTGCTTGTCCAAGTCGAAGATAGCTCGTAAATAATTCAATATAGTTTGTAATAGATGGTTGATCTGTAAAACGAATTACTTTCGCATATGTGTCTAAGAAAATTTCCACTTGTGTTTTATTCGTTTGTGCACATTTATAGAATAGGAAGTTTTTATCAATACCTAAATCAATTCCGATTGATAAAATAAAATGCAAACCATCTACGTACTCTTCTAATATCACTTCACGCTCCGAAGCTGGTTTGTTGCTCCAATATTTAAAACAACGTGTTTCATTTGCAAGTTCTCCAATTTCTACAAGAAGAGCTAACATTTTTTCTTTTAACAATTTTTTCGGTTGTAAGTCATGTTCTTTTGCAATACGGTCATCTAATTCTTTTTGTAATTTAAATAGTTGTAGTAAGTCCATTCTATTGTCCTCCTCCAACATCGCATTTTACGCAACAATGTTGTTTCATCTCAAAGTTCATTATTATGTTTCAGTTCTTATGAATAAGTCAGCTATCTACCTCTTTATAAAATAGCTTGTCCTTAATTTACAAATACGTTTCAGTCATCGCTCTTAAATTGTTCATCTGATGAAAGTTCCATATCATCTTTCCATTATAGCAGTGTCGTTTCGGCTAGGAAAGATACTCTTCTTTCCAAAAGAGCAGAATTAAAAAAAGCCAGGAGTATTCTCCTGACTTCATATGTATATTCTTCTATACTGCTATAACTTTTATATTGATTTTGTCATATTGATAATGACATAGTCGTTAATCTTTAGAATTTCTTTTCACTTCTAACTTCTCTTTGAATACAAATAAAAAACCTTAGAAGAAAATTCTTCTAAGGTTTTAACTAATTAATTAGTTAATGTTGTTTTTTGCAACTGTTGCTAATTCAGCGAAAGCTTTTTCGTCATGAACAGCTAAGTCAGCAAGCATCTTGCGGTTAACTTCGATGCCAGCATTTTTAAGACCGTGCATTAAGCGGCTGTAAGAAAGACCATTCATACGAGCTGCTGCGTTGATACGTGTAATCCATAATTTACGGAAGTCACGTTTCTTTTGACGGCGGTCACGGAATGCATACATTAGAGATTTCATAACCTGTTGGTTAGCAACCTTGAATAATGTATTTTTTGAACCGTAGTAACCTTTTGCTAATTTAATTACTTTTTTACGACGTTGACGAGTAACTGTACCACCTTTTACTCTTGGCATAATATTACCTCCTAATTGTTCTATATATCAGCCGAACTTATTTTAAGTTGTCAAGCATTTGACGAATGCGTTTGAAGTCACCAGCGCTTACTACACCAGCTTTACGTAGTTTACGTTTAGCTTTTGTAGATTTGTTAGCGAATAAATGGCTTGTGTAAGCGTGAGAACGTTTCAGTTTACCTGATCCAGTCTTTTTGAAACGCTTTGCAGCGCCGCGATGAGTTTTTTGTTTAGGCATAGGTATTTCCTCCTCTATCTATTACTTATCGTTTTTCGGTGCTAAAACTAAGAACATACTGCGTCCTTCCATTTTAGGCTTAGATTCAACTGTACTAACTTCAGCACAAGCTTCTGAGAAGCGATCTAAAACACGTTGACCGATTTCTTTATGAGTAATGGCACGTCCTTTAAAGCGAATTGACGCTTTAACCTTGTCGCCTTTCTCTAAAAACTTGATAGCATTACGAAGTTTTGTGTTAAAGTCGTGTTCATCAATTGTTGGACTTAAACGAACTTCTTTCATGCTAATTACTTTTTGATTTTTGCGCTGCTCTTTTTCTTTCTTCTGTTGCTCAAAGCGGAATTTACCGTAGTCCATAATGCGGCATACTGGCGGTTTCGCATTTGGAGCAACTAATACTAAATCAAGATTAAGATTTGCAGCTAAGTCTAAAGCGTCATTACGAGACTTGATTCCAAGTTGATCGCCATTTGCGCCAACTAAACGTACTTCACGTGCACGAATTTGCTCGTTAATCATCATATCCTTGCTAATAGTAAGCCACCTCCAAGGTTTTCTCAGAACATATTTTGTAGTCATAGAACCCGAACAAAAAAAGTGCGGGCATACGACACCCACACTTGTAAAATCTTAAGTAAGAAATACATTTACCTGTTAACTGCGAATGCGTCCATCAGGTGAGAAGCGGGTGCTTCTACTTGTTCCACAAAACAATATTCTATTATCCTTGATGAGTTTATCATAGGACATGACGTCTGTCAAGAAGACGCGATGTGTTTTACTAACAACAAGAAATATTGTAACAAACAACTAACATACTTGCAATACTTTTTTATGATAAGTGTCACATGGTTATTTTTTCTAATTTCTCTCGAGTATATTACATAAAAAAGCCGCGGTATACCGCGGCTTTTTCTTATCGTTTTCCTTCTACTTTAATCATGTCAACAAAAGCATCTAATGCGATTGTTTCTGATTTTTGTTCACCATATTTACGTACGTTTACGCCGTTTTCAGTTACTTCATTGTCACCTACTACAAGCATGTACGGAATTTTTTGCATTTGTGCTTCACGGATTTTGTAACCGATCTTCTCTTCACGAGTGTCTAATTCAACACGGATACCAGCACGACGCAATTCGTCTTGTACTTTCTTCGCATAGTCTAAATGTACTTGCGGAGAAACTGGAATTACTTGTACTTGAACTGGAGCTAACCATGTTGGGAATGCACCTTTGTATTCTTCAATTAAGAAGGCTACAAAACGTTCCATAGTTGATACAACACCACGGTGAATTACAACTGGACGATGTTGTTTACCGTCTTCGCCAACGTATGATAATTCAAAGCGTTCTGGAAGTAAGAAGTCTAATTGTACAGTTGAAAGTGTTTCGTCTTTTCCAAGAGCAGTACGAACTTGAACATCAAGTTTTGGACCGTAGAATGCCGCTTCACCTTCAGCTTCATAGTAATCAAGACCCATTTCATCCATAGCTTCTTTTAACATACCTTGTGCTTTTTCCCACATCTCATCATCCGCATAATACTTTTTAGTATCTGCTGGGTCGCGGTAAGATAGACGGAATGAGTAGTTCTCTAAACCGAAATCTTTGTACACTTCTAGAGTTAAGTTTACAACACGTTTTAACTCTTCTTTAATTTGATCTGGACGAACGAAAATGTGCGCATCGTTTAAAGTCATTCCGCGTACACGTTGTAATCCAGATAACGCACCTGACATTTCATAACGGTGCATTGTTCCAAGTTCTGCAATACGGATTGGTAATTCACGGTAGCTGTGAATATCATTTTTATAAACCATCATATGATGAGGACAGTTCATTGGACGAAGAACTAATTCTTCGTTATCCATTTCCATTGATGGGAACATGCCATCACGGTAGTGGTTCCAGTGACCAGAAGTTTCATAAAGCTCTCTGCTCCCTAGTACTGGAGTATATACGTGATCATAGCCTAAGCTTGCTTCTTTATCAACGATGTAACGCTCGATAATGCGGCGGATTGTTGCACCTTTTGGTAACCAAAGTGGTAAACCTTGTCCTACTTTTTGGCTATTAGTAAATAGTTTTAATTCTTTACCTAATTTACGGTGATCGCGCTCTTTCGCTTCTTCAAGCATACGTAAGTGCTCATCTAATTCTGCTTTCTTAACGAATGCAGTACCGTAAATACGTTGTAGCATTTTATTATTGCTATCGCCGCGCCAGTAAGCACCTGCAACGCTTAATAATTTAAACACTTTAATTTTCCCTGTAGATGGAAGGTGAACACCACGACAAAGGTCGAAAAATTCGCCTTGCTCATAGATTGAAATAACTGCATCTTCTGGAAGATCGTTAATTAAATCTAATTTTAACTCATCGCCGATTTCTTCAAAGCGACGAATTGCTTCTGCACGTGGTACTTCATGACGAACGATTTCTAAGTTCTCGTTCACGATTTTTTGCATTTCTTTTTCGATTTTCTTGAAGTCTTCAACTGTAATTGCTTCTTCCATATCAATATCGTAGTAGAAGCCATTTTCAATTACTGGACCAATGCCAAGCTCAACCTTAACATCTTTATATAAACGTTTTAACGCTTGTGCTAAAAGGTGGGCTGTTGAATGGCGTAAAATATATAGGCCATCTTCAGAATCTAATGTAATGATAGAAACTGCACCATCTTCTTCGATTGGTGTAACAAGATCGATCATCTCATCGTTTAATTTTCCAGCTACAGCTTTTTTCTTTAAGCCTGGGCTAATAGAAGCTGCGATTTCTTCAGTTGTTACGCCTTTTGGAAACTCCTTCACAGCTCCATCAGGGAAAGTAATTTTAACTACATCTGCCATCACTGGTCACTCCTCTTTTTCTCAAAATAAAAAACACTCATCCCGTAAAAAGGGACGAGTGTTGAATTCGTGGTTCCACCCTTGTTCCAATTAACATAATTGTTAATTGCTCAAGTTCAACATAACGGTGTTGTCCGTTAGCAATTACTAGAAAAACCGTTCACTGCTAAAGTTTAGAGGTGGTAAGTAATAATCCCGTACTAGGAAGCTCACACCCTAAGGCTTCCCTCTCTGAAAATCGTAGAAAACTACTCATGTCCTCATCATGACATTTCAATATATTTCATTTATGTAGGTAATTATATGCTCAAAAACTTAGAAAATCAAGGGCGTTACCTTTATTTTTTAAATTTTTCACATTGCGCTCAAAATCATGTAATCCATGTAATTGGACCCGTTCTTGGAACACATTTCGCAAAGTAATAATCATATTATGGTCTTGTTCTTTCGTATATAAATAAATCTTTTTAGGCGAAATAGAAAGAAGCGGCGCAATTACTTTCGTATCAATATATACATCATTTTGCTTTAATAATTCCTCATCTATATATTGGACCAACTTCTCCTGTTTTAAACGTCTACCTTTATCATCATAAAAGATAAAGCTTTCATCAAAAATAAGATGCACGCAAGACAAACGTGATTTACGGCTACTTACTTGTTGCCGAAGCGTCTCAATGAACATTTGGTATTCTTGCTCCATCTTATATTCATCAATTGCCACTTCCGCAAGTTTAGCCACCATTTCCCTATATGTACGAAGACGAAAACGGATATATGATGAAAACGAGAATGAGAGCGGATCACAAAGCCAATTATTTAAAGAAGACTTAATATATGACTCAAATGCGTTACGCGTTAAATCCTGAGCTACACCTTTTCTTCTTCCCTTTAAAATCTCATGTGCCATGTGCAATATTTGATGACACTCTTCTTGTTCTTCATAAAAAAACTTTTCTTTTAAAATCGTATAAATCCACTCATTTTGTTTCACATTCACAATGAAATACACCATTACTGGCAATAAGATTTTTTCAATATAATTCGATTCACGTACTGGTATGTGAATCACCACTTTTTGTTCCTGTAAATACACACTCGTTTCCTTATATAACACTTCCGCTCTTTTCAGCAATTGTCTATATACGTGCATAGCATCATTTTTTTCTTCGAAGCAAATTTCAATCACTTTTGTCCCCCCTTTTATCCCCGCTCTAAAGGACTGTATCTATACGTTACAAATCCTATAAGAGTCCGTCCCGCGTGAATTTCACTCTTAGTAGAATCACATTTCCTATCGTTAGAAAATCCACTCAATATGGCTTGCTAATTTTATATATATTAAGGGAGGGAGAAAAAAATGATACAAGCTACTATGAATTTTTATTGTATACTTTACTTATCAATAAAAGGGGGTATCTGAATGTTTGAATATAAATTCGTAAAAGTCGAATTACATTGGGGGTTCACTCGCTCAAAACCAGCTGAAGACTACCAAGAAATTATTCAAGAACATGCTAGAGATGGCTGGAGGTTCGTACAGATTGTTGCCCCTACGTTTGGCAGTTCTGGACAACCTGAATATTTCGATCTCATATTCGAAAAGAAAATATCACTATAATACAAAAAAAGAGCAAGCTGAGAAGCTTACTCTTTTACTTATGACGACGGTTTTTCCCACCAATTGGAATTGGTTTCGCTAAATATTTAATTCTCTCCATAATACGTGCTGCCTTCATTTCTTCAGCCTCACCACGCTGCGTATACGTTAAATGGTGTTCCAGTTGTTTAAAATCAAAATTAGACGTAAAGAACGTCGGTAAGTTTTCTAACATACGGAATTGCAAGATTGCACCAAGCACATCGTCACGCACAAAGCTTGACATCGCTTCTGCCCCGATATCGTCTAACATTAAAACTTGTACGCGTTTAACCGCATCAATCTTTTCACCAATCGAATTATCTTGAATTGAACTTTTAATTTCACGTAAAAATTCCGGGAAGTATACGAGCATCGAACTTATTTTCTTTCGAGCAAGCTCGTTCGCTATTGCTCCTAAAAGGTACGTTTTTCCTACACCAAATTTACCGTACAAATATAAACCTTGTGCTTTTTTACCTGGTTCATATGTACTTAAAAATTCATTCGCTGCACCAATTGCATCGATACGTGCATTTAAATCAGAAGGGTCTAAGTTTTCCATAGTTGCCTGCAAAATATCCGTTGGCATATATACACTTTGAACGAGTTTTTCATATTTCTTTCTCTCGTCATGCGCTACTTTTCTAACGCAGCGATCGTATTGAATATCAATCATCTTCCCTTGAATAACAAGCTTTGGCTCATAACCTTGTAGCATATTTTTACATGAACCTAAATCCGGACAATCCACGCAACCTACACTTTGTCCAATATATTCATATAACTTCACAAGACTGCGCTCAATCATAGAAGTCGTTACTTCACCCTTATGTTCGTCTATAAATTCTTTCACACGCGGATGCGCCATTACTTCTGCCTTTAGTACTTCATATCTATTTTTAAAGTTTTCATTTTCCATTAATTTTGCAAATGAATTTTGAATATGCTCCATTTTCTCACCTCAAAGAGCGTTCATTCTCTTCTATTAATCACGCTTATATTTTTTTAACACTTCTTCTAGTCGTTTTCTTTCATCTTCTAGCGTACTTGCATCTTTTTCTACACTTGTATCTTTCTTCTCTGTTTCTTTCTCTTGTTCTTTCGGCTCTTCTTCCTTAAGCCAATCTGGCACCATTTCTTTCCGCACCGTTTTCTTCGCCGTACGGCCTTTTTTCTTCGTCTCAGCCCACTCTTGATATTGACGGTTCTCTTCTTTCGCTAACGCCATCGCGTCCGCTACTGTACCGACCTTTTTACGTGCCCAATGCCCAGCAATCTTCTCGACATACGTTTTCGCAAGTTTCATATCTGAGCGTAGCATAACGTAATAAATAAGTACATTCACAACTCCTGGTGTCAATTTTTGATTAATCATGACATCTTCAACGATCTGCAAGTCCGCTTTCGTTGCCTCTGCACCACCAGAAATCTCTTTCAATAGTTGTTTTGGCGAGATTTCCTCTAGCTGCTTTATTAACATCTCCTCTTGCGATGAAGGCTCTTTCTCTTTCATCGTACGTGCAGCATGAGGCTGTACTCTTTCACTTAATACCGGTAATGCTTGACCATTTTCAAATTGATACCAATCGCGCGCTCCTTTTCTAAGCCTTTCCGTATCAATTGTTTGCATCTCTGTCACTGCACCAAGAACGATATTTTGCATCGATAACACATCTACACCATACACGTAAGCAAGTGTTATAACGCAGTCTCTCACTTGATCTGTAATCGCCTTTTTAGGAACAAGAGCGGACAATCCATCTACAAATAAAGAGAAATCAAAGAAATCATTCCAAACTTTCGGAGCGTCTCCCTTCTCGTTACTTGGCATAGTTGTCGTTTTTGGAATACGAAGGTCTTCTTGCGCATGCTCAAGCTGTCCTGGATTAAACGAACCAAACACATCATTGAAAGAACGCGTAACATTTTCATAAGAAGCAAAATCAAATTCTTCTTCTAAGAAATATTGCTTTACTTGATTATATTTTGTCCGGCTCAATCGATTGTATAAAAAGATACTTAAAACAATATCATCAAAAAACTGCTTCGGAGATAAAGGTGGTTGCAACTCATATATGAACATTCGAATATCTTTTTCTTTCTTAATATATACCTTCAATAGCCCAATTGCCTCTAACTTTACTCGTTCCTCATATATTTCAGGAAGTTGCATTTGCATAGTCACCATAAGGGAATGATGCGTATTCTCTTTTCCAAATACACGATCTTGCTCTAGCTCTCCCCATAGTGTCATGTATAAGCTAAAAGCTCTACTACCTATTAACGGCTGATACAACATCGTTAACACTTTTCGGTCGTAATTGTGCAGTAGCCCTTTCGCACTTACTTTATAACGATCAATCGGCAATAGCTCCATCCATGACTGTTTTTCCATTCTTGCTTTTCCTTTCTCTCATCCAATCTATCCTCTACTTCATTCGTTCTATCTTCATTATATAAATTCTTAGTGAAAAAGAGCTATTAGCTTGCGCTTCTAGCTCTCTTATCCTATTACTTACGGTATGTAAAGAGAATAAAATACAACTTCTACTCTCTTTCTTTTTGCAGTATATCTTTTAATTCTTCAATAAATACATTTAAATCTTTAAATTGACGATATACAGAAGCAAAACGTACGTAAGCAACATCATCAATATCGCGAAGTTCTTCCATGACAATTTCACCAATCATATCACTTTTCACTTCTGATATACCTAAATTACGCAGTTCACGTTCCACGCTTTGTGTTACTTCTTCTAATTGTCTTAAAGATACTGGTCTTTTTTCACACGCTTTAATTAAACCACGTAAAATCTTTTCTTTATTAAACTCTTCTCGTGTGCCTTCTTTTTTTACAACGATAAGAGGTGACTCTTCTACCCTTTCAAAGGTCGTAAAGCGACTTAAGCAGCTTTCACACTCTCTCCTTCTTCGAATAGAGCGCCCCTCGTCTACCGGACGCGAATCTAACACTCTTGTACCATTATGAGAACAGGATGGACAACGCAATACATTCACTCCTTTACACTATACTCTTTATTTTTCTCTACTCACTTCACCTAAAATATATATACAATATTATATAACTCATTCTAACTCTCTTACCACTTTAAGTTTCAGCGCATCACTTTATCATCTCATCCTTAAAAATAAGATGGTATATAGAGCACTACCTCATTTGCAAGAATCCAATTTATTCAACTAACGAGTACGTTATATTTTTCCTTTTTTATAAACTAAAAAAGAGGTGCATTATACACCTCTTTACATTTTAAATCAATTATGTTCTTTTTTAAAGAGCTTTTGTTTCTCTCTGCTTAATTTCGAAGCTACCAGTTCCTCGAGGAAGCTCGATGCTCTCACGCGTTTTCGCGTTTAAACCTTCTGCAATATATTCTGCAGCAACATTTGGATCAATACGATCCCCACAAGTATAAACATCAATACTTGCGTAACCGTGCTCCGGAAAGCTATGAATTGTTAAATGTGATTCCGAGATAATTACTACTCCACTTACACCTTGTGGTGCAAATTTATGGAAAGCAACCTCACGCACTTCAGCACCAGCTTTTAGTGCTGCATCCACAAATAATTGTTCAATATACGGCATGTCATTCAGTTTGTCGAAATCGCAATCCCAAAGTTCAGCAATCACGTGACGACCCATCGTATCCATAGTATCCATTCTACAGTTCCCCCTTGTAAATTTATTCTAACTGTTCGAATTGAAAACTAATTTGCAATTTGGCTTGCTCCACTACCACGGGGGAAAGTTAGTCCAGAGAGGTCCTAACCCTTTAAGTAGTGACTACGTACCTCAGCTCTTAAGTTTACGAGTGTTAGTATACTTTGTTTATTTTCATTTTGCAACAACAGTTTTTTCGATTTTCTGTCATATTTTCCTCCTTACTTTTCCCTAAAAAAAATAAACGATTCACAAATGCAGTAATCACAACGTTTCGTGGTATGTCCACTTTTTTAAATATACTTATATAATTTTTTTCCTTTTCAGAAAAAATTAAAAAAAGAGGGCAAATGTTGCCTTGCCCTCTCCTCCCTTATTCACTTAAATGTGTTGCACATTTTCTTGTTTCGCTAACTCTTCAACAACTAACGTTACAAGATCTACAACACGACGAGAGTAGCCCCACTCGTTATCATACCAAGCAAGTACTTTCACTTTACGATCACCCATTACCATTGTAGATAAACCATCGATAATAGCTGAGTGTGTATTTGTATTAAAGTCGATAGATACTAAAGGCTCTTCGCTGAATTCTACAATACCTTTTAACGCACCGTTTGCAACAGTTTTGAATGCATCGTTAATGGCTTCAACTGTCACATCGCGTTTTACATCTACTACTAAATCAACAAGAGACACGTTTGGTGTTGGTACACGAAGTGCCATACCATGAAGTTTTCCGTTTAAATGTGGAAGAACTTTTGCTAGCGCTTTCGCAGCACCTGTCGTTGTCGGAATGATTGATTGTCCGCAAGCACGTGCTCTTCTTAAATCTTTATGTGGGTTATCAATATTTTTTTGGTCATTTGTATAGGCGTGAACTGTCGTCATTAAACCGTTTTCAATTCCAAACTGCTCATCTAACACCTTCACAACAGGCGCTAAACAGTTTGTTGTACAAGATGCATTTGAAATAACAGTATGTTTTGTAATATCTAATTGGTCTTCGTTCACACCAACTACAATTGTTACATCTTCATTTTTACCAGGCGCTGTTAAAATTACTTTTTTCGCTCCAGCTTCAACGTGAAGAATTGCTTTTTCTTTTGAATTAAATTTACCAGTTGCTTCAATTACAACTTCAACACCTAAATCTGTCCAAGGCAATTCCTTTGGATCGCGGTTGTTTAAAAGGCGAATCATTTTTCCATCAACTAATAAGTGATCTTCAAATGCTTCTACTGTTCCGTCAAACTTGCCATGAACTGTATCATATTTAATTAAGTGTGCTAACGTTTCAGATGGATAGCTTGCATTGATTGCTACAATTTCGAATGCGCTTTCTTTTATTGCTTGACGAAATACCATTCTCCCAATACGTCCAAATCCATTAATTGCCACACGAGTCATAATATGTTATCCCCCTTGAATGCGTTATACTATTTATCTCCAATCCCAATAATAGTATAACACAAAAAGGGGATATGTCACTAAGCATTTTCATTAATTTCACAATTTTTTAGTCAATAATGTTCCACTTCTTTAAAATTACCTGCAATTGTGTTTTCGTTCCCATAATTGTGCCATCATTATTTATCACTTCATCTGCATTTTTCACTTTTTCTTCTAACGGCATTTGAGATTGAATACGAGCTGTTGCTTCTTCTTCTGAAAAGTTATTTCGTTTCATTAAACGTTCTAATTGCGTATGCGGCTTAACCGCTACAACTAAAATGCGGTCAACGAGACTTGTTAATTTGCTTTCAAATAAGAGAGGAATATCTAACACAACCGCTTGCATACCTTCTTTTATGTACATTTCCTTTTGCCTATTCATTTCCTCACGCACTGCAGGATGAACAATTTTATTTAACTGCAATCGTTTTTCTTCATTATAGAAAACGACACTTCCTAGTTTTGGACGATCTAGTTCTCCATCTTCTTGTAACACTTCCGTTCCAAATACTTCTACTATTTTGTTATATGCTGGTTTTCCTCGCTCTACAACTTCTCGTGCAATAATATCTGCATCAATAACTGGTATGCTCAGTTCACGAAACATTTGAGACACTGTACTTTTTCCACTTGCAATGCCTCCTGTTAATCCAATTACTACTGTCATCATAATCCTCCTCATAATAAAAGGCGCGAAACTAATGTTCCACGCCCATACTTACATTTTCCAAATTCCAATAATAATGAGTAATACTCCAGGCAGGAATGTAAATTTTTGTAACCACTTCATATTCGATAAAACCGTTCCAAGTTTCATTCCAATAAATAAAAACAAAGAACTCATAATTGCAACTAATATCGCCATCATAGCGGGTGCATACCCTAATAAAGATGCACCAATTCCGGCACCAAATGAGTCTACAGAAAGAGCGATACCAAGAAGCAATGCTTCTCCTGCAGAAATGGTGCCTGATTTATCAAAATCTGCTACAGTCGGTTTCCGTAAAATTTGAATCACTAGCCCTAGCGAGGCAATCTCTAATTTCCAGACCTTCTCCTCTTGCTTCGGTTCTTCTTTTTTCTCACTTCGAAAAAATTGATATAATACCCAAATCCCTATTCCAATAAGAACAAGCCCACCGATACGCGTTGCGATAACAGGTGAAAATACTTTCGCGATCATATGTCCAATTCCCATTGAAACAAGCATAACAGCCGCTGAACACATTCCGATAATTATAATTGATCTTAGTGGAATTCTTACGCTTCTTAAACCATATGTTAGCCCTACACTACAGCTATCCAAGCTTAATGTAAAAGCTAATAAAATAAGAGATAAATAAAGGTACATCGGTAAGCTCCTCCCTTATACATAGCTCTGCTGTATGTATATGACAAATGCCTATCCGATGTTATCTCTTTTCTATATTCTAGGCTGACAAATTGGGCAGTAATGCGTTCCTCGCCCGCCAACAACTGTTTTTTCTAATATCGTGCCACAAGTTACGCACGGCTCTCCTTTTTTCCCATATACATTTAGGAGTTCTTGGAACGAACCAATTTGCCCTTGTGAGTTGATATACGTCCGAATTGTACTTCCGCCACGCTTTACTGCTTCGCCTAGCGTTGTAACGGTAGCCTCATAAATTCGCTCAATTTCTTCTACTGTTAAAGACGAAGCTTCTCGTTCCGGATGAATTTGAGAACGGAATAAAACTTCATCTACATATATATTTCCAAGCCCTACTAAAAGACGCTGATCCAGTAGCACAACTTTTATTTTACGATTTGTCTTTTGTAATCTTTCTTGTAAATACTGCGGTGTCATTTCAGCATCAAATGGCTCCGGACCTAAGTCCGCAAGAGGCATTTGGTTCATTTCTTCACCTTTCTTAAAGAGATGCATCGTACCAAACTTTCTCACATCTTTATAATGTAATTCCGTTCCATCTGTAAATAAGAAACGGACGTGCGTATGTTTATCAATCGGCTCATCCTCTTGATGTAGTAAAAACTTACCTTCCATACGCAAATGTGAAACAATAACATAATTCGTTACATATAAAAGCAAAAACTTTCCTCTTCGCTTTATATTTTCAATCTTCTCGCCTTTTAGCATTTCTTTAAAGATTTCTGCATCATCCGGTCGTTTCACTATTTTTGGATAAGTAACAATAACATCTTCAATCGTTTTTCCTGTTACAAGATTTTCAAGTGTCCGTCTGACGTTTTCAACCTCTGGTAATTCAGGCATTTCATCACTTCCTTATTTTGCGTCGTACCAAGTTGGACCGTAAGAATAATCAACTTTCAGCGGAACTGCAAGTTCAATTGCATGCTCCATTACTTCAGGTACAAGCTTCTCTAATTTTTCAATTTCTTCTTTTGGCGCTTCAAATATCAATTCATCGTGTACTTGCAGAAGAAGACGTGCTTGTAATCCTTCTTCTTCTAAACGATCCGCCATAATAATCATCGCTTTTTTAATAATATCTGCGGCAGTACCTTGAATTGGTGTATTCATCGCTGTACGCTCAGCGAAGCTACGTAAATTGAAATTACGACTCGTAATTTCTGGAATATAACGGCGACGATTTAATAATGTAGCCACATATCCTTTTTGTTTCGCATCTTTTACGATGTCCTCCATGTATTCTTGTACACCAGGGAAACTTTCTAAATACTTTTCAATAAATTCCGCTGCTGCTTTTCTTGTAATTCCTAAGTTTTGTGAAAGACCATAATCACTAATACCATATACAATTCCGAAATTAACAGCTTTCGCTTGTCGTCTCATATTTGAAGTTACTTCATCTTTTTTAACGCCAAATACATCCATAGCTGTTTTCGTATGAATATCCATATCATGTTGGAATGCTTCAACTAGCCCTTTATCATTTGCAATATGAGCTAATACACGCAGTTCGATTTGTGAGTAATCAGCCGCATACATAATCCATCCTTCTTCTGACGGAACAAATGCCTGACGAATCTTTCTTCCTTCTTCTAATCGAATTGGGATATTTTGCAAGTTCGGATCCGTTGAACTTAATCGACCTGTTTGCGTTAACACTTGATTAAAGCGAGTATGAATTTTAGATGAATCTTCATGTACAACTTTCAGTAAACCTTCAATGTAAGTTGAATTTAGTTTCCCTAATTGACGATAATGTAAAATATTTGGAATAATTTCATGGTGATTCATAAGCTTATCTAGTACATCAGCTGACGTAGAATAACCTGTTTTCGTCTTTTTAATAACCGGCAAGTTTAAGTTCTCAAACAGAATAACACCAAGCTGCTTCGGTGAATTAATATTAAATTCTGTTCCCGCAAGCTTATAAATTTCCTGTTCCATTTCCTTTAATCTACCCGCAAGTTCTTCTCCCATATTACGAAGACGCTCTGTATCAACTTTTACACCCTTTACTTCCATATCAGCTAATACACGTGCAAGCGGCAATTCTAACTCTGTAAACAGTTCATATTGCTCATTCTTCTTTAACTCTTCAACGAATGTTTGCTTTACATCATATAATACATGCACTTTACGAGCCACATGCTCCGCTACTACCTCTAACTTTGGAACAGCACGCTTCGCACCTTTTCCGTAAACTTCTTCATCAGATTTCACAGCATGCGTTTCTTTCATTTTCGCTACAGTACGGAAGTCTTTATCCGTATCAGCTGGATCAAGTAAATAAGCAGCGATTAATAGATCAAAGTCAATCCCTTGCATATCTATCCCATTCCATTTCAGTGCAACGATTGCACGCTTCGCATCAAATGTATGCTTTCTCATTTCTCCATCTGCAAGCCACTCTTTAAAAGCATCTGACTTAAGAGCAATGTCTGTCTGAATAAAGTAACATCCATTTTCATTTTGAATACCGAAACCTTGAATGTCTGCTTTATGATAGTTATCTTCTTGTACTTCAACGATAAGCGCACTATCTTGCTGAAGCATTTCTTCTGTAACTTCTTCCACAATATCAAATGTAATATCATCTAATTCAGCTGGAGCAGTTTCTTCTGGCGTAACGCCTAATTTATTTAAAAGGGATGTAAATCCTAAACTCTCGAACATTGGAATGACATCACTTGCTTCATATCCTTTATACGCCATATCATCCACACGAACTGTAATCGGCGCATCTGTAATAATAGTTGCAAGATCCTTACTCATAAGAGCTTGTTCTTTATTTTCTTCCAGTTTTTCTTTTAATTTCTTCCCACTTACTTGATCTATATTTTCATACACCGCTTCAACCGTTCCAAACTGTGTTAACAATTTAATTGCCGTTTTTTCACCAACTCCTGGTACACCCGGTATATTATCTGACTGGTCTCCCATTAAACCTTTCATATCGATAATTTGCTTTGGTGATAAGCTGTATTTTTCAAATAAAGCTTCTTTCGTATATTCATCCACTTCTGTAATCCCTTTTCGCGGAATACATACAAGCGTGTTATCAGAAACAAGTTGAAGTAAATCTTTATCTCCTGAAATAACTTTTACACTTGCCCCTTGCTCACTCGCTTCTTTCGCTAACGTTCCCATGATGTCATCCGCTTCATAATTTTCTAATTCATAACGCGGTACATTGAACGCATCCAGCATCTCACGAATAAACGGGAACTGCTCTGATAATTCAGGTGGAGTCTTTTGACGCCCTCCTTTATACTCACTATACGTTTTATGACGGAACGTTGTTTTGCCTGCATCAAACGCCACTAACATATGAGTTGGCTTTTCTTCCTCTAATATTCTCATTAACATCATTGTAAAACCGTAAATTGCGTTCGTATGTATACCTTTGTCGTTATTTAAAAGCGGTAGTGCAAAGAATGCACGATACGCGATATTATTACCATCTACTAATACGACCTTTTTTTCCAAAATTGAAACCTCCCCATACAAATTTGAAATGATTTTTTTCACAGAAAAAAACCGTTCCTTTCCTCTCTCTATATTAACATGACTAATAGAGAGAAGAAAAATAACGGCTATTTTCTTTCATATATAAAACAGACTTATATTGGCATAAAGGGAAGTGACGAGAACAGCTTAACTATTCTCGTCCAAAATTACTCCTTGGATGAAGGGGTTTTCATGTATTATATTAACAGAGCTTTATTAATATTTAATTAAGCCATTGTTAATATATTGTAAACATCCTTCATCCTATTTTTCAGTTGCTGATTTCGGTAAAACAACTGTAAACGTTGTTCCTTCTCCAACTTCACTATCTACTGTAATCGTACCTTGATGCGCCTCAACTAAATGCTTTACGATCGACAATCCAAGGCCGGTACCACCAGTATTTCTACTTCTTGCTTTATCCACCCGGTAGAAACGTTCAAAAATACGCGGAATTTCCTCTTTACTAATACCAATTCCAGTATCCGATACTTTTATATAAGCATTATATTTATCTTCCGCTAACTCTACTGAAACAACGCCTCCAGCCGGTGTATATACGATTGCGTTATTAATTAAATTAATAAAGATTTGTTTCAAACGACTTGGATCTCCAATAACAGAGGCACGTTTTAATACATTCACTTGTAAAGAGATTTCTTTTTCTCCTGCTTTATTATCAAGCACCATATGAATATCTTCAAGCAGCCCCTTCATGTCAACGGTTCCCATATTTAATTTAAATCCTTGTTGTTCGATCTTCGACAAATCTAATAAATCTTCAATTAATCCTTGCATGCGCTCACTTTCTTTTAAAATAATGTGCAAGAAATGTTCGCAGAATTTTTTATTATCCATCGCTCCGTCTAAGAGTGTTTCTGAAAAACCTTTAATAGAAGTAATCGGTGTCTTTAATTCATGAGAAACATTCGCTAAAAAGTCTTTTCTCATTTGTTCTAATTTCTTTAACTCTGTTATGTCATGGAATACGAGAACAATCCCTTTCCATTCATGGTTTGTCCCGATAATAGGCGCTCCATATACTTCGAAATGCTTCCGTTCAATTCCAAGTGGTAATAACATTTGTTTACGCACTTTCACTTCTGTCATAAAGATTTCTTCTACAAGCTCAATAATTTCTGTATGATGAAACGATTCATAATATAAGCGATCTAAATATTCTTCATCTGTTACGTGGAAAGTTTCCTTATAAGAGCGGTTTACAAGGTTTATATATCCTCGGCTATCAATTAAAATCATTCCGCTTCCCATATTTTCAATTAACGTATGCAGACGATCTTGCTGCATTTCTTGTTCAAGTGTCATCTCTTGTAAATTTCGAGCTAAAATATTAATCGCTTTACTCAGCATTCCTGTTTCATCCGAATGACTTTCGTATGCACGTGCTTTATAATTACCCTTTGCCAATTCAATTGCAACTTTCGTAACCGATTCAATCGGCCTAATATATTGCCCTGTAATTTTCATACCTAAAAATACAACTACGAGACAAGCAATGACAAATCCGATAATTAATAATCCCCACGTTTTTTGATGTACGTCTCTTAAAGGATCAATTATACTTTTCACCAAAATGTATCCTTGTTTTCCTTCTACATCTTGAACGAACACCGCATGATAAAATTCATTCTTTCGATCCGTTTCTTTCGTAATCACTTTACTTCGTTGTTTTGCCACTTCCGAAGAAAGTTCTTTAATCGTCTCTGGACTAAATGCCAATTCTTGTCCTTTTCTATATTGAACTTTCTTTTTTTCATCCAAAAATACGATAGAAGCTGGTATTTTTTCTTCTAACTTTTCAAATACGTATGGATTTTTTAAGACATTATCAAAACCTTGCTCTTCTGCTAACGTCGCAACATACTCTGTCTCTTTTACCATTCTCTCTTTAGCATGATCTATATAGTAGTTTTCAAACACAGTTTCTAGTAATAAACCTAGTCCAACTAAAATAAATACAATAAGAGAAACAAATGTAAAAAGAAGCCTGGAACGAAATTTATTCATTCCCTTTTGGCTCCTCTAATTTATATCCTAAACCACGTATCGTTTTAATGTACGTCGGTTTTTTCGTATTTTGTTCAATTTTATCGCGCAAATGGCTAATATGAACATCAACAATTCGTGTATCACCAGCAAAATCGTAATTCCATACAGCACTTAATAATTGATCACGTGTCAACACGCGACTTTTATTTTTCGCAAGATACACAAGTAGTTCAAATTCTTTTGGTGTTAATTCAAGCTTTCTTCCTTGGAAATAAGCCTCATAAAACTCCGGTAAAATTTTAAGTTCTGCAATTGTGATGCTATCTTCATCTGGCGCTTCTGCAACTTGTTCTTCTTGTTGTAATTTCGTACGGCGCAAAATCGCCTTCACACGAGCAACTACTTCTCTTGGACTAAATGGCTTTGTCATATAATCATCTGCCCCAAGTTCAAGGCCTAGCACCTTATCAAACTCATCATCTTTTGCCGTTAACATTAAAATCGGCGTCATAACGCGCTGCAATCGTAATTCTTTACACACTTCCATACCATCCATTTTCGGAAGCATTAAATCTAATATAATTAAATCTGGGCGTTCTGTTGTCGCTTTTTGAAGCGCCATTTCTCCATCCATCGCTGTTATAACTTCAAACCCAGCTTGTTGTAAATTAAATTCGATTAAAGTTAAGATAAATTCCTCATCATCAACTACTAAAATACGATTGTTCATTCTTTTCCTCCAAGTTATAGACTTGAAACCTTCTTCATCCTAGTATTTTCCCCGTTATTCTCATCATACTAGAAAACAAGGTCCCTCTCAATATAATTGTCTATTCATGGATTCGGATTGTGCTATTGTTATTCCTAAAAACAATTACGTTCGCCTCAATTATGTTTTGTTATCCATACTTTATATACTTCCATATCGTTATTAAATTCTACTTCCGTATGAATATTGAGTTCTCGATTTTGCGCTAAGAGAAAAGATAAAGCATACGCTATTTTATAATCTGGTGTTTCATATCCATCAAATACTCTCCCGTACATTTCATTCACAAACCCGTCTGCCCACACTTCAGCTTCTCTTACCGTTTCAAAGATCACTCTTCTCTTTTCCACCTCACCTAAAAAACCACTCCTTTAATTGACTTCAATTACCGATAATTATATTATTAATCTTAATATATAAATTAATAATATAAGGAGGTCTATTATGCGACTAATACTATCCATTCTATCTTTAGCAGTCACATGTATCCTTGCTTTTAACGCTCCGAGCTGGGATACGATTAAAACGGGGTGCTCAGAATTTGCTGAAGGGTTCAAAGAAGGGTTCTTCAACTAAAAATAGCGCTAGCATCCTTATTAAAGGTATGCTAGCGCTATTCATATTTTCATCTTTTAAAAATTATCTAATGCTTTTTCCATAATGGAAACAGATTTAAAAGGTGGCGTTACTGTTAATGAACCTTTCACAACAGTTTCTCCTTTTTCATCATGAGCAGATACAAGCATATCAATTGTATGTTCCTCCTCAGAAACAGCCACAACTTCAAAGTGGATTTGTAACGTTTCATAATGGTGAACATGTTTCACGAATGTAAGGTCCTTTCTCGTAATATGACTTCCTGGACCCGGTAAATATTTCGTAACCGCCGTTGTAATCATTCCCGTTAGCATAATGCTTGGTACAATCGGCTTTTCATACGGAGTTTGGGATGCGTAATCATGCTGAATATATAATGGATTGGCATCATTCGTTAACCCTAAGTACAATAACAAATCTTTATCCTCAATTTTTTCAGTGATAGATAATTTCTCTCCTACTGTAATTTCATCCATTTTACGACCAATTTGAACTTTTTTCTTTAACATGTTACAACCCCCTCCGATTTTTTCACCTTATTATCCTACTAAAAGCGATACCTTATCCGAAATTTACTATGATGAGGGCAATGTATAGTATAAATCTACAGTTTCATTATAGGATATTACAAATGATAGCGTTTTCATATTATTTCAAAAAAACAATTCGGTAAATAGTAGAAAAAGATTCGGAATCCCGAATCTTTTTCACTACTATTCAATTATTAAACAAGAACTTTCATTACGTTACGTACAGATTCTACAGAGCGATCTAACGCTTCTTTTTCATCTGCAAGAAGTTCTAATTCAATAATTTTTTCAATTCCGTTACCACCTAGAATTACTGGTACCCCTAAGTAAAGGTCACTATAACCATACTCACCTTCAAGGTACGCAATAGCCGGTAATACACGGCGTTGATCTTTTAAGATTGCTTCTGTCATTTCAACTAAAGAAGCTGCTGGTGCGTAATATGCACTACCGTTTCCTAATAAGCCTACAATCTCACCGCCACCTTTACGTGTACGTTCTACGATTGCTTCTAAACGCTCTTTCGGAATTAACGTTTCTAACGGAATACCGCCTGCATATGAATAACGCACAAGAGGTACCATGTCGTCACCGTGTCCACCAAGAACAAATCCTGTAATATCTTTTACAGAAAGATTTAATTCTTGTGCGATGAATGTACGGAAACGAGCTGTATCTAATACACCCGATTGACCGATAACACGCTCTTTCGGGAATCCTGCTTCTTTAAATACAGAATATGTCATTGCATCAACTGGATTTGTTAACACAACAATAATTGCATTTGGTGAATGTTTTGCAATGTCGCGCGTAATACTTTTCATAATTTTAGAGTTTGTTGCTACTAAGTCATCACGGCTCATACCAGGCTTACGTGCAATACCTGCTGTAATAACGACAACGTCAGAATCAGCAGTATCTGCGTAATCAGATGTTCCAATAATGTTAGCATCAAAACCTTGTACTGGGCTCGCTTCTAACATATCTAACGCTTTCCCTTTTGTTGGATTTTCCAGTTGTGGAATGTCCACTAATACAACATCTGCCAGTTCTTTTTGTGCTAATAAGAATGCCGTTGTTGCTCCTGTAAATCCTGCACCGATGACTGAAACCTTCTTGCGTTTGATTGTCATAATTTACCCCCCGCTTTAATTATGCGTTTTTGATTATCGCTACATCCATGTTTTTAATAAGTTCATTAGCGAACTCAGAACATTTCACTTCTGTTGCACCTTCCATTAAGCGTGCGAAATCATAAGTTACTACTTTTGAAGCAATTGTTTTCTCAACAGAAGCAGTTACTAATTTCGCAGCTTCGTTCCATCCTAAGTGTTCTAATAATAATACACCTGAAAGAAGAACAGAAGATGGGTTTACTTTATCTAAACCTGCATATTTTGGAGCTGTACCGTGTGTAGCTTCAAAGATAGCATGTCCAGTCACATAGTTAATGTTTGCACCAGGTGCAATACCAATTCCACCTACTTGTGCAGCAAGTGCATCAGAGATATAGTCACCATTTAAGTTCATTGTTGCAACAACATCGAACTCACGTGGACGAGTTAAAATTTGTTGTAAGAAGATGTCTGCAATAGAATCTTTTACGATGATTTTTCCAGCCACTTCAGCGTCTGCCATCGCTTTATTCGCTGCATCTTTACCATCTTTTTCAACGATACGATCGTATTCAGCCCAAGTAAATACTTTGTCGCCGAATTCTTGTTCCGCTACTTCGTAACCCCAGTTTTTGAAAGCACCTTCTGTAAATTTCATAATGTTTCCTTTATGAACTAATGTAACAGAAGAGCGTTTTTCGTTAATTGCATATTGAATTGCAGCACGAACAAGACGCTTTGTCCCTTCTTCTGAAATCGGCTTAATACCAATACCAGATGTTTCTGGGAAGCGGATTTTATTAACACCCATTGCTTCTTTTAAGAAAGCAAGAACTTTTTCTGCTTCTGGAGATCCTTGTGCATATTCAATTCCAGCATAAATGTCTTCTGTATTTTCACGGAAAATAACCATATCAGTATCTTCCGGACGTTTTACAGGTGAAGGAACACCTTCAAAATAACGAACTGGACGTAGACATACATATAAATCTAATTCTTGACGAAGTGCTACGTTTAGAGAACGAATACCACCGCCAACTGGAGTTGTAAGTGGACCTTTAATCGCGATTAAATATTCACGAATTAAGTTTAAAGTTTCTTCTGGTAACCACTCGCCTGTTTGGTTGAATGCTTTTTCCCCTGCAAGCACTTCTTTCCAAACGATTTTCTTCTCACCATCATAAGCTTTTTCAACTGCTGCTTCTAGTACGCGAGATGCAGCCGCCCAAATATCAGGACCAATTCCATCTCCCTCGATAAATGGAATAATCGGATTGTTTGGTACATTCATAACACCATTAGTTACAGTAATTTTTTCACCTGTCGTCAATGTGATAACCCCCATGTTTGAAATTTCATATGTATGAAACTGAGGGAATAACCCCTCAGTTCAAACCGTTAGTCAAATTAAAATATTCTAATCATTACATCTTTCCGAAAAAATCAGACTTTTGAAAGCGTATTTTCACTATCAAAATAGTGTTATTCGCTTATCGTTGTGCAATTGGAACATACACTTGATGCGTTGGTCCATTATAATCAGCACGCGGACGAATTAAACGGTTGTTTTCATATTGTTCTAGAATATGAGCTAACCAGCCTGACATACGGCTAATTGCAAAAATAGGTGTAAATAAGTCATGGTCAATTCCTAAACAATGGTATACAGAAGCTGAATAGAAATCAACATTTGGTGGAAGACCTTTTTCTTTTGTTACAATGTCTTCAATTTTGATAGACATATTATACCATTTCTCTTCTCCTAAAAGCACGCATAATCTCTTAGACATTTCACGTAAGTGTTTTGCACGTGGATCACCCTGCTCATACACACGGTGGCCAAAGCCCATGATTTTCACTTTATTTTGAAGAGCATTATGAATATATGACTCTACATTTTCTTCTTCACCAATCTCAGTTAACATCTTCATTACATTTTCATTTGCCCCACCGTGAAGAGGACCTTTTAATGCACCGATTGCTGCTGTAATACCAGAATATACATCTGAAAGTGTAGCTACGCAAACACGTGCAGTAAATGTAGAAGCGTTTAACTCATGATCTGCATGAAGTACAAGCGCCTTATCAAAAGCTTCAATTTCAACTTCATTTGGCTCGCGATCATTTAACATGTACAAGAAGTTTGCAGCTAATGATAAATCCTTTCTTGGCTCAACAATATCTAAACCTTTACGGATTCTCGCGTAAGCAGCAACTAAAGTTCCGACTTGCGCCTGTAATTTAACCGCTTTCAAATAATTGGACTTTTCATCCATAATTTCAGCGCTCTCATCGTATAATGATAGCATGGAAATTGCAGTTCGTAAAACAGACATCGGATGTGCAATTTTTAAATCTACTTGTTTCAAATATGTTAAAATCTCACCTGGAACTTTATAGTATTCAGATACAATTTCATTAAATTCCGCTAGTTCTTTTTCATTAGGAAGCTTGCGGTGCCATAATAAGTACACTACTTCTTCAAACGTAGCATTCTCAGCTAAATCATCAATATTATACCCAACATAAGTTAATGTATCATCAATAATAGAGCTCACAGATGATGTTGTTGCTACTACCCCTTCTAAACCTCGAATAACAGTCATGACATTCTCTCCTTTTCCTGAAAATTCTCCCAACCTTGCTCCTTATATCTATTTGCTCCCCTTATGAATTATGAACGCCCGTTCACTCTTTAGGCAAGCAAAATGCACGATCATGCAAATTTGTTACGATGTTCCCCTCTTATTGTCCATTGTTTACATGGAAAGCATGAGCGTGAATGTCTCCCCGAATCCTCACGCTCAAAACAACAAGTTAGTGAGGAAAATACATTCCGAAGAGTTTTATGATAAAAACAACATAAAACAATATCATTATAAAATTGTTTTATGTTGTTTTTATTTTATCTGGTGTAAAGTCTCTGCTGTTATGTAACTTTTCAAAGTTTCTAATCCTATTATAAACAATTATCTGACTTTTGTGAACAGAAAGAATTCAAAAATTTTATATTACTATAAAATTCCTTATTTAAACATCTGTATAATACTCATAACCGCATAGGCAATTCCAGCCCCAATTAACGGACCAACAGCAACCCCATTAAATAGCGCAACCGCTATAATTGTCCCAAAAACAAGCGCAGTTGTAATGTGAGGATCCGTCGTCAACAATTGTACGCCGCCTTTCGCTAACAAAGCGACCGCTACACCTGAAGCTAAAGCAATCCACGCATAATAAGATTTCGCCGCTTCTCCAAGTTGTTTAAAACCTATTTCCCCTGTCGCAATCGGTACGAGCACCGCTATTGTAATGACCGTTACACCTAGGTTAATTCCTTTCGTTTGTAAATAAGGAAAGACCTTATCTCCTAAAAACGTAAACTTCAATAAAAATAACACACCAATAGCTACAGTAAGCGATTGGTTTTTAGCAATAAGTCCTATAATAAGTAGTATGAATAAAAATAACGTTGACTGACTAATCATGTTTGCACTTCCTTTCTGAAAATAATGAACTCATTTCCAAACAAAAATACCTTTAAACCTATCGTTATACATGCTATATCGATGCCTATTCAACATGAATCACTTCATTTTTTATGTATTTTAAAATGACAAACTGAGACTTTCACCATCAAAATTTAAGCATGTATACATTTTAAAAAACGGGCGTCTCTTCTTTCTTTTCTAATTAGAAACAGGTAAAATAAAAAGAAGAGAAAATGAAGTTTTTACCATATAGTAGAAGCATCAACACCAAGCTTTCACAGTCACTCACATACTGAAAAAGCAGGAAAAATCCATCATTCCACTATAACATAAAGTGAAACTTTAATCAGTGGGGCATTTTCCACTGATTATTAGCCTTCACCAATCGGGCTTTTACGGGCAGTTTATCTCCAGCTAACTCCTTTGATCCAGCCGCACTTCGGGTAGGAGATTTACTGCCCGTTAATGCGGGGTAAAGTGAAACTTTAATCAGTGGAGCACACTCGTTATAAGTTGAACGAATTAGGATAATCCAAATTGGAATGGGAGGTATACATCTTTGAACCGAAACTTACTATATATGATATTGAGACTCATATTTGTCATTGTAGCAACGGTAGCTGGGTTCTATGTATTACTATACATGTCAGGGCTTATCTATCCTTTTATTATCGCTTTTGCATTTGCTTATTTGATTAATCCTGTCGTCAATTTCCTTAATCAAAAACTACAATTTCCTCGCGCACTAGCAGTACTCGTTAGCTTAATTCTCGTATTTGGAGCTATCGTTGGACTTGTTACATATCTTGTGACTGAAGCAATATCTGCCACAACATACTTACTACAACTTGTTACAGTAAAGTTTCCAGATATCGTTACATTCGCTCAGCAATTTGCACTTAATCATATTATGCCTCTCTACGATGATTTAATCTCTAAATTTAATCATCTTGGAGAACCACAGCGCTATACAATTACACAAAACATTCAAAACTTAGGAACAGAAGCAACAACACAAATGAAAGAACTTTTAACCGCCATTATAAGCGGGTTAACGAATTTCATTAGTGCACTGCCAACAACTTTAACTGTTCTTGTATTCATTTTATTAGCCACTTTCTTCATTAGTTACGATTGGCACCGTCTTGCTCAGAAGGCAAGAAAATTGCTACCGAATCGTGTACATGGCTATGGAAAAACTATTTTTGTCGACTTAAGAAAAGCTTTGTTTGGTTTTGTGAAAGCACAACTTACACTCGTATCTATGACAACCGTCATTGTACTAATCGGACTTTTAATATTACGCGTACCATACGCCATTACTATTGCGATTATTACAGGAGTTGTAGATTTACTACCATACTTAGGAACAGGCGCAGTCTTCGTTCCATGGGTTATATACGTATTTTTCACTGGCGATACCGCATTCGCCATTGGTCTTCTCATTTTATACATCGTCGTGATTGTCCAAAGACAAATTATGGAGCCGAAAGTACTTTCATCTAACATCGGTCTCGATCCATTAGCAACACTCGTCGCTCTATTTGTCGGCTTTAAACTTTTTGGCTTTTTAGGATTAATCATCGGCCCAGTCACCTTAGTACTACTTAATACATTACACAAAGCTAATGTCTTCCATGACTTGTGGAAATATATTAAAGGTTCACCTTCAAAATAATAGTTTCTAATTCATACACAACAAAAAACTTACATGTAATCAGTGGGAATTTCCCACTGATTATTCCTTGTACTTATTTTTCATACTCATTACATAAAACAAGAGAATTGCACTCAAAAAAGATAATTCTCTTGTTTTTTTGCATGAAAAACGCATATTTCGTGGTATTTTTACATATTTATTCTATTTATTTTATAATTATCATTTACATTTATTACTTTTTATGTAAATGAATAAATATACAAAATAGCATAAAACAAGACTTCAACTAACAATCTCCGCCTTTTTATATGAATTTTTTACACCAATCGTTCCTTTATATAAGAAAGCAAAAATTTAATTCAGCAGCGTTCCCTCCATCTTATTCATCTAAATTAATAGCACTAAAAAATCACAAGTTTAATCGAAGTACACACAAGAATTCAAACGAAAATTATATAGCACATATAATAAGCGAACGTTTTGTTCATCCCCACTCATCATTCGCCCCACACCAGACACTTACGAGCAGCCCAGCTTTGAGATAGAAATTCCACCCCACAAATAGCGCGGTAAAGCAAAGCTTCAACCAGAAAGCTCCTCTCCTCTTACAACACAAAAAATAGCACTTAGATTTCTACAATCTAAGTGCTATTTCTGAATAATAATAGTAGAGTTCTTTCTAAATTTCCATTCCATCCACTTCATAACAAGCGGCTTCAATAAAGCTCTCGTAATAGGGATCACGCAGATAAACCCTAGCACATCTGTCACATACCCAGGAAGCACTAAGAGAATACCTCCTACAAATACAAAAATACCATCTAGTACCGCCTCACCTGGCATTTCCCCTCTATTCAACTTAGATTGAATCTCTCCAAGCACTTTAAACCCTTGTCTTTTCGCCAAATACACACCTACAACACCTGTAAATACAATCATAGCGAACGTAGACCATAAACCTATTACATGACTTGATCCAATTAAGACCGTAATCTCAATCGCCGGTATTAAAATAAACAAGAATAGTAACCACTTCATAGTTCTACACCTCTCTCACAACTCACTTTTAACGTCCTCACAACGCCTATATACATCATATGAAATATAGATACTCTTTCATATTAAAACACATAACAAACAGCTTTTAAAAGCAATTCTAGGCGCTTTAAGCTAATTCTATCTCGTTTTTGTGTAAAAAAAAGAGAAGGACTCCGATCCTTCTCTCCGTATTACTTATAGCACTTCCGCATGTCCATTATAAACAATTCCGCGTGCTGCATCAACTGTTACTTCTTGGCCATTTTTTAAAGTTGCTGTTACGCCGTTTACACCAACGATAACAGGAATACCGATTGATACGCCTACAACAGCTGCATGGCTTGTTAAGCCACCTTCTTCTACAACTAAAGCCGCAGCTTTTTCGATTGCAGGAATCATATCTTTATCAGTGCTTGTTGTAACAAGGATATCACCTTCGTTTACGTTCGCTACAGCTTCAGCAGCTGTTTTTGCTACAACTACTTTACCTTTTGCAGCTTTACGACCAATTCCTTGTCCTTTAGCAATTTCTTCACCAACAACGTGGATTTTCATTAAGTTTGTTGTACCAGTTTCAGCAACTGGAACACCCGCAGTAATCACTACAGTATCTCCAAGTCCAATTAGACCCGCATCCATACCTGTTTGAATTGCTGTATCTAACATTTCGTCAGTTGAAGCTGCGCGCTTCTCAGCCATAAATGCTTGTACACCCCAAACAAGTGCAAGACGACGTCCTACTTGCTCGTCAGATGTTACAGCTACGATTGGAGATTTTGGACGGTATTTAGAGATCATTTTCGCAGTATATCCACTTTCTGTTGGAGCTACGATTGCAGCTACATCAAGAGCAAGTGCTGTATGCGCAACAGATTGGCTAATTGCATCTGTAATTGTTGGAGTGAACTCTTTAATACGTTTTTTGAACATATCTTCATATTGTAATGATTTTTCAACACGTACCGCAATGTTAGCCATCATTGTTACTGCTTCTACCGGATATTGTCCAGCAGCTGTTTCACCTGAAAGCATGATTGCATCTGTACCATCGAAGATTGCGTTAGCTACGTCACTTGCTTCCGCACGAGTTGGACGTGGGTTACGTTGCATAGAATCTAACATTTGTGTTGCAGTAATAACCGGTTTACCTAACACGTTACATTTTTTAATTAGACGTTTTTGTACTAACGGTACTTCTTCTGGTGGAATTTCTACACCCATATCACCACGAGCTACCATTAAACCGTCAGAAACTTCTAAGATTGAATCGATGTTGTCGATACCTTCTTGGTTTTCGATTTTTGGTACGATTTGGATGTATTGAGCGTTATGCTCTTCTAATAATTCACGGATTTCTAATACGTCAGACGCTTTACGTACGAATGAAGCTGCAATGAAATCAACTTTTTGCTCGATACCGAAGATGATATCTTTTACGTCTTTTTCAGTGATACCAGGAAGCTTAATGCTTACGTTTGGTACGTTAACACCTTTTTTATTTTTTACAGTTCCGCTGTTAAGAACTTTTGTACGGATGTTTCCATCAGCTTTTTCGATTACTTCTAGTTCGATAAGACCGTCATCGATTAGAATACGAGAACCTGGGTCTACATCGTCATAAAGACCAGCATAAGATACAGAGAACTTCTCTGCAGTACCTAATACTTGCTCAGTAGAAAGAACTACCTCTGCACCTGTTACAAGCTCAGCTTGTCCGTCTACGAAGTCGTGAGTACGGATTTCTGGACCTTTTGTATCAAGTAAGATACCAACTGTTTTACCAGTTTTCTTTGAAGCTTCACGAATGTTTTTAATACGAGCTCCGTGCTCTTCATGGCTACCATGAGAGAAGTTTAAACGAGCAACGTTCATACCTGCTTCGATTAATTGCTCTAATTTTTCAATACTTTCACTAGCAGGACCTATAGTACATACAATTTTAGTTTTACGCATATTGCACCTCCGAAAATTATGAAACCGTTCCCAAATATCTGACATTACGCCGATTAGATGGATAATTCTTTAGATAATTGATACATATCTTTATCGATTGTATGCTTTTGAGCTAACGCTTCGATAATGTCATGATCAACAAGTTTATTATCTTGAATACCTACACAACGTCCACCTTTACCAGCAATTAACAACTCAACTGCTCTTGCACCAAGACGACTTGCTAATACACGGTCTTGTGCACTTGGTGATCCACCACGTTGTACGTGACCTAATACAGTTACACGAGTATCAAAGTTTGTTGCTTCTTCAATGTGCTTACCGATGTCAATTGCACTTCCAACACCTTCAGCTACAATGATAATACTGTGTTTTTTACCACGTTCGCTACCACGTTTTAGACGAGCGATTACATCATCCATGTCATACTCTTCTTCTGGAATTAAGATTGTTTCTGCACCATCAGCTAAACCAGCCCATAATGCGATATCTCCAGCATGACGTCCCATTACTTCGATAACATATGTACGTTCATGAGATGTAGCTGTATCACGGATTTTATCAATTGCATCAATAACAGTGTTTAAAGCTGTATCGAAACCAATTGTGAAGTCTGTTCCAGGGATATCATTGTCGATTGTACCTGGTACACCAACACATGGGAATCCTTGTTCAGTTAATTTTTTAGCGCCTTGGTAAGAACCATCTCCACCAATAACAACAAGTCCTTCGATACCATGTTTCTTTAATTGCTCGATACCTTTTAGTCGTACTTCTGGGTCTTTAAACTCAGGACATCTTGCTGTATATAATTTCGTACCACCGCGGTGGATAATATCGCCAACAGAACCAAGTTCTAATTTTTCAATGTGACCAGAAATTAATCCAGCGTATCCATGGTAAATACCATATACTTCAATATCATGGAAAATCGCTTTACGAACAACTGCACGAATGGCAGCATTCATACCAGGTGAATCTCCACCACTTGTTAATACACCAATACGTTTCATTTGTACTCACCTCATAAAGATTATTTGCCTTATAATAAAATAACACGAAAAAATATAAAAACACAATGGAGAAGATGTGTCTTTTCATAATAAAAACGTGCATTCGCGAAGAGGAACGCACGCTTTTCTTATTTTATCCCAATGGAAGCGTTTGAAAACGAAACTTGCCCAATTTTCATATATTTTTCATAACGTTTTTCGATTAATTCATCTTTCGAAATTCCGTTTAATTGTTCAAAAGTTTTTCTAATTATTAAGTCTATATTTTCTGACTGTTTCAAAATATTACGGTGAGCTCCACCTTTTGTCTCTGGAATAATTTCATCAATTACACCTAATTCTTTCAAATCTGCTGCTGTAATTTTCATTGCCTCTGCAGCTTCCTTTGCTTTTCCTGCATCTTTCCAAAGAATTGCCGCTGCACCCTCTGGTGTAATAACAGAATAAGTGGAATTTTCTAGCATATGAATGTAATCTCCTACTCCAAGGCCTAGCGCACCACCACTACCACCTTCACCGATAACGATACAAATAACTGGTACCGTTAAACCTGCCATCTCAAATAGGTTGCGGGCAATAGCTTCACTTTGTCCACGTTCTTCAGCTGCTTTACCAGGATAAGCTCCCTTCGTATCGATGAAACAAATAATAGGACGATTAAACTTTTCCGCTTGTTTCATGAGACGCAGTGCTTTTCGATATCCTTCTGGATGAGGCATGCCAAAGTTACGGCGAATATTTTCTTTCGTATCTTTTCCGCGCTGATGCCCAATTACAGTTACAGGCATCCCTTTATATTTCGCAATGCCGCCGACAATCGCTGCATCATCGCCAAATAGACGATCTCCATGACATTCGAAAAAATCAGTAAATAAGTGCTCAATATAATCGAGCGTTGTCGGTCGTTCTGCATGACGAGCAATTTGAACACGGTCCCATACTTTTAGATTGCCGTATATATCTTCCTCTAAATTTTCTAGCTTTTCTTCCAAAATACGAATCTCCTCACTGAAGTCCATCTGGCTGTTTTTCGTATAGTCTTTCAGTTCACGAATCTTATTTCTTAGCTCAACAACTGGTTTTTCAAATTCTAGCTCTGCCATACAGCCACTTCCCCTCCTTGATGAACTTCTAAAATCTTACGAAGCGATTCTCTCATATCATCACGATGCACCACCGCATCTAATTGACCATGATCTAGTAAGAATTCTGCCGTTTGGAAATCTTCCGGTAGTTTCTCACGCACCGTTTGTTCAATTACACGTCTACCAGCAAATCCGATAAGTGCACCTGGTTCTGCAAGATTATAATCACCAAGTGAAGCGAAACTCGCTGAAACCCCGCCCGTCGTTGGGTGAGTCATAACAGAAATAAATAATCCTCCTGCATTACTATGCTTTTTCAAAGCTACGCTTGTTTTTGCCATTTGCATTAAACTTAATATACCTTCTTGCATACGGGCACCACCCGAAGCAGTAAAGATAATAAATGGAACTTGTAAGTCGTACGCCTTTTCAACCGCACGGGCGATTTTTTCTCCTACTACAGAGCCCATGCTCCCCATTCGAAAACGAGAATCCATTACTGCAACAACAACAAGCATGTCATCAATTGTTCCTTCACCAGTTACAACCGCTTCGTTCAATTCAGTCTTCTTACGATCGCTCTCTAGTTTCTCTTCATAACCTGGAAACTCGAGTGGATTTAATGAAACCATTTCTTTGTCATACTCACGGAATGACCCTTCGTCCAATATACTATCAAGACGTTCCCATGCATTCATAGGATGATGATATCCACAATTCACACATACTTTTAAATTTTTTAGAAGTTCTTTCGTATACATGATTTTTTTACATTCCGGACATTTTGTCATAACGCCATCTGGCACATCTTTTCGTACTTGTTCTGAAGGTATTGCAGCGTACTTTTTCTTTTTCACGAATAAATCTCTTAGCACAATTTGACCCCCTTCGTTGAGAGCTAAGGTTAGCGTAAGAAGAAAATGGGGCTAACACCAAAGTTTGATGTTAGCCTTATCTTCTCAATCTGTCTAATAACCTCACTCTTTACGTTTAACTTTAACCGCTACGCGGTAGAATGTTTGTCATAACGTGTCATGGTCATTTCGACAAATTTTATACATTACGAGTGAAACTGTATATTCTCTACTAATTCATCGTAAATTTTTAGTGCATCATTTTCTTGTTTTTCTTCCAAAGTAGCGTAAAGCTTTCTATACATATCGATAGAATCTCTTGAAACTTTACAAGAAAGCGTTGATACGTAATCATTTACGATCATCCAAATGCGATATAGTAAATAATTATCGACTTGTTCAATAAGTGTTTTAAAGAACGTTTGATGAAGCGTTGGGATTGAGTTTTCATTTCCTTCAAGTACTTGGTGTAATTTACTTAGCACTTTAGAAAACGTTTCTTTCGGTAAATTACATACAATTCGAATCATATCTTTCTCGAGTAATCGTTTCGTTTGTAATAAATCACGAATTGTTTTCTCATCTTGCAATAAGAACGGAGCAATTAATTGTACAAGACCGTTATCATAAAAGTTTCGAATAAACGTCCCTTCACCACGTCTCGTTTCAATCAATCCTACCAGTTCTAAAGCACGCAATGCTTCTCTTACAGAGGAACGTCCTACGTTTAAGCGTGAACTTAACTCACGCTCAGACGGCAAACGATCCCCCGCCACCAATCCATCCTCTTCCATAATGGAACGGATTTTTTTTACAATTTCGAGATATACTTTTGTATTTGATGATGTCAATGGAATTTCCTCGCTTATTCTTTACCAATCAGCGCTAATTGTTTTGTTTTTTCAGCGATCTCATTTGGATCTACTTGACGGCGAGCTACTCCTGTCTCCATTGCTGCTTTTGCAACGTAAGCCGCTACTTGAGGCGCTACACGCGCGTCAAATGGTGCCGGAATGATATAGTCTGCATTTAACTCATCTTCTGCTACAAGCTCAGCAATAGCCTGTACAGCTGCCATCTTCATTTCTTCGTTAATTTGTGTCGCATGTACGTCAAGTGCACCGCGGAAAATACCAGGGAACGCCAGTACATTATTTACTTGGTTCGGGAAGTCAGAACGACCTGTTCCAACAACAGCTGCGCCCGCTGCTTTTGCCAATTCTGGCATAATTTCTGGAACTGGATTCGCCATTGCAAAAATAATCGCATCGTCATTCATTGTACGAACCATCTCTTCTGTTAATGCACCTTCTGCAGATACACCAATGAATACGTCTGCACCTTGTACAACATCAGCTAAAGAACCTTCTATACGATTCTTATTTGTATATTTTGCAACTTCATCCTTCACCGGATTCATACCTGTAGGACGACCATCATAGATTGCCCCTTTACGGTCACACATAATAATGTCGCGTACACCATAGCGATATAAAAGTTTAATAATTGCAATACCTGCTGCACCTGCGCCATTTGCGACAACTTTAATGTCAGACATTTTCTTTCCAACTAATTTCAGTGCATTTACAAGACCTGCTACTGTTACAATAGCTGTTCCGTGTTGATCATCATGGAAGATAGGAATATTTGTTTCTTTTTTCAAACGCTCTTCAATAATGAAGCAGTTTGGTGCTGCGATATCTTCTAAGTTAACGCCGCCAAAAGTTGGCTCCATTAATTTTACAGTTTCAACAATTTTATCTACATCGTTTGTATTTAAGGCAATTGGGAATGCATCTACACCAGCAAAGCTCTTGAATAATACAGCTTTACCTTCCATTACTGGAAGAGATGCTTCAGGTCCAATGTTACCAAGACCAAGTACAGCTGTTCCATCTGTCACAACTGCTACCATATTTCCCTTCATCGTATATTCATATACCTTACTTTTATCGTCATAAATTTCTTTACAAGGTTCTGCAACCCCTGGAGAATATGCAAGACTTAAATCTTTTGCATTTTCTACTTTTACTTTTGATACAGTTTCTAATTTTCCTTGATGCACTTTATGCATGTGAAGTGCTTCTTCACGAAGTGTTGACAAACTATCCACTCTCCTCAAATTATTCTTGCTGATATCAATTTCTCCAAGTGGTCTGACCACGAACACTACTACTATAATAATCGAAGTGTAGGGAAATTGTCCATTATATTTTCACAACTACATTTTCTTCCCCGACAATTTCACGAAGTGCTCCTAAACATTCTTCACTTGGATGAATCGATAAACTCCGAGATAATTGTACCATTTTATGTTCCTTTTCATAATAAATTAGTACTTTCGCAAAACCTGAATAGTCGAACAATATTTTCGTAACCCGATTTAAAAGCTTTTTCTCATACTGAGATGGCAATTTCACGTAAACAGATGCGTCTTTCTTTTCTTCATAAACATCCATTTCCTCTAGCGGATATAGTCCATTTACAATCCATTGCAGCTTATGATTTCTTAGCTCAATCGTACCGTCAACTAAAACAATTGCTCCTTCTTGCAACTTATCCGAGAAATGTATATACGTTTCCGGGAAGAGGACCGCTTCCATTTCATCATTTTGATCACAGAATGTAATAAATGCCATCTTTTGAAACTTTTTCGTACGAATCACTCTAACACTTGTTATATACACAATAGCTCTTTGTACTTTTTTCTTGTGTCGCATCGCCTGAGCGAGAGATGGAATTTCTAATTCTTTTGCTAACTTCACATATTGCGCTGTCGGATAACTTGATAAATAAAAGCCAAGTACTTCTTTCTCTTTATTTAGTTGTTCAATAAAAGATAGCTCTTCTCCTTGTACATATTTTGATTTTGGAACAGCATCTCCTAAATCACGTGCGAGATTCGCGTACTCTAACGCCCCTTTAATACTTTTCCATAAATTCGTTCTCGAAACACCAAAATCATCAAAACATCCCGACCAGACGAAAGCTTCTAAATTACGCTCCGTTACGAACTTTGACGGCATACGGAGACAAAATTCAAATAAATCTTCGAACATTTTTTTCTCTCGTTCTTCTAATAATGCCGTCACTGTAGCCATTCCAATATTTCGGATCGAAAGTAAACTGTAACGTATCGCATTCCCTTCTATTTGGAAGTTATAACCACTTCTCTGAAGAGACGGCGGCAAAACGTGAAAACCTTTCCGCTTCGTTTCTCGTATATACTGTACAATTTTATCTTCATTTCCAATTGCGCTTGATAATAATGCCGTCATAAATTCCAGCGTATAGTTCGCTTTCAAATAGGCAAGCTGATATCCGATCATACTGTAAGCTACAGCGTGACTTCGGTTAAAACCGTAATTCGCAAATCTTACAATTAAATCATAAATTTTTTCAGCAGACGTCTCATCATATCCATTTCGCAAACATCCCTGGACGAAATGCTTACGTTCCTGATCTAAAATATCACGATTTTTTTTACTCACTGCACGGCGCAGTAAATCTGCTTCTCCAAGCGAAAACCCTGCTAACTTCGATGCAATTTGCATAATTTGTTCTTGGTATACAATGACGCCGTATGTTCTTTCTAAAATTGGCTTTAAATCCGGATGTAAATATTCGATTTTTCTTTTTCCATGTTTCGATTCAATAAAAGTCGGTATCTGTTCCATCGGTCCTGGTCTGTATAACGAGTTAACAGCTACGATATCTTCAAACTCATTCGGTTTTAACCCGCGAAGTACATTTCGCATACCGCCTGACTCAAGCTGGAATACACCTGTTGTATCTCCTCTCCCTAATAATTGGAATGTCTTTTCATCTTGAAGAGGTAAGTTTCTTATATCGATTTCTTTCCCAGTTTTGTTCGCGATAAATTTTATAATATTTTCAAGTAACGTTAAATTACGTAATCCTAAAAAGTCCATCTTAAGCAACCCAAGTTCTTCTAGCGCATCGGCTGGATATTGCGTAACATAAACATCGTTATGTCCTTCTTGAATTGCTACACTGCCTGTTAGCGGTTCTTGACTCATAATAACACCAGCCGCATGAATAGACGTATGACGTGGTAAACCTTCTACACGTTTTGCGATTTCAAACACACGCTCATGCAAAAGATTCCCTTGTATAAACTCACGAAGTGATTGTGATTCTTCATATGCATCTTTTAACGTTATACCAAGCTTTGATGGGATAAGTTTTGAAAATATATCAATATCTCGCGGCGGAAGCCCCATTACGCGGGCAATGTCTCTAATTGCCGCTTTTGCTGCAAGCGTACCAAACGTTACAATTTGCGCAACACGGAGCTGACCGTATTTATCTTTCACATAGCGAATCATCTCATCACGTCTTACGTCTGGAAAATCAATATCAATATCAGGAAGCGTCACACGTTCAGGATTTAAAAACCTTTCAAATAATAGATCGTATTCAATTGGATCAATATCTGTAATTTCTAATACGTATGAAACGAGTGAACCAGCTGCCGATCCACGACCTGGTCCTGTTAGAATATGATTTTCATGTGCATACTTCATAAAATCCCATACGATGAGGAAATAATCACTAAATCCCATACGAGAAATAACATTTAATTCATGATCCAAACGCTTTATATGCACTTCTTTCGGTTCACCATATCGTTTCCGCAAACCTTCTTCACAAACACGACGCAAGTATATATCACTCGTTTCATTAGACGGAACAGGAAACTTCGGAAGTTGATTTACATGGAACGGTATTTCTACTTGGCAACGCTCTGCAATTTTTATTGTATTTTGGATTGCTTCCGGCGCATGGGAAAATAGTGCTTCCATTTCATCCGATGACTTTAAATAATACTGATCTGTTTTCAGCCTCGGCCTATCTGGATCAGTCATTTTCGTTCCACTTTCAACAGATAGTAAACATTCGTGAACAAGCGCGTCACTTTGATTGATATAGCGCACATCATTTGTTGCAACGACTGGAATATTAACCCTACTAATAAATTCAGGTAGTTTCTCTTGTAAAAGCAACTCATCTTGAATTGCATGATGCTGCAAACTCATATAAAAATGGCCGAACATATTTTGATACGTGCGAGCTACTTCTTCAGCCTGACTCTCATTGTCTTCTAGTAATAATTGCTCAATTTCGCCATCTTTACCTGGCGAAATAGCAATTAATCCTTTCGCATAATGCGCAAGCCACTTCTTAGGAATACCTTCTTTGGACTTTGTCATAATACTGCTAGAAATCTTTAATAAATTTTGGTAGCCTATTTCATTCTCAGCAAGTAATACAAGCGGATAAGACCTTTCTTCTTCTTCACTAAAAATAGAAGCGGTTAATCCAATAACAGGCTGTATACCATGTTTCTTACATGCTTTATAAAACGGAATAACACCATACATAACATTTTCATCCGTAATAGCTAGCGATGAAAAACCAAGTTCTTTCGCCCTGACTACAAGCTCATCAATTTTACAAGCACTTTTTAATAAACTAAAAACGGTTTGACATTGTAAATGCACAAACTTCACTGTTGTACCCTCTCTTTACCTATTTGACTACTTTTATTATAGGTGATGAGGAAAGCGGAAATCAAAACATACTTCTTATACTTTGTCCATATATATGAAGAAGAAAGGGGAATGACGATGGATGTAAGAGAACATACTTTTTTCTCTCTGCTTATTATTAGTTATTTTATTGCCTTTGGGGTTATACTTGGCGGTTCATTAATTGGTGGATTTGGTGCGTTTCTTATCGGAAAACCAGCTCTAACTTACATTAATCAATTCGCCCAAAATTTAAGAATTTGGGCACTCGTTGCAGCAATCGGCGGAACATTCGATACCTTTTATAGCTTTGAAAGAAGTTTCTTTGGCGGAGATATGAAAGATATCGTAAAACAAATTCTCCTTATTTTTTTCGCAACTGGTGGTATGCAAACAGGTCTCATTATTATTAAATGGCTAACGCAGGAACATGTATGAGAGTACCAAGTGCCAATACAGCAAAAAGATGGTACTTAGTATTAGCTGGTGCTGCTGTTGGAGGCGTGTTGAGCTGGTTTATTTTTTTGTACATATACGGTGTTTTTCAACAAGAACAAGCTAGTAAAATAGCAGAACAAAGAGAAATTATAGAAAAACAAGAAGCAAAGCTCCACGTCCTTCTCGAAGATCAAGAAAAATTGAACACTGAAAATAAACGGCTCTTAACCATTCAAGAGATTAAAATAAAACTTATCAATCGAGAAAAATACGATTTAGACAATCTTACACTCGAAAATATGACTACATCTATTCATAATGATCTCCAGCATCTTTTAACGAAAAACATTCAAAGTATCGCAAAAAATAAAGACCTACTAAAAAAGGTAATCGAAAATAAAACATACAAACATTACGATCGCCTATACCGTTTTAAAGTCGATACAATATCTTTTGATACAGTGCTTGAAATTAGCATTACTATAGAGAAAGAAAAATAAAGAAGGAGGGCTTTAGCGCCGCTCCTTCTTTTCGTTCTAACATATAGTCTTTTATTTACAAATCTCACGTAAATCAGCAAAAAGACGATCCGCTTCTTGCCAAGAAGATGCCTTGGCACCAGAAGCCATCGGATGCCCTCCGCCGTTATATTGCATTGCCAATTTGTTTATAACTGGCCCTTTTGAACGAAGACGAACACGAATTACGTCATCTTCCTCTAAAAATAGAACCCACGCCTTTAATCCATCAATATTGCCAAGCGCTCCAACAACACCAGATGCTTCAGAAGGAAGTACATCAAACTCTTCTAATACTTCTTTCGTTAATTTAATGTAAGCTGCTCCTTCTTCTACCATCGTAAAGTTTTGTAAAATATAACCGTTTAAACGAGCAATTTTTTCTTTTGTCTTATACATTTCATTGTATAAATCTGTGAATTTCACACCCATATCAACAAGCTCACTTACGTAACGAAGTGTTTTTGCTGTCGTATTTGGGAATAAGAAACGACCTGTATCTCCAACAATTCCTGCTAAAATAAGGCGAGCTGCTTCTTTTGTTATTTTTAATCCTTTATCTTTTCCATAGTTATAAAACTCATAAATCATTTCACTTGTAGAACTCGCTGTCGTGTCTACCCACGTAATATCTCCATATGGATCTTCATTTGGATGATGATCAATTTTAATTAACATCTTCCCTTTTGTATAGCGTTGATCGTCAACCCGTTCTTGATTCGCAGTATCACAAACAATAACAAGCGCATTTTCGTATACACTATCTTCAATATCATCCATTACTCGTAAGTATGCTAGTGACGGTTCATTGTACCCAACCGTATAAATATTTTTCTCTGGAAACGATTCTTGTAGAATTGTACCAAGACCACCCTGTGAACCTAACGCATCTGGGTCCGGACGCACGTGGCGATGAATAATAATTGTATCAAACTCTTTAATTGCTCCTAAAATTTGCTCATGCATATGTATAATCTCCTTTTTAATCAACTTCTTCACTTTATCCTCCATTATAACGGAAAGTATTTCATACATGCGAACAATTGCTTTATAATAAAAGTTAGAAAGTTTAGATATTTCTTTTTCTTTTCTATTATTTTTCACAAAGCGATGGGAGTGTTCATTATGCCAGTATTAGTCTTCTGTATTATCGTCTCATTTATGTTGTACCTCTTTTACAAAACAAAATACTTTCGTACAAACCGCCCAATGGAGAAAGGTTGGCTCTCAGGAAAATCCGCAATGGCACTCGGTTCATTCGTTTTATTTTTCGGGATAAACCAATTCTTTTTAGAACTTTCAACCGCTCGTATTATCGTTGGTGTTTTATTCGTTCTATTTGGTAGTGCAAGTGTATTTAACGGGTTTCGCCAATACAAACATTTCTTGCCATTAGCAGTTAAAGAAGCCGAAGTCTATGAAGCAACATAAAAAAGCATCAATATTGTGATGCTTTTTTACGTCCCTTAACTTTCAAAATCATATATGCAACAAACGCAGATGGTATATTAAATGGGTTACCTTGTACATGAAAATGTAGTTGTTCTTCTCCAAAAGACATTTTTTCATATAGCTCTCGCTGAGATAATCCTGTCTTTTCCTTTTTTTCATGTAAACCTTGTAAATATAAATATTGGATCGGTATCATTACAAGAAAGTAAAATAGTGCGATACTACCAAAAAAGAGTACGGCTGACGACATAATGCATACCACCTTTCAGAATTCCATTTTCTTACAATATAATCATAACACAATATACAGCCAAATCGAATTACTATTCTGTCTTTTCTTACGTTACTTTTCCACTCCATACATATTTCACTAAAACTCCCATCTAAAATCATGCCTTTCAAATTTAAAACAACAAAAAAAGATGGAACAAATCAAAACGATTTGTTCCATCTTTTTATTTATCGATTAACTGCACCATAAGTAATGCCTTTCCAACAACATTACCTTCATGATGCACCTCTACATCGACCTTACCAAATTTACGCCCAATTTCTAATACTTTCGGATGAACAGATACAACATTATCAATTTGAACCGGCTTTACGAAATAAATCGTTAAGTTTTCAACAATTAAATCGCTTTTCTTTTGCGCACGAATGACGCGATTTGTCGCTTCTGTCACAATTGTTGCAAATACACCGTACGATAACGTTCCGATTGAGTTCGTCATTTGCGGCGTCACCGAAAATTGATATAGATGCTCATTCTTCGCTTCTTTCGGCGTCATAAATTGATTCGTTACAATATCATCAATGGTTTCTCCAACTTGTGGCTGACGTTGAATCATTTGCAGTGCCTGAAGTACATCTTGACGGCTAATAATACCTTGTAGTTTATTTCCTTCATCAACAACAGGAAGTAACTCAATACCTTCCCACACCATCATACGTGCCGCAGCTGCGACAGACATTTTACCGTTCACTGTAATTGGGTGTTTTGTCATTACTTTATCAATTGGTGTTTCTTTCGCTACACCGATCATATCTTTTGAAGTCACGATTCCTAGCACTTTGTTACTTTCATCAACAATCGGATACCTTCCGTGCATCGTCTCTTCATTATAGGCATGCCATTGCTGCACTGTATCATTTGGCTTTAAATATAATGTTTCTTCAATTGGCGTTAAAATATCTTCAACGAGTACAATTTCTTTCTTAATAAGCTGATCGTAAATCGCACGGTTAATTAACGTTGCAACTGTAAAGGTATCGTAACTACTTGAAATAATCGGCAGTTTTAATTCATCTGCTAATTTCTTCACATGATCTTCCGTATCAAATCCGCCCGTAATTAATACAGCGGCTCCAGTTTCTAACGCTAATTGATGTGCGTTCGTACGGTTACCGACAATAAGTAAGTTCCCAGCTTCTGTATAGCGCATCATCGCTTCTAATTTCATTGCCCCGATTACGAATTTATTTAACGTTTTATGTAGTCCTTCTCTGCCTCCAAGTACTTGACCGTCGACAATGTTAACGACTTCTGCATATGTCAGTTTTTCGATATTCTCTTTCTTCTTTTGTTCAATTCGAATTGTTCCGACACGTTCAATTGTACTAACATACCCTTTATTTTCTGCATCTTTAATTGCACGGTAAGCGGTCCCTTCACTTACACTCAAATCTTTCGCAATTTGTCTTACAGAAATTTTATGGCCTACTGGCAGGCTATTAATATGTTCTAAAATTTGGTTATGCTTGGTAGCCAAATGGTTTCACCATACTTTCTTTTCCCTAAATTCTTCATGTGTTGTACTTTCAGTATACTATATTTTCAAAACTGTTACACTCTCTCTTTGCATACCTGTACTATTTTTTTTATAACAAAATGACTCTTACATTCCACCAGTCATTCTATTACAACAATGTAATGCTATTGTCATCTCATTCGATAGTTCGCACACTTGATTACCTATACAATTAAGACAAGAAATAAATCAAAGGAGCGAACACATGATGAAAAAACTTTTAGAGGTTGTAGGTGCTGTATTTTTAGCTTTCGTAGATGGGAAAAAAGTTACAATGGAATTGAATGAAACACCTGAACAGCCACGTACCAAAAGAAAAGAATCACCAAAACAAATACAAGTATTAAAAGCTGTCCTACACACGTAAAAACCCTTCACTTTTCTTTTCAAATGAAGGGTTTCTTTTCTATAGTGTAATACTTTCTCCAGCTTCTAATACTTTCCCTGTACAATTTTGTAGCTTTTCTACAAATTGATATGGATCTTGTTCAATAACTGGGAACGTATTGTAATGCATCGGTACAACAGTTTTCGCATTAATCCATTTTGCCGCTAGTACAGCATCTTCTGGTCCCATTGTGAAATTATCACCAATTGGTAAAAATGCTAGATCAACTTTATTTAATTCCCCAATTAACTTCATATCAGAGAATAGTGCAGTATCTCCTGCGTGGTATACAGTTCTCTCTTCTGCTGTAAATAAAATACCTGCTGGCATACCTGTATATGTAATCGTCTTATTTTCTTCATCAATATAACTAGAGCCGTGGAATGCTTGTGTAAACTTCACTTTTCCGAAGTCAAATTCATGTGAACCACCAATATGCATCGGGTGTGTATTTACACCTTGCCAACTTAAAAATGTTGCTAGTTCAAATGGCGCTACAACAACTGCATTATTTTTCTTCGCAAGTTCTACTGTATCTCCAACATGATCACCGTGTCCATGCGATAAAAGGATTGCATCCACTTTTACATCTTCAGCTTTTAAATCTGTTCTCGGATTACCTGTTAAAAACGGGTCAATTAAAATAGCTTTTCCATTCGCCTCAATTTTCACAACTGAATGTCCATGATAAGATACTTTCATTATTACATTCCTCCCCTATTCACATTCTCACTTTTTATTCTACATGATTTTTCAATCCCCTGTCTTTTCTAACATCTATTTACTTGTCATAACGCTTTCTTCCGAGTTAAAGTTATATTTGTAATTAAATATCTCGGGGGTGCCAATCGATGAATGCTAGATTAGAAAATTTAATGCAATGGCTAAAAGAAAAAAACGTAGAAGCTGCGTTCTTAACTTCTACACCGAACGTCTTCTACATGACAAACTTCCACTGTGAACCACACGAAAGACTTCTTGGTATGTTTGTATTCCAAGAAAAAGAACCTATTTTAATTTGCCCTAAAATGGAAGAAGGCCAAGCACGTAACGCTGGCTGGGCACATGAAATTATCGGATTTACTGATACTGACAGACCATGGGATATGATTGCAAAAGCAATTAAAGACCGCGGCATCAATGCAAATGCAGTTGCAATTGAAAAAGAACATTTAAACGTAGAGCGCTACGAAGAATTAAAGAAATTATTCCCAAATGCAGCTTTCAAATCAGCTGAGGAGAAAGTTCGCGAACTTCGTTTAATTAAAGATGAAAAAGAACTTTCTATTTTACGCGAAGCAGCTAAAATGGCGGACTATGCTGTTGAAGTTGGTGTAAATGCAATTAAAGAAAACCGCAGCGAGCTAGAAGTATTAGCAATTATTGAACACGAATTAAAAACAAAAGGCATACATAAAATGTCATTTGATACGATGGTATTAGCAGGTGCGAACTCTGCTCTTCCACACGGTATTCCTGGCGCAAACAAAATGAAACGCGGCGATTTCGTACTATTTGATTTAGGCGTAATCATTGATGGTTATTGCTCTGATATTACACGTACAGTAGCATTCGGTGAAATTTCTGAAGAGCAAACTCGCATTTACAACACTGTACTTGCTGGACAACTACAAGCAGTTGAAGCATGTAAACCAGGTGTTACACTTGGCGCAATCGACAACGCTGCTCGTTCTGTTATCGCAGATGCAGGTTACGGTGACTTCTTCCCACACCGCCTGGGTCACGGACTTGGAATTAGCGTACACGAATATCCAGATGTAAAAGCTGGCAACGAGTCTCCATTAAAAGAAGGTATGGTCTTCACAATCGAGCCAGGTATTTACGTACCAAACGTAGGTGGCGTTCGTATTGAAGATGATATTTACATCACAAAAGACGGATCAGAAATTTTAACGAAGTTCCCGAAAGAGTTACAATTTGTAAAATAATAAAAAAGGCAGCTTGATTGCTGCCTTTTTTATTTCTCTACTATTTCAAATTTCTCTACAATCATTTTTGCTGGATAACTTTCAAGTATTTGAGAAAACCATACTTTTATTTTATCCCCTGTTTTTAACTGTTTATATGCGTCTTTGTCCTTAAAGCTCAAGACTATATGTGCTGGATGATCTTTATTCATTTGTTGTTCTATATAATGTTGCAACTCTACTTTTGTTTTAAACGTTTTATCATCGGCAAAAAACACCGTGTCATTTCTTAATATAATATACCCTTCTTTTACCGTTACTTGCTCTACTTGTTTTGTATCACACGCTGATAATACGACTAGAAATACACTTAAAAACATAACAATTTTCATATGCCTATTCATTTTTAACCCCTTACTCTAGGCTATTTCAAATTTAGCACCATCTTCTCCTCATACTTATCATCCCATTTAATCACAATCTCTATTGGTTCATCTTTAGAGATAGGCGCGCAACTTACACAAGAAGACTTCATTTCAACCTTTGCTCCTCTATGAACTTCTGACGTTTGTGTCATTGTACTAAAGGCTCCATTAATAGCAATCTCTAAATTCTTAAATTCTGTATTCCCATCTCCGCCCTTATACTGAAACGTAAACACTCCATCTTCACTGTCGTCCTTAATATGGCCCTTATATTGTCCCGTCCAACTTTTGCTCTCGCTAGAAAAAGTAACATACGAAATGGAACAGCTTCCTAAAAAGAAAATACTAATGAAAAAGAATAATGCTCTCTTCATAATGCCCACCTCCATTCAAAAGCACTTATTTATTGTCTATTTCTTCCTCTTATTATACTATTAAAATACAGAATTTTCTAAAATAGGTGGTTTATATGTTACAACAACAGTTAGAAGAAATTCGTAATAATCATTACGTAATGGATACAATTAACATGGATTCTTTAATTTCCAATATGCTTAAACATATCGGTGTTACCGATAGCTATTTAAGGGACAAACTTATTTGCTCTACTTTTTACCATCTCATCAAAAAGGACTACCTTTCACACACACAATTACAGAAACTATTATTAGAAAGCATCAGTGACAAATATTTATTGTATAAGATTCATTCGGATGACGAAGATGCGGTATTTACCCGTGCATTTACAACATTATTAATTGCACTCATTATTGATGCCGATACAAATCATAATTTCTTATCACAGGCTGATCTTTTACATGTAAAAGATCGATTAGTGTTATATATGAACAACGAGCATGATTTCCGCGGATATGTGCAAGACCACGGCTGGGCACATAGTATCGCTCACGCTTCTGATACATTTGAGGCGCTTGTTCGTAGTCCTAAACTGGAAACTTTATATTACGAAGAAATATTACAAACTTTATTAAACAAAGTTTGTGTCCATTCTATTTACTACAAATATGAAGAAGACGAACGTCTCGTTTATCCGATTGTCGCAATGCTACAAAATGGTCTAAAGGAAGAGGTACTCCTATTAGCCCTTCATGAATTAGTAGCTCAATTACCCGTCAAAAAACAGACATTACATACTGAATCGTACGAGTACCTATACGGAAATATAAAATCTTTCTTACGTAGTTTGTTTTTCCGACTACGCACACTGTCTATATGTGAAGAAACCGAATGCAAAATTGAAAAATTGCTGCAAGACCTTCCAAAATATTATTAAAAAAAGAAGGCCACTTAGAAAGTGCCTTCTTCTATTTCACTAATATTTAATTGAAATTTCACGATCCAAACTGAGAAAAGGTGGACAAGAAGCGCAAACGCCATACATGCTCCGCTTAAAAAAGTTAGTATAGGATGCGAATACACGTGCCCCAATCCATAGGATATCGCCACGAAAAACATTGTTATGTAAATATAAATTGCTCCATGTATTTGCCTCATATAAACCTCCTTTTCCCATATTATAACATAAGTTTTCTGATTATTCACATTAATTACTCGTAATCAATATTTCTCAACTGTTACACCTCTTACAGCAGCCTTAATATACGGTGACCCTTGTAAACTTTGTAAATCCTCTGTTTTCCTGTTACGACTACACCGTATATTGGTAAGTCTTTTGTTTTGGTGTTTTTTATTTCTTTATCCCGCATTAACAGGCAGTAAGACCCCACATCAAAATTCAGCGGAAGCAAAGAAGTTAGGGGGGGCGGACTGCTCGTAAAAGCCCGATTGGTGAGGGCTGATAATCAGTAGGGGATGCCCCCCCCACTGATTAAAGTTTCACTTTATAGTTTATCCTAAAATATTCTCGATATCCCTCTTTATTTTCACTTAAAGATATCCAAATACAGCTTTTATAAATTTTTCCATAATAAAAAGCACATTTATTTTGATGTGCTCTTCACATATAATTTAGTAAAATATGAACCATTTTTTTGAAACAAAAACTCCCACTCATCTCTCCCCATACTATCGTTATGACTTAGTTGCCATAATAATTGAACGAGGATAAAATCCCAGCTTTTCATAAAATGATACAGCTTCATTTCCATACACTACTGTTAATTCAATTTCATCTATCTTTTTCACTTTAAACCATTCCACTGCACTATTCATTAATTTCAAACCAAATCCGTTTCTTCGGTATTTTTCATCAACAAATAAAACTTCAATCTTTCCGCTTACGCTTTTACTATACGCTATACAAAATCCTAATATATTATCTGTTTCTGACTCAAATCAATAATTCAATTCTATATTCTCCGTACTTTGAGTTCTTTTTATAATTTTCAATACGTTCCTCAAATGTCATTCTTGGGTAATCGCCAGAAAAATATTTTGATTTATTATTATGATATTCATGCAATTTATTTAAGGATTCTCTTATTATCTCTATTTCATCGAGAGTGATATATTTATTACTAATTCTCATCCTATAGCATCTCCAATAATATATATTTCAGCAAAAAAATAAGACTGTTTTTTGTTCACAAAATATTACTCTATTACTCCATCGCTTCCCTCACAACATCTTGAATCATAACAACTTCTGTTTTCATATCAATAGACATTGCTTCTTCATCAATACATTCATACCAAAACGCTAAGTGCTTTTTATCGATTTCATAATGAGAATTTTCGACAAGAGCCCCGCCTTCTCCTTGCACAGAATACCAATATAAGTACTCTTCTCCATCTCTTATTTCCCGGAAAATTGTCTCAACGTACATCTTTTCGTCGTTTAATGTCAAAAGGACTTCTTTCATATTGTCATTAAGAAGCTGCATCCATTCATCTACTCGATGACTCTTACCAGGCTTAACTTTAAATCTCGTTAATTCCACATTCATTTTTATTCCCCCGTTTTCTTACTTACAAACAATCTATATTCTATCGGATTATGAAAACTTAATTTACTAGCTAGTTTTTGCGAAGGAATATTGTCTACATAACAATCCCAGCACGGTGTAATATCATTTTGCATGCAATGCTCAACGAACCGTGTCGCAACAGCTTGAGCTAATCCTTTTCCTTGATATGCTTCATGTGTTGCGATATCTATTTCAGCATAACCATTCCCGCTAAATATTGAGACACATTCAGCTACAATTATCCCATCTTGTTCTATACAAAATCCAAAACCACTATTCAAAAACGTTTCTTTTGATCCCCAATATCCTTTGTAGTACTCCTCTTTAAATTCACTGCTTCGCTCTATATCTCTTCTATCAATACGCTTCACTTCATATGTATTTTTGTTACAATCTCGTTTTCTCTCCTCAAAGGTTACTCTTTGAAATTTCATTCGCGGGATGTTCCGAAGTGTATTACTAAAACGCTCTTCTAACATCATTTCCCACTCTTCACTTGAAGTAAAGAGTGTAAATCTCTTCTCTGTTTTCTCAATAGCTGTTTTTAAATACGAAAATAACTCTTCGTTATAATTTTGATCATCAGTATCACCAAATAAATAATAGATACCGTTAGCTGTAATAATTAATCCTGCTGTTAATTGCCCGTTTACAAAAACCTCACCATCTACCATTTGATCACATACCGCATAAGCAAATGTCGTCGTTCTTGTATTACTTTCCAAAATCGGAATGATTTTTCTATACTCGGCTACAGATAATTTTTTCATAATTGCTCCACTATAATCGTATCAGCCTCTATATGTTCAAAACAAAGATTTACCGTCCTCTTTAATGCTCTCGTTCTATGAATCGTACATGCTGGAATTAAAATAGAATCATTTGGCTTTAAAACCGCCGTTTCTCCATCTTCAAAATCAATAAGTAACTCTCCCTCTAGCACAATAAATAATTCATCCGAATTAGAATGATAGTGCCAATCATATTCACCAGTAAATACAGCGATGCGTAAGCAATGACTGTTTATGTTTGAAACGACGAAGTTTTTATGTTGATCTTGAATGTCTTTTGTTAATTCTATTAAGTTCACAGTTTCCATATTTCATCCCATCCTTCCATTAGTCGTTCTTCTGAAAAACCAACTTAGTCTCCACCACCTCCGCAATCTCCTCCGCCATCACTTGAGCTGCTACAATCGTTGCTACTGTAGTCACCGAATCCACTTGATGAGCTTGAATTGGATGAAGATTTTTTGCTTCTTTTTCTATCTTTTTTACTTTCATGACTAGGCCATACTTTATCAAATAATATAAAGAATAAGATTCCTTCTACCATAACAAGTATAACGCCTAAAATACTTTCAATAACATTGGGGGTTATCCCCAAACTTTTAAATATCCCACATAAATACAAGCAAAAAATCACATACAAGAACATACAAATATACCGAAATGTTTTCTCTATCGTAATGACTACTTTTTGTGAAAAAGGTATGTTCTGCTCCTGTTTTTTCTTTATGTACTTTTGTCTCTTTGCTTGCTTTTTCTTCCTCTTTTTACTCCCCATTGAATCCCCTCTTTTTATTATATAATTCTAAATTATCATAATAAAAAATGATTTACACCAATAAATAACAATTATTCACATGTTATTTCTCCATAAAAAAAGACCCTCCTCATAAAGGAAGGTCTCGAATGTATTTCTATTATGATAAAGCAGGAGCTTTTTCAAGAAGCTCTTTCGCATCAGCGTATTGTAAGCCGTGCGCTTCTGCAACTGCTTCGAATGTTACATAGCCATCTAATGTGTTAATACCTTTTAGTAATGCAGTGTTGCCTAAGCAAGCATCTTTGTAACCTTTGTTCGCAATTTGTACTGCATATGGTACTGTTACGTTTGTTAATGCAAGAGTTGACGTACGTGGAACTGCACCTGGCATATTAGCAACTGCATAATGAACAACGCCGTGTTTTTCGTAAGTTGGGTTGTCATGAGTTGTAATACGATCAGTTGTTTCGAAAATACCACCTTGGTCAATCGCGATATCTACAACGACAGAACCTGGTTCCATTGATTGAATCATTTCTTCAGTTACAAGTTTTGGCGCTTTTGCACCTGGAATTAATACTGCTCCAATAACAAGGTCAGATTCTTTAACAGCTTCTGCAATGTTGTATGGATTAGACATTAATGTTTTTACTTGGTTACCGAAAATATCATCTAATTGACGAAGACGTTCTGCACTTAAGTCAATGATTGTTACATCTGCACCTAAACCTACTGCAATCTTAGCTGCGTTTGTACCAGCTTGACCACCGCCGATGATTGTTACTTTGCCGCGTTTTACCCCTGGAACGCCTGCAAGTAAAATACCTTTACCACCTTTGTTTTTCTCAAGGAATTGTGCACCGATTTGTGCAGACATACGACCAGCTACTTCACTCATAGGTGCAAGTAATGGTAAAGAACGATTGTCTAATTGTACTGTTTCGTATGCGATTGATGCAACTTTGTTATCGATTAATGCTTTCGTTAATTCTGGTTCTGGAGCTAAGTGTAAGTATGTGAATAAAATTAAACCTTCACGGAAATAGCCGTATTCACTTGCTACTGGCTCTTTTACCTTCATAACCATATCTTGATTCCATGCTTCTTCAGCAGTTTCTACAAGTTTCGCACCAGCTTGTACGTATTCTTCATCCGTAAAGCCAGATCCTAAACCTGCTCCTTTTTGAACAAAAACTTCATGACCATTTTGTACTAAATGTACTGCTCCCGCTGGCGTCATTGCCACACGGTTTTCATTGTTTTTAATTTCTGTTGGAATACCGATACGCATGATTAGTTCCCCCTTGAGTTATGAAATGACCCCTGAATCATTTTTTTAAAGCGCTTTCTACGCTCTTATATTTTAACATAATATCTCAATATTTGACAAAAAAATAACACGAGTTTTCCGATAGATTTAATTTTATATTAAAGGACAGTATTATCCGCACCTCTCAGCACAATGGATAAACTGTCCAATTATTCGAAACTTCATCTTATTTTATTCTATCGATGTCTATGAATAACATCCACTGCACCAGTAACTTCAATAATTGTACCGGTAATCATATCGGAATCGTCCTCACATAAAAACGAAATGGTTCTTGCAATATCTTCACCTGTTCCAGATCTACCAATCGGTGTGTTATGCTCTTTCAGCTGACGTGCTTCTTGAATAGTTGCCTCTTTCATCTCGCCTATAATATCACCAGGACATACCATGTTCGCAGTAATACCATACTCCGCTTCTTCATAAGCAACTGTTTTCGTTAATGAAACAAGTCCTACTTTCGCTGCGGCAAAAGCTGAACGATAAATCCATCCCGGTGCACTATCCGCCCCTTGAAATCCGTAATTAATAATACGGCCAAAGTTCTGTTTTCTCATGACCGGAACGACAAGTTTTAATAAATGAAATACCGCTGTTAAATTTCCCTGAATCATTTCATTCCATTCATCTTCTTCATAATTAACTAACTTTTTTCGTTCAAATACATATGGACCAGCATTATTAATTAAAAAGTCAATTTTGCCAAAACGGCTCATCGCTTCTTCTACTATTTTATGTAAATCTTCCTTTTTCGTGACATCCGCTTGCACGAATTGTAGACGCTCTTCCACATCTTTATATGTTTCTTTCATCGTTTCCATAGCCGTGGTATCGCTATGGTACGTTACTGTTACTGAATAGCCTTTAGCCAATAACTTTTCTGTTACTTGCTTTCCTAAACCTTTCGTACCGGCTGTAATGAGCGCATGTCTCACAAAACTGCCCCCTTTTAAATTGCTATACTTCATATGTAACAAGTTCTCGCTCCAATTACAACTAAAATGAATTGAAACAGAGTTTTCAAAATTCTGTAACGTTTCTGGCAAGCACGTTACCAAAATTTGTTTTATAATTAAGTTGTAAACAGTTATAAAACAGATTGGGAGGAATTTACTATGAATAATACATATACAAATATTTTAATCGCGGTGGATGGTTCTAAAGAAGCAGAAAAAGCCTTTAAAAAAGCAATTCAAGTCGCAAAGCGCAACAATGCAACATTAACAATTGCTCATATCGTTGATGTAAAAGCATACTCAGCAGTAGAAGCTTATAGCCGTGCAATTGCTGAACGGGCAAATCTATTTGCAGAAGACTTATTAGAAGACTACAAAAAAACTGCGCTTGAAGCTGGTCTTGAAAAAATTGAAACTGTATTAGAATTCGGTAATCCTAAATCAAAAATTTCAAAAGAAATCGCTCCAAACCATAAAGTAGATTTAATTATGTGTGGTGCGACTGGTTTAAATGCTGTTGAGCGTTTCCTAATTGGTAGCGTCTCTGAACATATTATTCGCTATGCGAAATGCGATGTCCTTGTTGTTCGTGGTGATGAAGAGCAAGGTGAGCTTTAATTTATAGATAAAACACCAAGTCCACATAGGCTTGGTGTTTTTCATTTTATAAACTTCACTATAAACACAAGACATGCTACGACAACAACGGTAATTGCCAACACTTAAGGCGGAAGAAACTTCAAAGACCATAACGCCATCATGATTGTCGCGATCGTTAAGTACGTTTGCTTTGCACCCTCTGTCATTTTTTTACGAAGTAAGAAGACGTACAAATAGCCGATTGGCGGCGTAATGAAGCAAAGAACATATATGATTTTTGATTTTAAATACCATTTTTGTTCTCCAAGTTTCTTTATATCTCCTTCAATTCTCTTACTCTCTTGTTCTTTCGCTTCTTCTACAAGCTGGTCTTCCTCTTCTCCTCGCTTTTCTTTCATATAAGGAAGAAAGTGCATAAAAAAATAGTATGCGAATACGAACGCTCCAAATCCAATATTTAATCTTTCTAATGGAATATGTTCACTAAAAAAAGCAGCAGTAAGCACTAAAGACAAACAGTATGTCATCATCCAAAATGAATGTTTTCTCTTTTTCCGTTCCATTTCTTTTTCACCTTGTATATCTTTTCTTTTCGAAATCCATATAGAAATAAAGCAATCTACTACAAATAGAGCAAAAATAAATATCGCAACGTGTACTGTTTCTAAATCCTCAAATGAAAAGATATTTGGGAATGCAACGTGTAATACAATTAGCGTGTACAAAATTAACCCTATAAAATAAATACGTCTCATTTTTCATCCCTTTCTTATTTCCTAACATTACGTTAACATACATTTTTTAGAAATAGACGGACAAAATATATATGTGTAAAAAAGGAGGATGCAACATGGATGATTCTGAACGTATTATTTTAGATGTGAATGGGAAAGAACTCGAAATGCTAGATACGATTCGTACTCATTTTAAAGAGAAACATGGCGTTGAACTAAGTAACGGTGCATTACTTAGAGATTTGATGGATATTGAGTATATTCGAATTACGGAAGATCGACATAAGTATGATTAAAAGAAAAACGACTGCAGGCGAATGCCATCAGTCGTTTTTTTTCTTTATTTAAGCTCTTGATGCTTCCCGCCCATACCACCTTGCTCATTGCTATCTTGGTGTACAGTTAGTTTATTTGTTTTCGTATCTTTTAAAACTCTATATGTATATGATTCATTTGGTTCATCTTTAAACTGCACATTCATTCCATACGAATCCATTTTGCTATAAAAGGCCGGTTTTATATATAAAATATCACTTTCTTTATATCCTTTATCTTGCAAATGCCACATCGTTGCGATAATCGCTTCTTCTCGCTTTTCTTTTTCACCAACATACATATATTTGTCCAAAAGAAACACTTTAGCATTTGCAATTAAACTAATTACCAGTACAATGATAAACACTATTTTTTTCATAGACTTCCCCTAAATTGTTATTTTTTACTATATTGTAACTTAAATATTATTAAAAAACAAAGTACGCCAGACTTTACTAGACTGGCGTACTTCCCAACTCAATTCTTAATAAATTCTTTCGTTAACCCCTTCGCCTTCTCCAAAGCGTTTTTGATTTGTTCAAATCCTGTTCCACCCGAACTATTACGACGCTTTACAGCCGCATATGGTGAAAGAACTTCATACAAATCTTCTTCAAATAAAGAGCTCATTTCTTGATATGTTTCAAGCGGGACATCTAATAAATAAATTCCTTTTTGTGTGCAATGTAGCACTAACTTCCCAACAATTTCATGAGCTTGACGGAATGGTAGTCCTTTGTTCGCTAAATAGTCGGCAATTTCTGTTGCGTTGGAGAAATCTTGCGTCACAGCTTGCCCCATTTTTTCTTTGTTTACAGTCATCGTTTCAAGCATGCCCGCCATAATATGAAGGCATCCTTCTACTGTTTTTACTGTATCAAACATTCCTTCTTTATCTTCTTGCAAGTCTTTATTGTAAGCGAGCGGTAATCCTTTCATTACTGTAAGTAAACTGAATAAATTACCGTATACTCTGCCTGTTTTACCACGGATTAGTTCCGCCATATCCGGGTTTTTCTTTTGCGGCATAATGCTGCTTCCAGTTGCGTATTGATCGCTCATTTCAATAAATTGAAACTCTTGGCTACTCCATAAAATAAGTTCTTCACAAAAGCGCGATAAGTGCATCATAAGCAGAGATGAGTTACTTAAAAACTCCAAGATGAAATCACGATCGCTTACTGCATCTAAACTATTTTCATATATTCCATTAAATCCAAGAAGCTCCGCACTATACTCTCGGTCAATCGGGAATGTCGTCCCAGCTAGCGCTCCTGCTCCTAATGGGGAGATATTAATACGCTTTAACGAATCTTCATAACGATTTACATCACGCTCTAACATCCAAAAGTAAGCGAGAATATGATGAGCAAATGAAATCGGCTGAGCACGTTGCAAATGCGTATAGCCAGGCATAATCGTTTCAATATTATTTTCTGCTTGATGAACAAGAACAGTTTGCAATTGTTTTGTAGCTTTTATAATATGTTCTACCTTTTCTTTTAAATACAAATGCATATCTGTCGCTACTTGATCATTACGACTTCGGCCAGTGTGAAGTTTTCCTCCTACTTCGCCAATTTGTTCAATTAACATTTTTTCGATGTTTAAATGAATATCCTCTGCTTCTACTAAAAATTGTAGCTTATTCTCTTTTGCTTCTTTCAATAAATATTGAAGACCTATCTTTATTTTCTCTGCTTCTTCTTTCGTAACGATGCCTTGCTTTGCTAGCATCGTTACGTGTGCAATACTCCCGTTTATATCTTGATTTACTAATTGTTGATCGAAAGAGATGGATGCTCCAAACTCTTCAACCCACGCTTCCGCTTCTTCAGTAAAACGTCCGCCCCAAAGTTTGCTCACGCTTCCACCTTCTTTTGATTCACTTGGCTGTATACTTTCGTCGGTAAACCAAATAATGAAATGAATCCAACTGCTGCATCATGATTAAATTCGTCCTGGGCAGTATATGTTGCTAATTTTTCATCGTATAAAGAGTATTCAGATTTACGTCCTTCTACAATCGCATGACCTTTAAATAATTTCACACGCACTGTACCTGTTACATTCTTTTGCGTTTCTTGTAAAAATGCATGAAGCGCTTGTTTTAAAGGTGAGAACCATAAACCGTTATAAATAAGTTCTGTTATTTTCTGTTCAATCACTGGTTTAAAATGCGCTACTTCTTTTACGTGTGTTAAATCTTCCAACTCTTTATGCGCAGTGATTAACGTCATTGCTGCTGGGCATTCGTATACTTCACGAGATTTAATACCGACAAGACGATTTTCTACGTGATCAATACGTCCAACGCCGTGTTTTCCAGCAAGCGCATTTAACGTTTTAATTAATTCTGCAAGTGAATATGCAGTGCCATTTAAAGTAGTCGGTACGCCCGCTTCAAATCCGATTTCTACAAACTCTGGTTTATTCGGTGTATCTTCTAACGCTAATGTCATCTCATATGCATCTTCTGGCGGCGCTGCCCATGGATCTTCTAAAATTCCACATTCGTTGCTGCGTCCCCATAAGTTTTGATCGATTGAAAACGGGCTATCTAAATTAATCGGAATTGGTACATCGTTTTCTTTTGCATATGCAATTTCTTCTTCACGTGACCATTTCCATTCACGTACAGGCGCAATCACTTCTAAGTAAGGATTTAATGCTTGGATAGAAACTTCAAAACGAACTTGGTCATTTCCTTTTCCTGTACATCCGTGTGCAACTGCAGTTGCGCCTTCTTGTTCTGCGATTTCTACTAATTTCTTCGCAATAAGCGGACGAGATAATGCAGAGACAAGAGGGTATTTTCCTTCGTATAATGTGTGTGCTTGCATCGCCATCAATGCATATTCGCTTGCAAATTCTTCTTGAACGTCAATCATATATGATTTAATTGCACCTACTGAAAGTGCCTTTTCCTTTACAAATGCTAAGTCTTTACCTTCCCCTAAGTCTAAACAAAGCGCGATAATATCATAATTCTTCTCTTGTAACCATTTAATTGCAACGGAAGTATCAAGACCTCCGGAATATGCTAATACAACTTTTTTCTTCTCCATTTTGCATCCCCCTAAAGAATAAATATTCATTTTCTTTTATAATAATTCACACTTTAACACCTTTCACAAAATGTATCAAGAGTCATTTTCAAATTTTTTCAAACAATTTCGTCGAACTTCTTTCTGTTTTTCTGTACAATATAAGCAGGAAAACGGGGGTGAACTTATGGAAAAGTATTTCTTATACGATGAACATCTAGGAATTGAAATTCCACATTTACAAGAAGACTGGGAAGAAATCCCCGAAAAAATGCAACATGCTATTTTACTAAAATGGGAACAAGTTCGCGGGAAAATTCCTGATCGTATAAAAGAACTTGAGCACTATATTAATAAAAAACAACATTATTTAAATAACGAAGAAGACTTCGAAGTTTCTTGTAAACTAAATTCAGAAATTGCCGATCTTGCTTCCATCATTAATGACCTTTGGCTTTGGTATCGACTCACTCAAAATGTATCTGAGGGGAAAGCACACCAATGAAAAAAGCATGCCCCTCAATTACTTTGGGTCATGCTTTTTTTGTCGTAACATGATTTACAATATATCTCTTGTGCTGTTTTTGCCAAACACACATCAAAAGGGCCAACTAATATACTTCTTTCTTTCGGCAACTTTACAAAAGCAACAAGCTCTTCTTCATATTGAATTTTTTTCTGACATGAAATACATATTAATTCTTTTCTTTTGAACATTTCTTTTAGCATACCTTCACTCTCCCCTTCATCTATCTATATTAATATACTCTCATAATAGTTAAGACTTGTAAAAAAATGACACATTCCGAATCGAATGATTCATATACTATGTACAAAAGGAGGTCTACAGCTTATGCGTGCTTTCGTTATTATCGCTTTAACTTTTTTAAGTGTGATTAGTTGGGATGCGTTTTTCAAAGATAAAAGTGATGAAAAGAATACAACGGAATAAAACCTTTTTTTCTTACTTATTGGACAAACCGTTACAAACTGTCCAATCCTCCGAAATAACTTAGGCTTTTCTACAAAAATATTTAAACATAACATTTTTTGTAGATTCCCTCCGTTTATTGTCGGTTTCCATCCGCATACATTTTTTAAAAGTATGATATAATAGTATAAATCTTGAAGGAAGGGATTTTGATATCATGATCGCTCGAAGGAGCATGTGGCATCGTATTGACGAATCATACACGTAGCGTATTTTTCAGCTCAGATACTTTAGTCTAGCGAAAAAAATACGAGAGTGGGGAAATTATGATTGCCCGAAGGATAATTTGGCAAAAAAAAGACTCTTCTTACACATAGCGTTTTGTTTAGGACTTAATTGTTATAACTAAACAAAACAAAGAAGAGCAGGATTGCTAAATGAAGAATCCTACTCCACGTTTTGTTTAGTCGTTTTAAGACTTAAACTAAAACGAAGGTAGGGAGAATTGATGGACGAGAGGATTATTCGTTATTTCTTCAGCGACATATAGCGTAGTTAGTTTTTTCGTAAACTAACTGAAAGCTACATGTGAGCTCGTAGTTAGTTTACAACACAAAAAGGACTACTAACTACGGAAAGAAGGAATAACGATGAGGAACATCCAAAGTCGGCAAATTATTAAAGAAATTTTTATGGTTTTAATCGGTTCATTTATTTTAGCAGCAGCGCTATATCACATTCACTTCCAAAACCACTTAACAGAAGGTGGCTTTGTAGGAATTGCACTATTCATTCAAAACTTTTATGATATTTCACCATCTATTTCAACTGTATTAATGGATATCCCAATTATTTTACTGTGTGCTTCATTTTTAGGTAGAAAAATGGTTGGCTATTCATTCCTAGGTTCAATTTCATTCGGAGTATTTTATTCCTTTATGGAAAATTATTCTCCATTTACGGTAGATTTATCAAATAACTTATTTATAGCTGCAGTAGTTGGCGGTGCGTTAGCTGGTATTGGACTCGGTTTTATATTGCGATTTGGCGGTGCAACCGGTGGAGACGATATTTTAACAATTGTATTAAGTAAACGAACTCGTTTTACAATTGGGCAAATTTTCTTCGTCTTTGACGCGATTGTTCTTGCGCTTTCATTATATTATTTAAATTGGACAGAAATTGCTTTTACTATTCTTTCGATTGCCGTACAGGCAAAAACATTGGATTTAATTTATTATCCAAAAACAGAAAAAACAGCAGAAAAGCAGCCAGTATCTGTTCCAATGTCTAAAAAACATGCAACAAATTAAAAAAGCGAAAGGCTTCGGCCTCTCGCTTTTTTTATGCTCTTTTTTCTTTCTCGACTATATGGCGCACTTGATAAAATCTATTTGCAAATTCAGTAACGTTTCTTGTTAAACGATAATTCACTGTAGATCCAATTGCCATTCCAATTACCGGTATACCTTGGAATAATTTACGACGAAGAGCATAAATCGAAAATGTCTTCAAAATTTGTTTTAACACAACCTCAGTAGAAGCTGTTTGTAGCACTGCTTCGTCTCCTTCGTAGAAGAACGAATCTTCTTGCTCCAGCTCTTGCAATAAATTGTACCATGCATATTGCTGAAGTCTTCCTGGTAGTAATGACGCATGAAACACCTTTAACGCAAGCATCATTTCATACGGCTTGTTCACATCATGTCCAAATGATGTTGCAATAAGTTGGACTGCCTTCACATTTAATGCGATCATAACCGGAAAATCCGCCGTTAATAATAATAAACCTCCAGCACCTGTTGCCCCGCCTTGTACAAATGAATATAGACGATGACGTGCTGTTTGCTGCTCTGCTATGTATGTTAATTGATCAATAGATAATGCTTTCAAATCTTCAAGCTGTTCAATCGATTCATCAAATAATCTTGATGTTCCTAAAATCCGATTACGTGCATCTAACTGTGCTTGTGAACTTTGAATAAATGCATGCAAATGAAAGAGCCATCCATCTGCTTTCGTGAAGAATTCTTTTCGCTTTTTCTCAGGTAATTTCGCAACTGTAGTATGTAACCATTTATCAAACACTTTTTGAAAATCGGTCGCTTCTTGCTCAACTAATTGCGCTTCCCATTCTTTTATATTGTCTAAAATGGCTTGTTCTCGCTTCGATCGCATCGTAACAACCACCTCGTTCGATTTTTTTCTATTGTAACATATTTCTGCTTATTCTTTGCAAATATGCTTGTCTATCTTTATTCACATACCATTTTTGAATGGCATAAAATATTAACAAAAAGGATGAGATAAATCACATGAATCTATCCGATATAAAAAAAGAATATAATGCGGTATTCAGCTTAGGACAAAACTGCTGGCCTGCTTGGGCATTATATCAATTAGAATTATCACCATTTTTTGGCGTTATTGATTTTATGCTAAGCCCCTCATTAGAAAAAGTGAATGTATTATTACAAAATCGATTTGACCGCTTTTTAAATTTCGAAAATTTATCCTTCATCTCATTTTGGGATGATGATGCAAAATTAAGATTAAGGGACAACCTTTATGAAATTGACTCCTGTCATGACTTTAAAACAGATGTAAACACACCAACTTCTTGGCCTTCTTATACAGAAATTAAGTTAAATTATGAACATCGTATTAATCGTTTTCTAGCTACAATTGAAACGGCCGAATCCATATTATTTATTCGAACTGGAGGAACATATGAAGAAGCATGTTCCCTAGAACAAATTTTATCTCAAATCGTTACACATACATTCTCTGTCCTGTTACTAATTCCTGCCGATATACCAACTATCACCCAAGAAGATTGGGGATTACAACGTGTTTGCGTTATGAAATGTCCTATTATGGATGTATACCAATACAATGAAGCATTTTGGAAAGACTTATTTGATGGAATTACGATTAGACCACATTCTTAAATACATGACACCTTTACTCCAAAAAATATTATAATCTTCCTTATACAAAAAAATAAGGAGTGATTGTATATGTATCCACGTGCAAAGGCTTTTGGCATTGCTATACATCACGGGCGTCTTCTCGTACAAGAATATCATTCAGCCGATGAAACATTTTACCGACCTCTTGGTGGTTCAATTGAACTTGGTGAACAATCAGCACATACCGTTATTCGTGAATTTAGGGAAGAGCTTCATACAGAAGTGGAAATCACCAATTATTTAGGCTGTTTAGAAAATGTCTTTCATCTAGATGGAGACATTGGTCATGAAATTATTCAACTATATTCTTTGCGTTTATTAGACACGTCACTATATGAAATGAAAATATTAAATATACAAGATGAGGAAACAGTAGCATATGCGAAATGGATTCCTATTACGGCATTCATTCAGAAAGAAAAAATATTATATCCGGATGGAGTTTTAAAATACATCCAAAAGAAAAAAGACGAAATCCTATAGGATCTCGTCTTTTTTTTCATATATTAACCAATATCTCCAAGACGTAGTACGTCACGAGCAATCATAACTTCTTCGTCAGTTGGAATTACGATAATTTTTACTGGAGAGTGTGGGAAGCTGATGAATGCTTCTTCACCGAATACGTTATTACGTTTTGCATCGAAGTATACGCCCATGTACTCAAGGCCTTCTAATACGCGCTCACGAATAATCGCACTGTTTTCACCTACACCAGCTGTGAAGATGATTGCGTCTACACCTTTCATACGAGCAGTGTAAGAACCGATGTATTTGTGGATACGGCTTACGAATACATCAAGTGCTACTTTCGCACGGTGGTCGCCTTCTTCTTCTTTCGCAATGATGTCACGTAGGTCACTAGAGTAACCAGTAAGACCTAACATACCACTCTTCTTGTTTAATACGTTAACTACTTCTTCTACTGTTTGGCCTGTTTTTTCCATGATGTATGGAATTAACGCAGGGTCAAGGTTACCAGAACGTGTACCCATTGTTACACCAGCAAGTGGAGTGAAGCCCATAGAAGTATCAATAGATTTACCGCCTTCTACTGCTGCGATACTTGCACCGTTACCTAAGTGACAAGAAAGTAAGCTTAAGCTTTCAATTGGACGACCTAATAATTCAGCCGCACGCTCAGTTACATATTTATGAGAAGTTCCGTGGAAACCGTATTTACGGATGCCGAATTTTTCATAGTACTCATATGGTAAGCTGTATAGGAATGCAGATTCCGGCATTGTTTGGTGGAATGCTGTATCGAATACTGCTACTGCTGGTACGTTTGGTAATACTTCTTGGAATGCTTTAATACCAACAACGTTTGCTGGGTTATGAAGTGGTGCTAAATCGCTTAATTCTTCGATATCAGCTAATACTTCATCAGTAATTAAAACAGAGTCAGCAAATTTTTCGCCGCCGTGAACAACACGGTGACCGATACCGCCAATCTCATCTAGAGATTTAACGATTCCGTTTTCAGTTAACTTTTTAAGAAGCATATTAACTGCTACTGCGTGATCTGGAATGTTTGTAATTTCTTTTTGTTTTTCGCCATCTACAGTAATAGTGAAGATACTATCTTCTAAACCGATACGTTCTACTAAACCTTTTGTTAATACTGTTTCACTTGGCATTTCAAATAATTGGAATTTTAAGGAAGAGCTTCCTGCGTTAATCGCGATGATTTTTGACATCTAGTCTTTCGCCCCTTTTTCTCTTGGTAGTTGTGTGGATGTTTCCACAAACCGCTCGATTTTATCTGATCAAATTCACTAAATATGAAAACGTTTCATCATTAGCAAATTTTATACTCACGATTTTAATTTAAACATCGTCCGACATATATTTCAAGTGAAAAAATTGTAACACCAAGAAAAAATATATATTACAGATTTCAAAAAAATTCAGTTAAATCTTGTATATATTTAAAAATATGACATATTATATAAAACTGTACTACATAAATCACTAATGCTGTTACATATACCTAGCTTTATTTATGTGTTGCAAACCAAGTATTTAATTGATCCATAATGTCTTCCATCGCCTTCATGTTAGAGAATTTAGGCAACTCCACTAATAACGCCTGTTTTGGCATTGTTACATTAGCGCCTTTCTTTTGGAGAACAAATATACTTTTTGCATTTTTCTCGTTTTTAAACATGGAAACAGGAAGCTGTAATAACCCTTGAATAAAGCATGTTTCTTTAATAAATGCATGTAATTTCGGTGCTTGGTCACTTTCAAAAATGAAGTTTGGTACTAAGAAGAATAAGTAACCGCCCTCTTTCGTATGTTTCACACTTTGTTCAATAAATAAGTGATGGGCATACGACATTCCTTCATCTGCTTTTAATTTATATTCACTTGCACCGATTTCGTTTGGATAATAACCAACTGGCAAGTCTGAAACGACTGCATCAACTGGATCGATATAAAGTGGTGCTAGTCCATCTTGATGGAAGAATTCGATTGCATGCTTTTGTAAATTTGCATTTACTAAAGCAAGTTTAATTAGCACTTCATCCACTTCTACACCAAATCCACTCATTGTTAGTCCTTCTTTAGCGCTATTAAACACTGTAGTCATTAAGTTACCTGTTCCAATTGCAGGATCTAAAACTGTAATTTCATTTTGACCTTGCATAAATTTATGGAATAAGTAACTCATGAACATCCCAACTGCATCAGGTGTCATTTCGTGATTCGCTTGTACGCCTTCTTTCATTCCTTTTAAGATGGCTAACTGAAATGCTTTACGAATTTCTTCACCTTTATATGTTTCTTCATTAAACGTACTATATTCACGATTCAGCCTTTCAATTGCTGATTCGGATAATTCCTCTTGTAAAATCGCTCCCTCAAACAAGTTATCACCTGTTTCTACAAGCGCCTCTAAATATGTTACATCTAATTCTTTACGTAAAACTACCGCAGAAGAATCAAAAATAGAAAATAATGTTTCTACTGTCTGACTCACGTACATTCCTCCTTCTCTCTTTTACACATAACTTATATCATACCACAAAGTGATTTTTTCCAAAAAGAAAAAGCGACCTCCTGTAAAGAGCTCCCCTTTAGTTATATATGATATAACGTTTTTTCTCATATATCGATGCCGTTACAGAGCAATATATGAGAAAAAACGACCTCTTTATAAGAGGTCATTTTCTTCACATTACTTCGCAGATTTAGCTGCTTCTAATGCTGCTTCATAGTTTGGATGGCTTGTACCTTCGCTTACGTATTCTACGTAAACTACTTTGTCATTGCTATCTACTACGAATACTGCACGAGCAAGTAAACGAAGTTCTTTCATTACTAAGCCGTAAGCTTCACCGAATGAAAGGTCGCGGTGGTCAGAAAGTGTTACAACATTTTCTAAACCGTTTGCTGCACACCAGCGTTTTTGAGCGAATGGTAAATCAGCGCTAATTGTTAATACTTTCGCGTTTTCAATACCTGCTGCATCTTGGTTAAAACGACGTGTTTGTGCATCACACACACCTGTGTCGATTGAAGGTACAACACTAATTAATTTCACTTCGCCTTTGTATGTTTCTAAACTTACTGGAGATAAGTCGTTTGCTAATACTTGGAAGTTTGGCGCTTGATCGCCAACTTTAACTTCTGTTCCAACTAAAGTCATTGGATTACCTTTAAAAGTTACGTTTGCCACTTGAAAATCCTCCCTTATTTAAACAAAATATGTACAATGTAAATGATAGTTTGTCCCTATCGATAATGCAAATAAAATCGCTTTATTTACAAAAAAATTAAAGAAGCTAACCTATTGATTAGCTTCTTTATTCGTTAAATTTGAAATTCAGGATCATCTTCTTTTCGTTTATCCATCATTTCTTTCACTTTATCAACAGCTTGTGGCGCTAATTCAATTATTTTATCGATGACATGTGTTTGTTTATCTAAGTGCAATACTTTCACACCATCTCCATTTATAACAAGAAAAGCAACAGGATTAATAGAAACTCCTCCACCACTTCCCCCGCCAAATGGATGGCGGCCTGAATGTTCTACTTTACCAAATTCACTTCCACCAGCAGCAAATCCGAAACTTACTTTCGAAACAGTAAGAATTACACTTCCATCTGCCGCTTTAATTGGGTCACCAACAATTGTATTTACATCAGTCATTTGTTTTAAATGCTGCATTGCTGTTGTCATTAAACCTTGAATTGGATGTTCCATTCTATATCCCCCCTATGCTTGAACAGATTTTTCTGTCATACCAGATCTTTGCTTCCTCATAAATATGAGCAATTTCACCGCTGTTTTTATAGTGCGGAATATACGAAAAGATGCTGTTAACTCACATCTTGATGCAAATCCTTTTCCTTGAAAAACTGGGGTAATTTCAAATTCTGGTACGTCGACAATATGCATATATTGTCCGACAACTCCAGCAGCCATACCTTTTGTCCCCCATGCATATCCAGTGACAATTCCAGTACTAGCTGCGTCGCCTGCTCCAATTTGTGTATGCCATTTCCAACCATTGATTTTCACTCGTTTGAGAAAATCTTTAACAATAGTATGAACTTCTTGAAGCTTTTTTATCAGTTCACCAATGCTGTCAAGTTGCGCCATAATTTTATTATCGAGTCCGCCGTCCTCTTCAGCTTTTTCGATTTTCTGTCCTGTCTTTTTCTGCTGTTTTTCAATTCTTTCCAACACATCAAATGTATATCGAATCATCCATATTTTCACTTGAAGCAAACATTTCTTTTCCATTTCTGAATATAAAAATGTCACCTTAAGCTTTATTTTTGACAATAGTATAAACAAAATAAAAAGAAGAAGAATTATTATTCCAATTACGAGCCACTTCATACGTATCATCCTTTCACTCCGTACCCATTATCGACAACTTTATTCATCATTAAACAGAGTTCTATAAGATTGAATATAAAAATTTTTCTAAAAATAAAAAGGTATTTTGACATTTTATATCGAAATATATTATTTGAACATATCATCAGGGAACGGACTCTAATGATATGTAGCACGAAAAACAGAAAATTTAACTGCAGTGGAGGGATACATAATGGCAGATCGTCGCAATTTATTTTTCTTTTATGGTGATGACAAAGCAACGCTCGTTGAAAAAATGAAACCAATCTATCGTATTTTAGAAGAGAATGGATTTACCATATTAGATCATCCAAAAAATGCAAACGCTATCGTCAGTGTTGGAGATGATGCAACCTTCTTACAAGCCGTTCGTAAAACTGGTTTTAGGGAAGATTGCTTATACGCAGGGATTTCTACGAAAGATGAAACTTCGTTCTACTGCGATTTCCATATTGATCACGTTGATACAGCCCTTCAAGAAATTACAAAAAATGAAATTGAAGTGCGTAAATATCCAACAATTCAGGTAGATGTAGATCACAGTACATCTTTCCATTGTTTAAATGAGTTCTCATTACGTTCTAGTATTATAAAAACATTCGTTGTAGATGTTCACGTTGATGATTTATATTTCGAAACATTTAGAGGTGACGGTTTAGTAGTTTCTACCCCAACAGGAAGTACTGCTTACAATAAATCATTGCATGGCGCAGTTGTTGACCCACTTATTCCATGTTTCCAAGTAAGCGAACTAGCATCTTTAAACAACAACACTTACCGTACGCTCGGTTCACCTTTCATTTTAAATCACGAACGTACATTAACTTTAAAACTAAGACCAGACGGTAACGATTATCCTGTTATCGGCATGGATAACGAAGCGCTTAGCATTAAACAAGTGGAAAAAGCTGTTGTACGCTTAAGCGATAAACAAATTAAAACAGTTAAATTAAAAAACAATTCTTTCTGGGAAAAAGTACAGAGAACGTTTTTATAGGATTAAAATAACCGCAGAATTATGGAATTCCATAATTCTGCGGTTATTTATTTACCCCGATTGGCGCGGACAATACTCTCTTACTATCCACCCGTTATTCTTGTCAGTTTTTGTCGGTAATTCGATATATTTTAATAATCGCTCATATATTTCGAGTTACGATAGATATATTTCAATAATCGCTTATATATTTCGAGTTACAGTCGATATATTCCGAAAATCGCTCATATATTTTTACGCATCTTTTCTATAGACAACTTGGCCATCTATTACGGTCATTTCTGCTTCTACTTCTTTTATTTCTTCTGCCTCAATTTCAAACATATTGCGGTCTAATATTGTAAAGTCTGCTTCATATCCTTTTGTAATTTGCCCTCGCTTCGCTTCTTTTCCAATTGCATAGGCACTTCCTGTTGTAAATAAAGAAACAGCCTCATATACCGTTAATCTTTCCTCAGGCATATAGCATACACCGTCAATAAAACTTCTACGTGTAACAGCGCTATATATACCTAGAAACGGATTTACTTGTTCAATGGGGGCATCTGAGCCACCATTACAATGTAGCCCTGCTTCCAGTAATGTCTTCCAAGCATACGCATAACGAAGACGGCGCTCTCCTAGTTTTTCAATGACTGACGGAAAATCTGATGAAAGAAAGACTGGCTGTATATCTATAATGACTTGCAAGTTTTTCATTCTTTCAATTAACTCCTCACGAGCAAGCTGACAATGAATAATGCGGTCACGTAACCCTTTTGCTGGTGGATATAATTCGAGTGCATCAATGACATATTCAAGCGATAAATCACCGATAGTATGAATCGCAACTGGCATATGTAAATCTCGTGCTTTCTTCACTAATTCTGCAAGTTCTTCACATGAGAAAATCGCAACCCCATTCGTTTCCTTCGCATCTTCATACGGTTCACTTAATAATGCTGTTCTTCCGCCAAAAGAACCGTCAGAAAAAATTTTCATTGCCCCAAATTCAATATAATGTTCATTTTCATATTCTTTTCGTTCATGTGCTACTTCATGGTGAACGAGCAAATGGGCTTTAAATGGCATTTCTTTTATCACATGAGAAAACGCATTATGCGTTTTTCTAAAACCACCATAATAATTTAAATCTTCCGTATGCCCGCCAACAAGTCCGTATTTCCAGCAATCTTTAATCGCTGTTTGCAGAGCTCTTTGTAAATAAGCTTCATCAATTTCTGGCTGAACATGTTTAATTAATTCTTGCCCTTGTTCATATAAAAGTCCTGTTAACTTATTTGATGAATCCCTGCCAATTTTCCCGCCTTTTGGATTTTCTGTCGCTTCTGTTATATTCGCTTCTTGCAGTATGTATGAATTCACCCATGTAACGTGACGACAAACTCTCTTTAATAAAATAGGATGGTCTTTCGAAATTTCATCTAAATCACGCGCGTGAACATCTTTCGTATCTGTAAAGTTATTTTCATTCCATCCTTCTCCAATAATCCAAGAGCCCTTTGGAGCTTCTTCCACTTGCTTCTGAACGAGAGCCAGTACTTCGCTATAAGATGTACAATTTGATAAATCTAGACGGAGTAATCTCTCTCCATGCCCAATAAGATGCATATGGCTATCAACGAGACCTGGAATCATTGTTTTTCCTTTTAGGTCATGTAACTTTACGTTTGAATATCTGCTTTCTAATTCTCCCTTATTACCAGCATCAACAATTATGCCGTTTTCAACGTAAACAGCGTCCACTTTTTCATTTTCTTCTCTCATTGTGTAAATGGTGCCGCCATACCAAATTTCTCCCATATATCCCATCTCCCTTATTTTTTATTGTATAAAAAAAAGCACCAGTTCAAAACATGGTGCTTTTCTAAAAATTACTTTTGTTCAGTAGTAGACGTTGTAACTTGCCATTCAATATTAAATTTATCTTTTACTTGTCCGTATGCTGGGCTCCAGAATGTTTCTTGAAGTGGCATGATAACTTCTCCACCTTCTTGTAACTTATCGAATACTTCTTTTGCTTTTTCTGCATTACTAATTTGAATTGCGATTGTTACTTGAGATCCGATTGCATGTCCTTGACCTGGGAATGTATCAGAAATCATAAGATCCGTATTACCAACTTTTAAAGTAGCGTGTAAAACGCGCTCTTTCGCTTCAGCTGGAATCGGGTATTCTGGATTTTCAGGCATGTCACCAAAAGTTTGCATGACTTCTACTTTTGCATCTAAAGCCTCTTTATAAAACTGTACAGCTTCTTGCCCACTACCATCTAAAACTAAGTACGGATTAATACCTAAAATCATACGGACACCTCTTTTTTAAGTTTATAAAATCGAACTTGTGTTCGTTTTTATATTATCATTGTTTTGCATTTCATTCAACTATTTACTTCACTGTTTTCAAAATTATTTTGACGGAATCTCCATCTCTTGTTTTCTAAGTTCAATACGGCGAATTTTTCCAGAAATCGTTTTTGGTAGTTCATCTACAAATTCAATTTTGCGAGGGTATTTATATGGTGCAGTAAGTTCTTTGACGTGTTGTTGGAGTGTTGGAATTAATGTTTCTTCGTTCTTTTCTATATTCTCTCTTAATACGATAAATGCCTTCACGACACTTCCACGAATTTCATCAGGACTTGCGACAACTGCACATTCTCTTACGTAAGGATGTTTTACAAGTGCATCCTCTACTTCAAACGGCCCGATTGTATAACCAGAGCTAATAATGATATCATCACCGCGCCCTTCAAACCAGAAGTAGCCGTCTTCATCTTTCTTCGCTTTATCACCTGTAATATAATAATCACCGCGGAATTGCATCGCTGTACGTTCATCGTCTTTGTAATATTGTTTAAAGAGGGCCGGCGTTTCAATGTGAACTGCAATATCACCAACTTCGCCTACTTTAACCGGAGTACCTTCCTCATTTACGATATCGACGTGGTTACCTGGCGTTGGTTTCCCCATTGATCCTGGTCTAATATCCATCCCTTTCATTACACCAACAAGTAATGTATTTTCCGTTTGCCCATAGCCGTCTCTTACTGTAATATGAAAGTGCTTTTGGAACGTTCCAATGACTTCAATATTTAATGGCTCACCTGCTGATACAGCGCTATGTAACGCCTCTAAATTGTACTGGCTTAAATCTTCTACCTTTGCCATTAATCTATACTCAGTCGGTGTACAACAAAGCACATTCACCTTATTATCGTCTAATAAGTTCAGGTATGTTTTCGGTTCAAACTTACCGTGATATACAAATCCTGTTGCCCCTGATCCTAGCGTTGCTAAAAACGGGCTCCAAATCCACTTTTGCCAGCCTGGACTAGCTGTTGCCCATACAATATCATTCTCTTCAATTCCGAGCCAATTTGGAGCGCTCGTACGTAAATGAGCGTATGCCCACGCATGTGTATGAACGACACCTTTCGGATTTCCTGTCGTTCCTGACGTGTAAGATAAAAAGACCATATCTTCTTTATCTGTCTTCGCCATTTCTAACATGTCACTCTCTGTTTCTAATGCTGTTTTTAAATTAATCCATCCATCTACTGACTGCTCGCTCAGGACAAATTTTTGAAGAGATTCCATCGCTTTTATATCATCAAACTGCCTAATGTACGGCTCATAGCTTACTATCGCTTTTACTTCTCCATGTCCAATTCGATATTCTATATCTTTTTTACGTAACATTTCCGAGCTTGGAATTACGACAAATCCTGCTTTAATAGCAGCAATATACGTCATGTACGCTTCAATTAAACGCGGCATCATAATGAGAAGCTTGTCCCCTTTTTGCAAACCACTTTTTATAAAAGCGTTTCCAATTTTATTCGCACCTTGCATTAATTCAGCGTATGTAACTTCCCTTCGATTCCCTTTATCATCTTGCCAAATTAAAGCTAACTTCTCTTTATCACCTGTATATTTCTCTATTTCAGAAACTAAATTATAAGACGGTGGCGCCAACAATTCTTCTCTCTTCATAAAATATCCTCCCTTTTCTTTATGCCTCCTTTATATAATAAAGAATTTTCTGTTAATTTTGAACCCTCTTCTTTTGACAAATTTTTCAGTTCTGTCGAATTACTAAATGAAATTACATCAACTTACCGACAAATGGCAACACAAAAAAGAAAGAGCGGGAGAACCCGCTCTTTCTAAGCCATCATATGGGATTATTTTTGGTAACCGCCTAATTGTTGCTCAGCTAGTGAAACTAGACGTTTAGTGATTTCACCACCAACAGAACCGTTAGCGCGAGCTGTTGCATCAGCTCCAAGTTGAACACCAAACTCTTGAGCGATTTCGTATTTCATTTGGTCTAATGCTGATTCAGCACCAGGAACCGCTAATTTATTTGTGCTACGTGACATGTTATATCACCTCCTTGTGAGTATAGAGTGTGATAAATAACATGACTTCATACACGTTTTAGATATGGTAATTTATGGTTTAGAAAAGTTCTTCAAATTTTTCTTCTTCCGCCACTACTTCTATCGTTTGTAATACCATTGTTTCTTTGTTCGCTACAGCTTCATCGATTAATGGCGTGAAATCGTATTTCGCTTCAAAGCGATTTGCTTTTTCACGTTTCGGCTTCGTCGCTGGGCTTGCTGGTGTAAATACAGTACAGCAATCTTCATATGGACGAATTGAAATATCATACGTGCCGATTTCTTCAGCGATTTTAATAATCTCTAATTTATCCATCGTAATAAGCGGACGAATAACTGGGTAGTTTGTTACTTCGTTAATCGTATGCATACTATCTAACGTTTGGCTTGCTACTTGCCCAAGACTTTCACCAGTCGTAATTGCAAGTGCGTTACGCTCCTCAGCAATACGCTCTGTAATACGCATCATCATACGGCGCATAACCGTCATTGAATAGCTAGATGGGATTTCTTTATTAATCGTTTTTTGCACTTCTGTAAACGGAACAAGGTGAAGCGTTACTCGTTTACAATACTTCGTTAACTCTTGCGCTAAATCGATTACTTTTTGTTTTGCACGCTCACTTGTGAAAGGTGGACTATGGAAGTGAACTGCTTCCACAGATACGCCGCGTTTCATCGTTAAGTACGCTGCTACTGGGCTATCAATACCACCAGAAAGAAGTACCATTACTTTTCCGCCAACGCCAACTGGTAAACCGCCAGCTCCCATACGCTCATCACACATAATGTAGCTATAACCACTGCGAATTTCTACACGTACATTTACATCTGGATTATGAACATCTACAGTAATATCTTCTGTATTTTCTAGAATGTGTCCACCAATCTCAGGTAATAATTCCATCGTTCTCATTGGGAAATGCTTATAAGAACGGTGTACAGTAATTTTAAATGTTTTCACATCGCCTTTTACTTGTAAGAAAGCTGCTAATGCACCTTTTTTAATGTCTTCTAATTCTGATGGTACTTTCATCGCTAAGTTAAACTTATGAATACCAAATACATCTTTCAATCTTTCAGATACCGCTTCATGATCTTCGCCATTTAATTGGATGTACATACGGTCATGTGTTGCATCGATTTTAATATTTGGGAATTTTTTCAGTTTGAACTTCACGTTATCTTTTAATGTGCTTACAAATTTAGAACGGTTCTTACCTTTTGTCGTCATTTCTCCATAACGCACTAAAATATATTCATATTTCAACATAATTTCTTTACCTCATCACTTCATATAATTTTGGCAGCGTCTCTTTTACAATACCTTCAAATTGTTTTACTTCTTCCATTGTGTTTTCTGGTGCCAAACTAATACGAATAGCGCTTGCAGCTGCTGCATGCGGCACTCCCATTGACACTAACACTCTGCTCACTTCATTTACTTTTGAAGAACAAGCAGATTTCGTTGACACATATACACCGTGTTCTTCTAAAGCATGAACGACTACTTCTGGTTTTAAACCAACAAATGATACATTTAAAATGTGCGGTGCTGCATATGCAAGCGACGTGTTAATCGTTACATCTTCCATCTCTTTAAAGAAACGAACAAGCTCTGCTTGTAAACTTTGCAAATGAGCTACCTTTTCTTTCACTTGTTCCATTGTCATGCGAAGTGCTTTCACCATCGCTACAATGCCAGGTAAATTTTCTGTACCAGAGCGATACTTAAGCTCTTGTTGACCACCTGATAAAATCGGATCTAATCTTACGCCATCGCGTACATAAAGAAGACCTGTTCCTTTTACACTGTGGAATTTATGTCCAGATATTGAGCAAAGATCAATATGAGAAGCATATAAATCAAGCGGTACTTTTCCTATCCCTTGTACATGATCTACATGGAATCTTATTTTCGGATGATTCGATAATAACGTTCCAATTTCAGCAACGGGTTGAATTGCTCCAGTTTCGTTGTTCACATGAATAATTGACACAAGAATCGTATCTTCACGAAGCGCTCGTTTCACATCTTCTACCGATACAACACCATGCTCGTTAACCGGTAAGTATGTTACATCAAACCCGAGTTCTTCTAATTGCTTATATGCTTCAAACACAGACGCGTGTTCAATATTTGTTGTAATGATATGTTTACCACGCGAACGATTCCTCATCGCTATCCCTTTAATCGCAAGGTTATTTCCTTCCGTTCCACCTGATGTAAAAATAATTTCAGAAGGTTTAACACGAAGAAGCTGCGCTGCAATCGTTCTTGATTGTGTTAATAGACGCTCTGCCTCTCCTCCAAGCGAATGAATAGAAGAAGGATTACCAAAATATTTCCCAGCAACCGTCACGTACGATTGAAGAGCTTCTGGATATGGCTTAGTCGTCGCACTATTATCAAAATAGATCATCGTTCTTCCCCTTTCAGCGCTATCACATCGTATAATCATATCATAAATACGTGTCATTACGCTAAGACTACGCAAAGGTTCCGTTTTATCTCGATTGGTGAAGGCTAATAATTGGCGAGGATGCCCTCCTATTACAGTTTCACTTTATCCCGCGTTAACGGGCAATAAGACTCTCACCTCAAAATCCAGTTAGAGCAAAGAAGTTAGATGGGAGATTAACTGCCCGTAAATGCCCGATTGGTGAAGGCTAGTAATCAGTGGGGATGAATCTTCCCACCGATTACAGTTTCACTTTATTTTGAAACGAATAACCTTGCTGTATTCCGCTATTCATTATAGCAACATCGCCTGCAAAATTACATAAAAAAACAAACCCTTTTATGAAAGGGTTTGTTCATTGTCTACATATTCAGCTATTTTTTGAACAACGCCAGGTTCAAGTTGCTCTAATACTGAAGCCGCTTGTTCTAGAGCTGCATCGTATTGGTATTCACGGAATAATTTCTCAGCATAATTTAAACTTTCTGCTAGGTTTTCATCATGACTACGGTAACGGTTACCGTACTGAATTAATTTTTCCACTAAATATGCTTGTCCAATTAACTCTTCTGTCATTTCAGCTACACCGTTCACAGTTGTGTATGCTTCTTCTAAACTGCTATTTACAGCGTTCATATTTAACGGCTTCACTTCTAATTGTTCATATACAGCTTGCATTGCCATTTGCCCTCTTTTTAAATCTTCCATAATACTCTCTGGAAGACCTGGCAAATTCGACTTTTGCATAAAGCGTTTCGTTTCGAAAATAGTATTTCGCATTTCTTGTAACTTCTCACGTGCTTCAAATTCTTCTTTGCGCATCGCTTGCAGCATTTCTTTGTATTCTGCATGAAGTACTTTTAACGTTTCACATTGCTCATAAACCTCTTCTAGTTCCTCACGAATAATAGAGAAGGCAATATCTTGTTCTGCAACGCGTAATTGCAGCATTTCAAAACGTTTCGTTAAAATGTGCATTTGCTTTTCAATTACTTTTTGAGACTCAATGTCTTTATCTTGTAACTGATAGCTTTGTTTCACAAGTTGTGTTTCTGTTTTCGTTTCAATCGTTTCGATACGCATTTCTTCTAAGTCATCGTAAACAGAAAGTGTTTTTTGCTCCACATAATGTCTCGCATGTACTTCTTGTTCCAATTGATCGTAGAAGCCATCTAAACGTGTTTTTAAGTTTTCTACTTTTTCAGCCGCTTCTGTTATATGAAGCTCCTGTATATCCATTAAACATGTTTGTAGTTGTTTCGTCATATCGCGAACTTCTTTAGGGACTTCCAAATAATCTAATACATAACCTTGTCTTACCATATCATTATGTCCGTGTAATAAATCTTCCAGCTGAACTGGTAACGTCGCTTGGCACTCTACCAATAAATCTGGAATTTGGTGAATAATGATTTCTAAATCTGCTAAACCTTCTTCCAAACTAATAACAATTTCTCTCGCTTTTAAATAGTCGCCATTGTTTGTTGCTTCTTCAAAGGTTTTAAATTTCTCAGATTCAGCGTCTAGCATCTCTTCGATTTTCTGCTCTGCTGCTCCATACATATGTCTATGAGCAAGAACACTCTTTTTCATACTACGATATGTATCACGTAACCCTTCAATTTCCGAGCTATTTTTCTCATGGCTTTCTAACAATTGCTGTAATTCATTTAAAATGTCCGTAATACGATTATCAGCGTCATCTAAACCACTTATGGATTCGTTCATCGCATGCTTTGCTTTTCGGAAGGAGAATTGCGAGGCGAATTTTCGCGCTTGCGCTAAATCTTTGTCAGCTTTCGGAAGGGTTGTTGATACAATTTCATCCCATTCTTCACGCCATTTACCAAACAGTTCTTCTGTTTGACCCGTCATGTTTAAATCTTTTACCCGTTTTAATTCATCTGCCACAGGTTTATCTTTTATCTCTTGTTTCCACTGCTCCAGTGCTTCAATATCTTTATATGAACGATTTCTTATCACAAGCTCTATCATGAGCAGCACTAGAATAGAGCTTACTACAATGATAACGATCGTCAGGATAGAATCCATGCAAAAAAGCCTCCTAGTTATATCTCTTTTTTTGTCCGTTCCGTTTATGAAATGGAAGGCATTATGTATAAAAAGGGAATCCCCCTATATTTAACAACTAACAATGTACTAATCATACCATGTAATGGTTTGTTTTTGACCTAGTTTTTTTAAAAATTTCATGTTCCTTTCAATGTGATTGTAATCTTTCTCAATATTCCGCCTACCTCACTACCTATCCTCAAATGATTGTAATAACAAACAATCTTTCGTATGGGATACGAAATAAATTTTCCGCATGAGTGGTGGTTCAACAGAAATTACATGTACATTTCCTTGCCTTACAGACTGCTCTACTGCCCTTTCTGGAAGTAACGTGATACCAAGGCCAGCTTTTACCATTGCAAGCATCGGTTCTGCGTAAGATGTTTCCACAGCTATAGTTGGTTTTACACCTATTTCATGAAACATGTTCATAATCATTTTCCTTACATCACATATTTCTGGATATACAATTAATTTTTCATTGTGCAGCTCTTCTATTTGAATGACTATCTTCTCTTTGTACGGATGATTATTTGAAACGGCACAAACAATTTTTTCTTGTTGCACTTCTTTTATATACGTAGCACCTTCTACTACTGAATCGATGAACATCGCGTCAATCTCCCGCGCTTTAAATAACTCTCTTAATACTTCCGTATGTCCGATTTGCCATTCCACTTCGCACTCATCACCTAATATATCTTTACATTCTGATATGTAATGCTCCGCTAAACTCGGTAGTATACCAATTGAAAACTTCCGGTTCTCTTGATACCCCCTCATTTCTGTTTTCACTTCATTTATTTGTTCCAAAATCGGTAACATTCTTTTTATAAATAACTCTCCTGCCTCCGTTAACTCTACTCCTTGCGCAGAACGTTTAAGTAAAGTAACCTCTAAATCCGCTTCTAACTTTTGAATTTGTTTACTAAGCGCTGGTTGCGATATATGTAAAATCTTACTTGCCTTTGATAAACTTCGCGTATGCTTCACTTCAATAAACGATCGTACTGCCTCCAAATCCATCGTACACACCTCTAACAAAAAGTTATAACCGTTATAAGAAATCGATATTTCCTCCTATAAACAATTACTCTTTATACTTATTTCATCAACTTACTATAACGAAATGTAAAGGGGAAAGATACTCTTGAACAAAAAACAAATGCTACTCGGATCCTTTCTATGCTTACTCGCCGTCACTGCCTGGGGATTTATGTTTCCTGTAATGGCAAATGCTCTGCAATTTATCGATCCATTCTTCTTCACAACGATTCGCTATGGATCAGCAGCTATTATTTTTCTTATTTTGCTATTAATTACTGAAGGAAAGACTTCACTCCGCTTAGAAAAAAGAACACTTTCTCTATTCTTTTACGGGACAGTCGGTTTCGCGGGGTATGGTTTTCTCGTTTTCTACGGACAACAACTTGCCGGACCTTCCGGAGCAATCCATGCAGCTATGATTCAATCCCTTATGCCACTAATTGCCTTATCACTGCAATGGATAACGAAAAATCGCCGCCCACAAAACTATACATTCCTTTGTATGTTCGTTGCATTACTTGGTGTTATGCTTGTCATTTCAAAAGGAAATATTGAATTACTATTTGGAGCTGCAAGCCACTTATCAACAAATATATTGATGCTATGCGGCGTTACTTGCTGGGTCATTTATACAAACGGGGGTGCTCGTTTTCAATCTTGGTCACCACTTAGGTACACGACATTAACTTGTTTATTTGGCTCCATTTCACTCATCGTTATTGTTACTTTCTTAACGTACACAAATATAGTTACTATGCCGTCACTGCGTACAGTTGTGAGCGTTCGTTTTGAACTCTTTTATATGTCGATTATCGCAGGCGTTATCGCTGTATTTTGCTGGAATATGGGAAATCGCTATATTTCATCTATTAACGGCATATTATTTATGAATTTAGTTCCTATCCTTGCACTGATTGGTTCTATCTTTCGAGGTTATACAGTCGATAAAATTGAAATCGCTGGAGCTGCATTAACAATTATCGCGCTATTATGTAACAATTTATGGCAAAGAAAAGTAAACATAAAAATCCCCACCTCAGTTCGTTAGGTGGGGATTCTTCACATATGAACAGCTCTTGGCCATTCATGGTACATATTCGCTTTACATAATGCTTGTTCCATCCATTGCTCAATCTCTTTCGTGTACATCTCTATAAAAAATGTCTCAGACGGGAAAGAATGCAGTACTTCTGATATATATTGTGGATATAAAAACGGCATATTTATCATACCTTTTAATTGCGTCATAAACATTGTAAATGATACTTTCTGAAATTCTTGTTTCATTTGTCCTTGTCTAATCATTTGTTCTATATAATATCTTTCTTTAGAAAAATAAACGGTCATCACTTCACGAATTAATGTCGTATCAAGCGAAAGCTCTCGGTAGAAGAAACGTGTTAGTTCTCTATTTTCAAATTGATATCGTAAAATCCCTCGCACCATTTGCACCATCACATCTTTAGCCGACAAATACTCTCTCTGTTCAAACGACATTTCAATCACATGAATATATCCTTCTAAAAAATCAGTAATAAGCTGTTCTAATAAACCTTGCTTCCCAGCAAAATAATATGAAATATTCGCTACATTCACATCCGCTCGCTTTGCAATGTCTCGCACCGACGTTCCATCATAACCTTTCGTATTAAACAACGATATTGCCGCATCAATTACTTTTTGTTTCGTCTGCTTCATGCGCTCACTTCCCTTCAATGAACAGCTATAGTTTAAATTTCTTGACTTTTAAGACAAATTCCTTTAATTTTCTATCGACAAAGTCATGTGAAATACATCGTATTTTGCTAATATTTTACACATCTCGATAAAAAAGGAGCTGTTTCCATGTTTACTAAAGAAAGTTATGCAGGATCTCGCGTGCAGCAATATGAGACAGTAATTAAACAACTGGATGCGTTATTAACTGGCGAATCAAACGTAGTCGCAAACTTATCAAATGCGTCCGCATTATTAAACCAATTTTTAGATCGCGTTAATTGGGTTGGCTTTTACGTAACAGAAGGAACTCAGCTTGTTCTTGGACCGTTCCAAGGAATGCCTGCTTGCGTGCGCATTCCATTTGGACGAGGCGTTTGCGGCGTTGCAGCTGAAACGAAAACAACGCAGCTTGTAGCAGACGTTCACCAATTCCCAGGTCACATCGCTTGCGATAGTGCTTCTAATTCGGAAATCGTTGTACCGATTGTGAAAGAAGGAGCTGTCATTGGTGTACTTGACATTGATAGTCCTGAAAAAAATCGTTTTGATGAATTAGATCAGCGCTATTTAGAAAAGTTTGTGGAAACACTCCTAAAACATATGTAAAAAGAAAAGAGCGAGTTATCGATTTAGTACGTCCTGTACAAAACCGATAGCTCACTCTTTTTTCATTGATTAACAGTAGATATTTTCTTTAATGCCTGCTCTAAATCAGAAACGATATCCTCCCACGATTCTAAACCGACCGATAAGCGTATTAAATTATCGAAAATGCCCATTTCTTTTCTTAGTTCCGCTGGAATCGCAGCGTGCGTCATCGTTGCTGGATGCTGAATTAACGTTTCTGTATCTCCTAAACTCACCGCAATTGTAATAAAGTGAAGATCATTAATAAACGCTTGCGTCTCTTCTTTTCCGCCTTTTACTGAAAAAGAAATAACACCGCCCCCGCGTTTCATTTGACGAGATGCTAACTCCCCTTCTGGATACCAAACACCTTCTACCGCATCATGTTTTCTTAAGAACGATACAATTTTTTCTGCATTATCACAATGACGATCCATTCTTACTGCTAACGTCTTTAACCCACGTAATAATAACCACGCATCAAACGGCGCCATAATACCGCCGATATCCTTTCGCATCGGGCGAATCTTTTCAGCTAATGCTTTCGTTTTACAAATTGTTACACCTGCTACAACGTCACCGTGACCACCAATATATTTTGTCGCACTATGCACAACAGCGTCACAGCCAAGCTCAAGCGGCCTTTGTAAATAAGGTGAACAAAACGTATTATCAACAATAACAAGTAAGCCTTTTCGCTTCGCAACCCGAATCACTTGTTTTAAATCAATTAATTTCATTGTCGGATTAATTGGTGTTTCAACGAAAATAAGCTTTGTATTTGGGCGAATTTTATTTTCAATATCAACCTCTGTCTCCATATCACAAAACGAATGCGTAATCATAAATTTTTCTTCTAACACTTCTAAAAAACCGTACGTGCATCCGTATAATCCATTTGAACAAATAATATGATCTCCAGCCTTTAAAAAACCGATTAAAGTCGCTGAAATAGCTGCCATACCAGATCCGAAGGCAAGTGCCTCTTCTCCTCCTTCTAACACCGCCATACGTTCTTCAAATAATTTCACAGTTGGATTTCCAAGCCGTGAGTAAATATAAGATGGATCCACTCCCGCAAAACTCGCCTCTCCTTGCTGCGCAGTCTCAAATGTAAATGTAGAAGTTTGAAATAAAGGTGGTGTTAAACTTCCTTTATGTTCCTCAGATGTATAACCGTGATGAATTAACGCTGTCTCCATATGCTTCTTTTTCATAAAAACATCCCCCTTATGTTTTTATTGCCGCATATTCATCCATAAAAATTTGATGAACATTTTCCTTCATTTTATGTAAGCGTTTTATTTGTGTTTCTATCTCTTCTTCTATATTGTTTTAAATTCCTTCTTATATTAATTTCCAAAATTTATATGCATAAAACAAAAACGTACTCGCTTGACGAAACTCTGGGTAAAAGATATAATAGCGTTTGTGTAAAATAAAAAGGCAGCCTTGTAATGTGAGTTTATCGTTTGTATTTTGTTCCTCTACGGAGGTGTATCTCGTAACTCCCTGCTGCTGGAGCGAAGGTACATGAAAACAAAATGCCCGTAAATATCGATTACGTCTGTTTTTATTTTACGTAAATAAAAACATTTTTAAAGGAGGAGTCAACTATGGCTCGTTATACAGGTCCAGCTTGGAAACTGTCTCGTCGTCTTGGAATCTCTCTAAGCGGCACAGGAAAAGAATTAGAAAAACGCCCTTACGCACCAGGTCCTCACGGTCCTAACCAACGTAAGAAACTTTCAGAATACGGTTTACAATTACAAGAGAAACAAAAACTACGTCACATGTACGGCATGACTGAGCGTCAATTCCGTCGCACATTTGACCAAGCAGGTAAAATGCCTGGTAAGCACGGCGAAAACTTCATGATCCTTCTTGAAGCTCGTCTTGACAACTTAGTTTACCGTATGGGCTTAGCTCGCACTCGTCGTGCAGCTCGCCAATTAGTAAACCACGGTCACATCATGGTTGATGGCGCTCGCGTAGATATCCCATCTTACCGTGTAAAACCTGGTCAAACTATCAGCGTTCGCGAAAAATCTAACAGCCTTGTTGTTGTTAAAGAAGCGATCGAAGTTAACAACTTCGTACCAGAATACTTAACTTTCGATGCTGACAAATTAGAAGCTACTTACACTCGTCACGCTGAGCGTTCTGAGTTACCAGCTGAAATCAACGAAGCGTTAATCGTAGAGTTCTACTCTCGTTAATCTCGGTACTCTGCAAAGAGTCGTATTAAAAGCCTTAGGAACCTTGTTAATTCAAGGTTCCTGGGCTTTTTTTATTGAATATAACCGATTATATGTATAGAAACAGACCAATGTAACAAAATAAAAAAGAACTGCAAGTCTATAGTTAATAAAACTTAACCCCCTCTCTAGAATTCCATCCATTTTTTATCCACATTAATAAAAACCTCCCTCTTCTTCTAACACTTAAAAACACTACATTCTATCCCATAACTCATTTTTCTTTGCTATACTCTCCTTTTCTTAACATTATTTTTACAACGTATTTATTTGCACATAATCTATATCTTCCCTTTTCTATTTACATTCAACCTTAAAAACCTCTTCATTACCAGATCATCCGAATGAGATTAAAAAACTTAATGGACGAGTACCTCTTTAATCGTTAAATCATCAGAATATTACGTTTACAATCCCCCTCTTAAATTGGTATTATTTTCTTGTAAGGGGAGGGAAAGTTCATGTCTTTAAATATGTATCTCGGTGAAGTACAAACTAAAGCAGAGGGTTTTGCAAAGGAAATGTAAAAAGTAACTCTGATTATGGAAAAGGATAAAACTTTACTAACAAACCAAGAAAAAGTAAAAGCGCAACTTGAAAAGGTGTATGCGGAGTCTAAGAAATTACAAGACATTAAACCGCCTAAACAATACGAAAACTTGCAAATGGAATTGAAAAAGTCTTTAATTCTTTATGAGAAGTCAAGGGATAAGATATTAGAATCGGTAGACGAAATAAGTGAGACTAAGGCAGACATTGGTACAAAGAGTCTAAATGAAGCAATGGGGATGTTTGGTAAAGCAATAGACGATATTCGAGCATTAGACGAACAAAGTGTAAGTGAAGTAGAATAATAAATACTAAAGGGGTATGAGAAAATGAAACGTAAACTATTAACTTTAGCGATTCCAATGTTGTTAATAACAGGGGTAGGTTGTGAGTCAAACGATAAAAAGAAAGACGAAGTAATGGAAGCTTCTGTTAAAGAAAACAAGAAAGAAGACTATAATAAGAATGCAACATACTTACTTAAAGATTACACTGAACAAACGGAAGAAATAAAAGACCTTGTAGATAGCAGAAAATCTAATAAGAAGAAGGCTGAAAAGTTAAAAGAGTTATCGAAACCTTATTTCGAATTAATTGATAAGATTGATAAACTAGATTATAAGTTAGCTGAAGACAATAAAACACCGATAAACATAAGTAAAGCAATGTTATTCTCAAAATCAGGGGTAGAAAACATGCAGACAGGTTTAGAAGAGGATGATAAAGATACAATTGAATTCGCTAAAAAGGATTTAGACGAAGCTTCTGAGTTAGTAGACAAAGCAACAAAAGAACTAAGTAAAAAGAAATAACACAAAGGGGTATATGTCAATGAAACGTAAACTATTAACTTCAGCTATGCCTGTTATGTTGTTAGCAGGTTGTACAACAGAGGCATATGGACTTACACAGTCAGAGTTACGAAAAGTGGACAAAGAATATTAATCAAATAAACTAACAATAAATTAGAAGGTCTTTTCATGAGTTGTGGCTTTTATTATGTAATACTTACAGAGTTTCATAGACATTTCACCCCCCTTCATTTTTAAAAAAATAGTGCAACTATTGATGTGCCCCTACGCTACCTACCCTCCCCAGAGGACAAACTTTTTTTGACAGGGGGGACTTAATATTAAAAAGATTAAATCAAAAAAACAGCCTTTGAGATGCCTCACTATGTTCCATACAAATCCTCCTGTTTATAACGGTTTATTTTTATCAATTTATCAGTTCATATTAATTATACTTGTTTCTTCTACAAACCCTCTATTAAATAGCTCACTTACTAAATTTGAATCCTATGCATACAAAAAAGCTACCGAAGACACCAAAACAGTTACTTCGAGTAGCTTTTATTTATATATATTAAAATTATTTATTTTCCTCTTTTTGAATATATACATAAGCATCTTTCTGCTCTTTATGTACATCCATCTTCGAATTCTCTGCAAGTTGACCCGCGTTTAGCAAAGAAAAAATAATGAGCGCTTCTAGTGACATTTTGTTTTACCACTCCTTTCTATTTGTTATACATTTATCATACCGCTTACATGTGATTTCCGTATGAACTCGAAAAGGAGATTACAACAAAAAGGTTACAGGAATATGAATGCACGCTATAATAACCATTAAATAGGAGGTTGATTCGTTTTGACAATAAATCAAATGGTTCAGTTGGGTAGTGCATGTATGTTGTTTATTACTTCCGCACTTATTAATTGGTATCAGGGAAGTAATTTAATAGATGATCCTGATGAATGGAAATATAGTGCCAAGTTTACGAATTACTTTAAAGGCACCGTTTCAAATTACGAAGATATTTATCAAATCGATTTCTTTATATATGCGGCAAAATTTTATCCAACAGCATTTATTGTTATGCTTATTAGCTTACTTTATATGCTCGTATTAATTCTTCATATTCTATTTACAAGATCTCGTGAGGCAATCTAAATTTATACATAAAAAACCCCGAATCATAGAATTTTCAGCCTACAATTCGGGGTACTATTTGTTTTATATTCGTTTCTGATTAGTAACGAATTAAGAAATATTTCTTTTTACCGCGGCGAATGATTGTGAATTTACCTTCGATGCGGTCGTTTTCTGTTACAACGTAGTCTAATGCTTGTGTACGCTCACCGTTTACGTAGATTGCGCCATTCGTTACATCTTCACGTGCTTGACGTTTTGATGGAGAGATTTTGCTTTCTACAAGTAAGTCGATTAATACTGTATCTTCTGCAGTACGTTCTACAGATGGTACGTCTTTGAATCCTTGTTCGATTTCGCTTGCAGTTAGTTCTGCTACAGAACCGCTGAATAATGCAGCTGAAATTTTAATCGCTTGCTCTAATGCTTCTTCGCCGTGAACAAGTTTTGTCATTTCTGCACCTAATGCTTTTTGTGCTGCACGTTTTTCTGGCGCTTCAGCTACTTGCTTTTCAAGCTCAAGAATTTCTTCATGAGATAAGAATGTGAAGTATTTTAAGTATTTAACAACATCACGGTCATCTGTGTTAATCCAGAATTGGTAGAACTCGTAAGGAGTTGTTTTCTCTGGATCTAACCAAATTGCGCCGCCTTCTGTTTTACCAAACTTCGTACCGTCAGATTTTGTAACAAGTGGAATTGTTAAACCGAATGCTTTCGCATCTTCTTCTGATTTACGGATTAATTCAAGACCAGCTGTAATGTTACCCCATTGGTCACTACCACCGATTTGCAGACGGCAATTATGTTGTTGGTATAAGTTTAAGAAGTCGTATGATTGTAAAATCATGTAACTGAACTCAGTGAATGAAATACCAGTTTCTAAACGAGATGCTACTGTATCTTTTGCTAACATATAGTTTAAACCGAAGTTTTTACCGATATCGCGTAAGAATGAAATGACATCTAAGTTACCAAGCCAGTCATAGTTGTTAGCCATTGTTGCTGGGTTGTCCACGTTTTCGAACTCTAAGAAGTTTGAAAGTTGGTTTTTAATACTTTCTGTGTAGTAAGCAACTGTATCTTTCGTATTTAATGTACGCTCTGCTTTTTTACCACTTGGGTCACCGATCATACCAGTACCACCACCAACAAGTGCGATTGGTTGGTGACCAGCTAATTGGAAACGACGTAACATTAATACTGGTAACATATGACCAATGTGTAAGCTATCTGCTGTCGGATCGAAACCACAGTATAATTTAACGCTTTCTTTTTCTAATAATTGCTCAAGGCCCTCAGCATCTGTTTGCTGATTAATTAGACCGCGAAATTCAAGATCTTGTAAAATACCCATATCCTACATACTCTCCTTTAAGTTCATTACTGGCGTGAAGGTTGAAAACATAAAAAAATCGCCCCTTCAAATAAGGGACGATTTTGATTATCGCGTTACCACCCTAGTTGCAGGCAAAAAAGCCTACCACCTTATTTACATAACGGCTTAGCACCGTCTTTTCCCTTTTGAATACAATTCAATCGAAAAAAGATGCTCTAGGGGCGTAATTCGCGATCATCTATGTGCTGATTTTCACCGACCATCAGCTCTCTAAAACAGGGAAATGATCACTACTTCTCCCTTTCCACGCTCAATTATTCATATACTTTTCTTTATATCATTATTTACTAGCATGTGTCAAATTGAAGAAAATACTATATACAAACTACCTTGAAGATTTTTCCCCTCCATAAAACTCTTGCATCTCCTTTTCGGAAACCTTTGTCAGTTTTAATTTATGCGATTTCTTTCCCTCTTCACTCATGTACAACGTTGTATCATCCAATAATTCCAATTTCACTCTTCCATTCCAAGGGTATGACATATTACATATTACTTGATTATCATTATAATCTACTACACTCCCTTTAACTCTTTCTGTTTTCCCTCTCTTTTCATAAAACACTATTTCAATATTTTTATCGTCTATTTCTTGAATCTGAAGGTAAGCCCCTTTACCGCCAGCATACCAATACCCTTTCATCTTATTAAAAGAAGAAGAATGAGTTAAAAAAATATACATAGTGCTTGCAACGATTATTAAGGCTATTGCACTTACAACTACGAATCGTTTATGGGCTAGAAAACTAGTTTTTTTCTTATTCTCTACATTCCATTCATTGTTCGTTTCTAATATCTCCTCTGAACATTGTTGTTTCTCTAAATTCATACCACAATCCCCACAAAAATTATCATGCTGTCGCACCTGACTTCCACAATTGGAACACTGTCTCATAATTTATCTTCCTCTCAACAATATATTAATTATATATTTGTATATTAACATATTATTATTTCATTTGGAATTAATTTCATAATATGTATAAATGTAAAAAGCACATAGCTTTCACTATGCACTTCATTTCTCCTACCCTATTTAAAATCCTATAATTAATATCATAATTATAGAAATAACCGGAAGCCCAACTAATAACGAGACATGAAACACAATCGATAAATCATTCCCAATGGTCGCCTCCACAGGATCTTTCGCTGGGGAACCAAGAAACCCGATTAATCGATCGAATCGACTTACCGTTTTTGGAAAGTCTGGTATTTCTACATGATCACTATCTAAATGTTGCTTTAACTTATATTCACTCTTAAAGGGATTTTCGCTCAATTTCGTCCACCTCCAGCAATTGTTTCAATTTCTTTATCCCGTTATGAAGTCTCGATTTCACCGTTCCAATCGGAATGTTTAATATCTCTGCAATTTCTTTTTGCTGCATGTCATGATAATAAGAAAGGATTAGGACCGCTCTTTGCTCTTCTGGAACTTTCAAAATTGCTTCTCTTACTGTGAGCCGATCTTCGTGAGAAAATTCTTTTTCCGGAATCGGCACTAAAAATGGCAAAAGCGTACGCCACTTTTTTCTCCTATTTAATTTATTAATCATAAGACGATAACCAATTTGAAATAAATACGTTTTTATTTTACCTTTTTCAAGTTCATACATATGTTTCTTACGCTCTAGCGTCAAAAACGTATCTTGCACAAGATCGATACTTAATTGTTCATCTCGGTTAAATCGATATAAAAATGTGTATAGCGCTGGTTTGATTAAAACATATAGTCTTTCTCCTGCTTGTTTATCTCCACTTTGATACGCAAGCATGAGCTCCTCCTCAATCCCAATCTGCGCCATGATTTTTGATCTCCTTTATTCCTTTTAACGTTAATGAAATACGGGAAATTAAATATGCAATCGCAATAAAAATCCACAATTGTGATTGATTTGTAAAAAATTGCACATATGGGTTTTGAATCGTAAATCCCATTGTAACTAAAGTATTTAACGCTTGCACACATATGCATGCATACAACGCAAGGCAGATAGAAATAGTGTCAAATACATTCCAGCGAAAATACACTTTTGTTTTTGTAAAATCAATTTTATATCCATTTTTCCGTACTATATGTTTTCTATCAAATGGAATAATGATTGAAAACATAACACCCATTATAAATCCAGCTGTAAGCATTGATACTCTATATCCAATTGGTATCGGTAAGAAAAGACCACAAGAAAATACAACTATAATTCCAATTACAGCAAAAGTAAGAAGTAATTTATTAGACATATAAAAGCCTCCCTCATCTATTCTTTCATAAATGTATACAGACGAGGAAGGCACTTCGTTCAAATATTATTTTAGTTTTTTTATAATCTTTGCAGGATTCCCGCCAACTACTACATTATTAGGCACATCTTTCGTTACGACAGCACCAGATGCGATCACCGCATTGTCTCCAATTGTTACACCTGGATTAATAATTGCTCTTCCGCCAATCCATACGTTATCGCCAATTGTAACTGGTTTTCCGTATTCTGATCCGCTTATGCGCTCTACCGGATCAAGCGGGTGCGTTGCTGTATAAATGTGAACACCTGGAGCTAACATACAGTTCACTCCGATTGTTACTGGACATACATCTAAAATGGTACAGTCAAAGTTCGCGTAAAAATTTTCACCCACATGAATGTTATAGCCGTAATCACATCTGAAAGAAGATTCAAGATGAATGTTATCTCCAGTCGTTCCGAATAGTTCTTTTACGATTTCGCTACGCTCTTTTAATTGTACTTCTGGCGTTTCATTTAATTTTCTCGTTAATATACGAGCTTGCTCCCTCTCTTGAACTAAAACTGGATCAGCTGGTATGTACATTTCACCTAGTATCATCTTTTCTTTTTCTGTTTTCATCATACTATCCCCTTTAACTTATATATATAAGTTCATGATATCATAAAAAAGAAAGGCCTGAACATTTTTCGTTCAGACCTTTCTCTCTTAATCTTCCATCGTTGATAAGTCACCTGTTGGTAAGTTTAACTCCCACGCTTTTAATACGCGGCGCATAATTTTACCACTTCTCGTTTTCGGTAATTTATCTCTAAATTCAATTTGTCGTGGCGCTGCATGAGCTGCTAGGCCTTTCTTTACAAATTGACGAATTTCTTCTTTTAATTCATCAGATGGTTCGTATCCTGCTCGAAGTGCGATAAATGCTTTAATAATTTCGCCGCGCACCGGATCAGGAATACCAATTACACCAGCTTCTGCAACAGCAGCGTGCTCAATTAATTTACTTTCTACTTCAAACGGACCAACGCGCTCACCTGACGTCATAATTACATCGTCAATACGCCCTTGGAACCAGAAGTATCCATCTTCATCCATATAGGCAGAGTCACCTGATACGTACCAATCTCCCGGCATGAAATAAGATTCATATTTTTGCTGGTTATTCCAGATCCCACGCATCATAGATGGCCAACCTTTCGCAATTGCTAAGTTACCCATTGTGTAAGGAGGCACTTCATTTCCTTCATTATCAACAATCGCTGCTTTCACACCTGGAATTGGTTTACCCATTGAGCCTGGACGGATTTCCATACAAGGGTAGTTACAAATAACTTGTCCACCTGTTTCTGTCATCCACCACGTATCATGAATACGAAGTCCAAATGCGTTCATACCCCAGCGAATTACTTCTGGATTTAACGGCTCACCAACGCTTAATACGTGGCGCACTTGTGATAAGTCATATTTTTTAATTGCGTCTTGTCCAGCTCCCATTAACATACGGAATGCTGTTGGTGCGCTGTACCAAACCGTCACACCGTAATCTTGCAGTGCTTCATACCAAGCTTCTGGACTAAAGCGTCCACCTAAAATAACGTTTGACGCTCCAACTAACCACGGTGCGAAAATACCGTAAGCTGTTCCAGTTACCCAGCCCGGGTCAGCAGTACACCAATATACATCGTCTTCTTTTAAATCTAATACCCACTTCGCCGTTTGATAGTGCTGAACCATTGCGTTTTGCGCATGAAGCACACCTTTTGGCTTACCAGTAGAACCAGACGTGTAATGTAGAATCAAGCCGTCTTCACGGCCTAACCATTCAATATGTAATTCTTTTGAAGCTTGTTCAAATAAAGGATTGAACGCTACCGTTTTACCGCCTTCTTCTACATTATCTCTAACAAGGAAAACTGTTTTTAAAGCCGGTAAATCATTTAATGGTACGCGCTCTAACAATTCAGGCGTTGTAATTAACACCTTTGCTTCGCTATCTTCTAAGCGATCGCGAACTGCGCCTTCCATAAATGCTTCAAATAGCGGTCCAACAATTGCTCCTAATTTCACTGCACCTAAAAGTGCGAAATATAACTCTGGAGAACGTGGCATAAAAATAAAAACGCGATCGCCTTTTTCTACATCGCCATAATTCTTAAGGACGTTTCCTGCTTTATTAGAAAAATCCTTCATTTCCTTAAATGTATATTTCTCTTTTCGCGATCCATCTTGATAATAAAGAGCTACTTTATTCTTTCGATCGGATTTCGCATGCTTATCAATTGCCTCATACGCCATATTTACTCGGCCTGTTTCATTCCAAGTAAAGTTTTTATTAACCTCTTCCCAGTTAAAATTCGCGTATGCCTCATCATAATTCGGCAAATTATTTTCTCCTTTAATGACAGGAAGCGTTTCTACTTTCATACTTTACATCCCCCTCCTATGTATTCTATTATCTATTATAATGACATTATTTAAAATTTTCAGTATATTTGTTGATTTTTAGACAAATTTTTAATGACAAATTTCGATTCACATCGCATATATTATAAAGTACGATATTAATAGATTCACAAACCCTCAAGGTGGTGAGCAATACATTGATTCATAAAAAAATATATAATGCTAGAAACTTAAAAACAGCGAAAGGCACTTTAATTATTGAAGGTCCTGTCTCTACACATAACTTAGAAATGTATGAGTTTCATCCAGACTTAATTGCGTTTCGTCCTGCCGAGCAACAATATAAAGCAATTGTCGAAATTTCTAAATTACCAGAAGCTCGTCTCATTATTGCTAGACATGACCAAACAATTGTTGGATATGTTACATACTTGTATCCTGATCCACTTGAACGATGGTCAGAAGGAAAAATGGAAAACTTAATTGAGCTTGGGGCAATTGAAGTAGTCCCAGCCTTCCGCGGGAGTTCTGTCGGAAAGAACTTACTAGAGGTTTCTATGATGGACGATTATATGGAAGATTACATTATATTGACGACTGAATATTATTGGCACTGGGATTTGAAACAAACAGGATTGAATGTGTGGGAATACCGAAAAGTAATGGAGAAGATGATGAATGCTGGCGGGTTACAATGGATGGCTACAGACGATCCTGAAATTTGTTCACATCCTGCCAACTGTTTAATGGTCCGCATCGGTAAACGCGTTGATACGGATTCTATTCAAGCTTTTGATCGTCTACGTTTTCACAATCGTTTTATGTATTAATAAAGGGGGCAACTGGAATGATTGTAGAAGAAATTATGAATCAAAATGTAGTTACATTACATCCAAACGATACAATCGAAACAGCAATCCGAACGATACGCACGAAAGGCATTCGGCACATTCCAATTGTCGATCAAAATAATCACGTCGTAGGCATTATTTCTGATCGGGATGTAAGAGATGCAAGTCCGTCTATTCTAGATGAACAAGTTTCACTCGATATGCTACAGCAACCGCTCGAACTTATTATGAAACATCCTGTTATGACTTGCCATCCTCTCGATTTCGTTGAGGAAATTGCTACTTTATTTTTTGAAAATAAAATTGGCTGTCTTCCTGTTACAAAGGCCGGGAAGTTAGTTGGAATCATTTCTGAATCTACAGTACTGCACACATTAGTAAAATTAACAGGAGCACATCAACCAAGTTCGCAAATTGAAATTCAAGTAAAAAACGAACCTGGTATTCTTGGAAAAGTCGTTGCTATTTTTAGTGATTTACAAATAAATATCGTGAGCGTTCTCGTCTACCCAGCAAAAGACGAGAATGATAAAGTACTCGTTTTCCGCATTCAAACGATGAATCCTCTAAAAGTGATTGATGCACTTGAAGCAGAAGGCTACCGCGTATTATGGCCAAACATCATGGGGATGCAAGCATGAGTAGCGCGTTTATTTATTCGGATGACTTTCGGGGCTATTCATTTAGCCCTGATCATCCTTTTAACCAACTGCGCGTCACACTTACGTATGATTTATTACAAAAGGGCGGTTTCATCTCTCCCTCTCAAATCATCTCACCACGGATGGCTACAGATGAAGAGATTGCCTACATTCATACAGAGGAGTACATAAATGCGGTAAAACGTGCTGGAGAAGGAAAGTTAGAAAAATCAATTGCGATGACATATGGACTCGGAACAGAAGATACACCGATGTTCCCAAATATGCACGAAGCAAGCGCATTGCTCGTTGGTGGTACGTTAACAGCTGTCGATGCTGTTCTTTCCGGAAAAGTAAAACACGCGCTTAACTTAGGAGGCGGCTTACATCATGGCTTCCGTGGTAAAGCATCTGGCTTTTGTATTTATAACGATAGCTCCATAGCAATGAAGTATATTCAGAAGAAATACGGTTTACGCGTCTTATATATTGATACAGATGCTCATCACGGTGATGGCGTACAGTGGTCGTTTTATGATGACCCTAACGTATGCACCATTTCACTGCATGAAACTGGTCGCTATTTATTCCCTGGAACTGGCGCTGTAAACGAACGTGGACAAGGTAATGGTTATAGTTATTCTTTTAACGTTCCACTCGATGCTTTTACAGAAGATGAATCGTTCTTAGAATCATATCGAACTGTTGTAAAAGAAGTTGCAGCGTACTTTAAACCGGATATTATTTTAACGCAAAATGGTGCTGACGCACATTATTATGACCCACTTACACATCTTTGTGCGACAATGAATATTTACCGCGAAATACCGAAGCTCGCTCGTGAAATTGCTAATGAGTATTGCGACGGTCGCTGGATCGCTGTCGGCGGCGGTGGCTATGATCACTGGCGCGTCGTTCCAAGAGCTTGGGCACTCATTTGGCTCGAAATGAACAACATCCAAAACATCTCAGGTTATCTCCCTCCAGAATGGATTGAAGCTTGGAAAGGACAAGCAGAAACAGAACTTCCCCTCACATGGGAAGATCCAGACAACATGTATAAACCTATCCCCCGTAAACCAGAAATTGAAGAAAAAAACGCATTAACTGTAGCGAAATCCCTTGAAATTATTCGGAATAATATGACAAAATCTTTATACTAAACGAAAAGGAGGCTCGTTTTTGAATAGCCTCCTTTTATTTAAAGCTTGCTATTATTGTCGTTTTCTGTCGGTAAGTCGATATATTTTAATAATCGCTGATATATTCCGAGTTACGCCGATATATTTTGATAATCGCTGATATATTCCGAGTTGCGCCGATATATTCTAATAATCGCTGATATATTTTCATTTTATAACAGTCTGGCCCAACTTTTATGAGAAAAGGTCGTGATATTATGTGGACACAACAAATAATCAACACGAAACGCGGTACATTTGAACTCTTTACAAAAGGAAATGGCGAATCGCTTTGTATTACACATCACTATTCACAATTTAATGAAACTGGTGATTACTTTGCGGATGTTTTTACTGCTACGCATCGTGTATTTCTCATTAATTTACGAGATACTGGTCGCTCTGTAACCGCCCAGTCAGAAAACGAATTAAGCATGATTGAAACAATCCACGACTTAGAAGCAATACGAGAAGCATTACAACTTCCAACATGGCATTTCGCCGGTCATTCAACAGGTGGTATGCTTGGACTTTTATATGCGATTACATATCCAAATTCCTTACAATCATTAGTCGTAGCAGGAGCTGCAGCAAGTAACTATACCGAAACACCATTTTGCATTTATCACCCAGCACATCCACAGTTTCATTATATGCAAAAACTCATCGAAAACTTAAAAAGCCCTCACCTTACAAGTAAAGAACGAAAAGAACTATCTACTGAGAGAACAAAATTATCATTGTATAAACCAGAAAACTACAACTCTTATTTTTGTAAACCAATCAATAAAACAATGTCCGTTAGCCGGATGAACGCTTTCGCCAATGAATATCCTTCATTTGATTTAAGAGAGTATTTACCTTTCATCCAAACAAAGACACTTATTATATGCGGAAGATATGATGTGCAGTGTCCAGTTCAATATTCTATCGAGATACATGATGGGATACGTAATTCTATCTTCATTCCATTCGAAAACAGCAACCATTATCCTTTTTTAGAAGAAGCGACCCTGTTTACTTCTACTACTCAAATATTTTATAAATCGTTACGCCAGTACCGTTATTATTAAGGAAAGCTCACAGTCTCTATAAGACTATGAGCTAAATTTTCAGAAGAAATATTTCGTACTATATAAAAATAAAAGATAAAAGGAAAAGAGCACCAAACCTACATCAAACAACACTGACTTTTTATCTCCTTCTTTTAAACCTATCGTAATATTAAAAATGCTTCTAACTATCCAACCTAATACTAAAAATAACCAGCCGAAATGATCATTTGTATAATCTTTATCATAAAACATTTGTATTGCACCAATAATTAATAAAATAATTATAATATTAGTTCCAATCCTTAAGACCTTGTTTGATTTATTATCTTGTAATGTATCTCCCAAAATGTAGCACACCCTCTCATGCTCTACTATGTTTTATCTCTCTTTATATCTTAACACAAATTACCTATTATTTCCTTTTGACAAATAACATAAAAAACCTGCCAATTACTCGGCAGGTATATTACACGTTAAAACGATAACCAGCTCCCCATACCGTTTCAATATATTGCGGGTGAGCAGGATCTCTTTCAATTTTTTCACGTAGCTTTCTAATGTGGACGACAACAGTGGCTAAATCACCAGCGGAATCTAATCCCCAAATGCGTTCAAATAACTGTTCTTTATTTAATACTTGGTTTGGATGTGTAACAAAGAATGTTAATAAATCAAATTCCTTCGTTGTAAACGCAACTTCTTCATTGTTTATAAAAACTTTTCTCGCTCGTTGATCGATAGAAATTCCGTGAATATATAACGTATCACGTTGCTTACTTACATTTCCTAATAATCTTTCATAACGGGCAATATGTGCTTTTACTCTTGCGACTAATTCACTCGGGCTAAACGGTTTCGTTATATAATCATCCGCTCCTAATCCGAGTCCGCGAATTTTATCTATATCTTCTTTTTTTGCTGAAACAAGTAGAATCGGAATATCTTTTACAGCACGTATTTGTTTACAAATTTCGAATCCGTTCATTTTCGGAAGCATAATATCTAAAATAATTAAATCATAGTCTTCTTGCAAGGCTGTTTGTAAACCTATTTCTCCTGAATGCTCTACATCAACTTGGAAATCATTAATTTCTAAATAATCTCGCTGTAATTCTGCAATACTTACTTCATCTTCTATTAATAAAATTCTTTTCAATTTACTCACCACATTCCTCTACTTTTTCCAATGAGAAGAAAATGCTTGTGCCTTTACCAAGCTCGCTTTCCGCCCAAATTTCCCCGCCATGTTCTTCAACAATTTGCTTCGCTATTGCTAAACCAAGTCCACTTCCACCTGTGCTAGAATTCCGCGATTGCTCTGCACGATAAAAACGTTCAAAGATATACGGCAATGTATCAGCTTCTATACCTGATCCGTTGTCCATCACTTTCACAATAACTTTATTATTATCACTCGATACTGTTACAGTAATTTTCTTCTCTTCTTTATCCATGTATTTCACACTATTATGAATTAAATTTGATATCACTCTATTTATTTTTTCACAATCAGCCGTTACATATAGTGTTGATGCATGTAATTGTAAGTTAACTTCTATACCTTCTTTACTTAAATCCATCTGCATCTCTTCTATTAATTCTTGCATAAACGTATTTAATTCAACTGTTTCAAACTGGAATGGAACCCGATTCAAATCGAGCTTCGAAAACAAAAAGAGTTCATCAATGAGTGTGTCCATATGTTTTGCCTTCGTATGGATAGTTGTTAAATACTTATCCATTTTTTCTGGCGTATTTGCTACCCCGTCCTTTATTCCTTCTACATATCCTATAATTGATGTAATCGGTGTTTTTAAGTCATGAGAGATGTTTGAAATAAGCTCTTTTCGATTTTCTTCATACTGTGTTTGCATCTCTATCGATTCTTTTAATCTCTTCCTCATTTCCTCAAACCCTTGATTTAATTGCCCTATTTCGTCGTGTGATGTAATTGGTATTTGAAAATCTAAATTTCCTTCTTTAATTTTCTCCGTTGCGCCTTTCAATACAAAAATTGGTTTTATTACACTTCTTGAAACGAGGTAACTTAATAATCCAATGAGTAAAATGGCTAGTAGTAAAAGCGATACGAATAAGATTGGAAATAATTTTTGTGTAAGATCTACAAATGAACTTTGCTTTTTTAATACAAATATACTTCCCTCTTCTTCCTGAGGAAAATAAAAATCAAACTTTACATATCGATAAAATGTATCGCCTAGTTCCGTTGTACCACGACTATTAATATTTGCTGATTCAAATTTCGGAAGGGCTTCTTTTAAAGATACACTTTCAAATACGTTTGAAGCATATGAAAGTGTTTCTCCTTTTCTTACTACTATTTTCACACCCTCTTTTTCTATTGCTGAGACAAACGACTCATCTAGCAATTGAGATTGATGCTGTTTGGCTGCTGACTTCAACTCAAGATAGGCATTCTCTTCTTCTGGTGTAAGCGGCTTTTGAATGTAAGAACTTTTATAGAAATTTTTCACTGCTTCCAAGTCACCTGTTATCGAAAAAACGATTAAAAATCCCGCGACTAATATAAGCGTAATGGAAACGAGGATAACAGCAATATAAGAAAATAAAAACCTTGTTTTAATAGACATATCTTAAATCCTCACTTTATCAAACCTTATTATTTATAAGCATAAAAATATATGTTCAATTACTCAAGCGATTTTATAGTAATTTTAGCGTCAGTTTATAAAAATTTAATGTTCCTATTTTACAGTTGAAATTAGGAGGTTGAAATTCCATGTTCAAAAAAACATTCAGTATGATATGTTGCGTAATTTTTTTACAAGGATGCTCGCAAGAACAAGAAGTAAAAAAGGAGATGATAAACATGGAGACTGCACTACTAGCAGCCACTGAAAAAAATGAAACGAATACTGTTATATCTTTACTAAAACAAGGCGCAAATATAAATGCGACGGATAGTCAAGGACGCACTCCGCTTATGATTGCTACATACAAAAATGATGTAAAAACCGCAAAGGCACTTATCGAAGCTGGTGCTGACGTAAATATCCAAGATGACATGAAAAATAATCCCTTTCTATATGCCGGTGCGGAAGGTTACTTAGACATTTTAAAATTAACAATTGATGCTGGTGCAGATCCTACGATTACAAATCGTTACGGCGGAACAGCTCTTATCCCAGCCTCAGAACATGGCTATATTGACGTTATAAAAGAACTCCTCACTCGAACAAATATTGATGTAAATCATGTAAATAACCTGGGATGGACAGCTTTAATGGAAGCCATCGTACTAAGTAACGGAAACGAAACACAGCAACAAGTCATTCGCCTTCTTATTGAGCACGGTGCAGATGTAAATATTCCAGACAATGATGGTGTTACTCCGCTAGAGCATGCTCGCGCTCATCACTTTGAGGAGATAGAGAAGATTTTGTTAGAAGGCCGTAAGTAAAAAGCTAATTTTTGCCTTCCTCCCCCACCCTATGCTACATTTAAGCCGTTACATTACTATTAATAGGGGGGAATAAACATGAACAAACCAAAAATTGGGATGATTGGACTTGGAAGTATTGCGCAAAAGGCCTATCTTCCAACACTTACAAAAGAAACTGATTGGAATTTTGTAGGGGCGTTTACACCTAACGCACAGAAAAGAAAACAAGTTTGCCAGCAATACCGAATTCAAGACTTTCATTCTATTGAAATGTTAGCTTCGGAATGCGATGCAATCTTCGTTCATAGTTCAACTGCATCGCATTATGAAATCGTTTCTGAACTTCTAAAAAAAGGGATCGACGTTTATGTTGATAAACCGCTAGCAGCTACAGTGGAACAAGCTGAGCAACTAGTCGAGTTGAGCGAGAAGTATAACCGAAAATTAATGGTCGGATTTAATCGCAGATTCGTTCCTATGTATGTCGCTGCCAAAGAACAGGCTCATGATATTTCATGGATTCGAATTGAAAAGCATCGTACAAATAAAGTCGGGCCATATACGTACGACTTCACTATGTTAGATGATTATTTACACATTGTAGATACCGCTCGCTGGTTAGCTAATGATGACCTTAACGCCGTTCACAATATGATGCAAATCAATGAAAAGAATGAACTTCTTTACGGACATCATACATATACAACTCCAAGTGGACTATTACTTTCTACTGCAATGCATCGCCATGCCGGTACAAATTTAGAACAAATTGAACTTGTAACGCCAGGGAAAATCATTCGCGTAAAAAATATGAATACATTTGAAATTGAACAGGAAAACTCAGTTTCACAAAGTGGTTCCCCATCATGGGATACGACGTTAAAACAACGTGGTTTTGAAGATGCTGTTCATCATTTTATTGAGTGTGTACAAGGCGATACAAAGCCTGTTGTAGACGGATTAGAAGGATTAAAAACGCAGCAAATGCTACAATCTTTACTAGATGATGTAAATAAAAATTAAAACGGATACATTTTTCAGAATTTACTTTCATTCCCATTCCCTCTTTATTTCTCTCGTAAATTTCTATAGAATATGTTGATAGGAATTATAAATTTCATAATGAATCGTGGAAAGGATGGGATTAACACATGTGGAACGAGTTTAAAAAATTCGCTTTCAAAGGGAATGTCGTTGATTTAGCTGTCGGGGTTGTAATCGGTGCTGCATTCGGTAAAATCGTTAGTTCTTTAGTAAAAGATATCATCACACCATTACTTGGTATGGTATTAGGTGGCGTTGACTTTACAGATTTACAATTTGGATATGGTAAATCAGCTGTTATGTATGGTAACTTCATCCAAACAATTTTTGACTTCTTAATTATCGCAGCTTCTATCTTTATGTTTGTTAAAGTTTTCAACAAACTAACATCTAAAAAAGAAGAAGAAAAAGAGGAAGAAATTCCAGAACCAACAAAAGAAGAAGTTCTTCTTGGCGAAATTCGCGACTTACTAAAACAGCAAAACTCTTCTAAAGATAGAGCATAATTGAACGGATAAAAAGGCATGTCCCTCGGGACATGCCTTTTCTATATGCTATAACGTTTCCGAATTCATATGAATAAATAAAATAATACCAGCAACCACAAGTACCATAATGCTACCTGCAAATAGTGTAATACCAATAAACATTAAACTTGTGCTCATATCTACTGATACACTTTCAATAAAAATAGAAATTACATACGTGATAAGGGCAATTCCTGCAAGAATACTTCCTGGAACAAATCGCTTTAAACCATTTTGTTTTAACGTCATATATGCAAAAATAGCAGTCATACAAAGCGTAATTATCCAAAGAACGATCATCTCTTTTCCCCCCTCACAAGCCTTTTCTTTCTATTATACATGACATTGCCCTATAATAGTTAAATTTGCACTTATGTGACATATAACAAGGAATAGCCCCATCTATAGCGAAGGCATTATGAAGAGAATCACAATACACTTTTTGAAGAAAGCATTATTCTTGTTAAAGCAAACAGTTTAGAGGATGCTCACGAACTTGGTAAAAAAATTGCTATGCAATCTGAAGATACGTACGATAATATGTACGATGAGCAAGTAACGTGGACGTTTCGAAAAGTGTTGCATGTGTTTGAATTAGACGATACCCCCTTTGAAACTGGAAAAGAATTGTACGCAAGATTTTTACACGTTAAGAAAAATAAAGCGGTGGATACAGTCGTACAAAAATACTATCCTGAATCCGAATAAAAGCTCACAGCAAATGCTGTGAGCTTTTTTATACTTACTTCGTTGAATCTCTAAATTGGATACGGTGAGGTAAGATAACAGTGTGATCTTCCACTTTTTCTTTGTTCATATACTTTGTTAATAGACGCATTGCTACTGCACCGATATCATACATCGGTTGAACAACTGTTGAAAGCTGCGGACGAACCATTAATGCAAGACGTGTATTATCGAAACCAAGTACTTCTACGTCAGTTGGTACATTTAATCCAGCGTCTTGTGCTGCATGGATTACACCTAGTGCCATTTCATCAGAAGACACGAAGATTGCTGTTGGCTTTTCATCATTGCTCCAAAGCTTTTCGAATGCTTCGATACCTGAGTCATATGTGTAATCTCCATCGATTACAAGATTTTCATCATATGAAATACCAGCTTCTTCTAAAGCTTTTTTATAACCTTGTAACTTCTTCGCACTTCCCGCTTTATCAATGAAAGGACCAGAGACGAAACCGATACGTTTATGTCCTTGCTCGATAAAATGCTTCATTGCATCATAAGCTGCTTGTGTATAATCAATATTTACTGATGGCGTTTCATTTTGCTCATCAAATGACGCTGCTAATACAATTGGTACTGGAGATTTTTTAAATTCTTCAATGTGAATGTCTGTAATATCTTCACCCATGAAAACAATTCCGTCCACTTGTTTTCCAAGCATCGTATTTAATAAATGGAACTCTTTCTCTTTGTTTTGGTCAGAGTTACTTAAAATAATGTTATATTTGTACATTGTTGCGATATCTTCAATTCCACGTGCAAGTTCTGCATAAAACGTATTTGAGATATCAGGAATAATAACACCTACTGTAGTTGTCTTCTTACTTGCTAGTCCACGTGCTACCGCATTTGGGCGGTATCCTAAACGATCAATTGCTTCTAATACTTTCTTTCTTGTTGTAGGCTTTACATTTGGGTTACCGTTCACAACACGAGATACGGTAGCCATTGAAACGTTTGCTTCGCGCGCTACATCATAGATTGTTACGTTCATCTCATCGCACACTCCTTCTATTTTTGTTATCTATTTTTATGTATCGGTTACTTGAATGAAAAAAAGACATCAACTCTATTTGCAGATGCCACCAATCGTCCCGAGTTCTTCCTTTTACTAATGATACGATAAAAACGCAGGCTCATACAATATTTTCCCGCAAAAGTTTCGAAAAAATTCGCTTCTTTTCTCGTATTTTCGTATTTTTTATGAAAAAAGGGCATTTTTTGTAAAAAAATAGATGTTTCCTAAGTAGAAATCTTATTTTAAGCAGTACGATAGTAAATGAAATTTATATCGGCGATTTTTCGAATATATCGACTATAACTCGAAATATATCAGCGATTTTCCAAATATATCGACCGCAACTCTAATTATATCAGCGATTTTTTAAATATATCAACTTACCAACAAAAATCGACAATGACAGTCGCTATACAATAAGAGAAAGCTGTTCCAAAATCCCTTTTTGGAACAGCTCATTAAAAGTTTTTATAATTTACTTCCAAATGATTTTAATTCATTCATAAAATCATTGAACTGCGGTATATTCATTTGCTGCGCCGCATCTGATAAAGCTACAGCTGGATCTGGATGTACTTCAGCCATAATTGCATCTGCACCAATTGCCATCGCTGCTTTTGCAGTTGGTAAGAGAAGGTCACGTCGCCCTGTAGAATGCGTTACATCGACAACGACAGGTAAATGTGTTTCTTTCTTTAAAATCGGCACAGCGGAAATATCAAGCGTATTACGCGTCGCTCTTTCATACGTACGAATACCTCGTTCACATAAAATAATGTTCCCATTTCCCTTTGCCATAATATATTCTGCCGCATTAATGAATTCTTCAATCGTTGCTGATAGACCACGTTTTAATAATACTGGTTTATTTACAGCACCAGCTGCCCTTAGCAAATCAAAGTTTTGCATATTGCGAGCACCAATTTGAATAACATCAACGTAATCTAATGACATCTCAATATCATTCGGATTTAAAATTTCACTAATAACAGCCAAATCATATTCATCTGCTACCTGGCGCAAAATTTGTAATCCCTCTAACCCAAGACCTTGAAAATCATACGGTGAAGTACGTGGTTTGAACGCACCACCACGCATTAATTTCAGACCTTGCTCTTTCATTGCTTCAGCAACTTGACGTACTTGTTCATAACTTTCCACTGCACACGGTCCCATAATAAAATGCTGATTTCCGTCACCAATTTTTTCACCATTAATTTCAACAATCGTATCTTCTGTTTTTTTCTTACGAGAAACAAGTAATGCTTTACGATGATCATCTTCTTGTAATTCTAAACCAGCTTGAAAAATTTGTTTGAAAATATGTTGTAAAGTCGAAGTTTCAAATGGACCATTATTATTCTCTGCAATTAAATCCAGCATATTTCTTTCACGTACAGGATCAAAACGTTTCACACCTTGTACTTCTTTTAAATTACCAACTTCTTGTACGAGACGACCTCTTTCGTTTAGTAACTCTAATATTTGTAAATTAAGTTGATCAATTTCAGAACGTAAACGACCTAATTGTTGTGATGCCATAAGAAAGCCACCTCTTTCAAATTCCTATATGTTACTTTTTTAAGATAACTTATTATAGCTGATACATATACGATTGTCACACGATATACAGCAATGAATTACTATCAAAAAACGTTGTATATTTTCATTTAAAATAAAAAAGACAGTTTACATACTGTCTTTTTTACAAGAAGGAAACAAACGGTTTATCACTGTTTTTCTCTTTTATAATCACAGCCTCGATTTTACTCTCGGACTTGATCTGTAATTGTACTTTCGCATCTTTAGGCAATTTGTCTAACATACCTTGCGCAGCCAATTGGGTAAGAGCCATTAATTCTGTTTTACCGTTATATTTAATAACAATATTCATATTTAATGTATCCATTTGATCTTTCTTATAAGAAACTTTAGCGTTGACTGGAATAAAATCTCCATTAGAAAAACCTTTTATTTCCTTAGCAAAGTTATTTATTTTTGTATTATCTTCTCCATGTGCTTGTGTAAATTCATCAGAAGGATATGAATACGACTTTTCATCAATTGTACTCCAATTTCCAAGGTTCGTATCATTCTTTTGAACAGTAGCACTAGCAATATACGTACCATTTTTTAAAGAACTAGTACTTTCTTGCTTAAAGATAGCAAACGTAATTGGAGATTTGTTATACTTATCATTTTTGTTAATAGCTTCAATAAGTTGTTTAGCAACTTCAGTCCCTTTAGACATAGCCTCTTCATTCGATACACTTGAAGACATAGCTAAGCCAATCATAACACCAGATAAACTTAATTCATTTGAATTCTGTTTTCCGAAATAGTCTTGTTCTATAATATTCGTCAAAACTGGCGCTTCTACTTTCGCAACTAGTTCATCAATTAGTTTCTCTGGAATATACTGGTTTAATTGTAGTACGTGACTCTCTGTATCAAATTGCTGCGTTGCAATATTTATTAAACCATTTTCATACTCTGCTAAATCTAATTTAGAATTTGTTTTTATATTAGCTGTATTAATAACCTTTTGTTCTTTTAAAGGAATAACAGTTCTATAATAATCTTTAGAAACAGCAGTTCTCGGAATCATACTTTTTTCTTTTGTATCTTTTTGTATAACTTCATCCTTCTTACTAATCGTATTACTATTGTTACTACAAGCTCCTAGTAATAAACTTACGACTGCGAAGGATAATGCCATTTTCTTCATTACTTAAAACCTACTTTCAACAATCTAGTTATTTAGTTTGAACTATTAATAGTGTACCACTAAATATATTTCAACAAAAACAAAAAAAAAGAAGCAAGCACCTTTAGCTTGCTTCTTTTTACTTTATATTCTCTTCTAAAGCATCTTTTTTAATATTCCAATGAGATGTATTCCATACTACCATCCCATCTTTTATGTATAGCACTTGCGGTGATTCATGTCTAATACTGTATTGTTCTGCAACACGATTTGACACATCTCTCGCATCTTGTACGTATAAGTAATACGCTGGCACTTCTCTTTCTTCGCTGCAATACGCTTGAAATTCTGTGTATGCACCGTGACTAATCGGGCATGTCGTACTATGTTTAAAAAGAACATACGGCTCGTTCTTTTCTACTAAGACTTCAAGCTCTTCAATTGTTTCAAGTTTTGTCATATTCATCACGATTCACCTCTCATACGAAATCTAGAGCGCTTCTCTTTCTTTTCAGCTTTTTTCTCAATTCTTTCTAATTTACGCTCTTCTTTTTCAACCTTCTTCTCTTGTCTCGACGCACGGTAATGATTGTATACTTCAATCGCCGCACTGCTCCACTGTACAACTTGCGCTACTTTATCAGCGTTATTTTCAATTTCGTCCGTTACAGAGTCCGATACATTACGAAGCTTCGTATTTAAAGATTGGATTGTCGTTCCAATCCCATCTACACCCGCTACCACTTTATTTAATGACTGTGACTTCTGTTGAATATCATCAGCTAACGCATTCGTTTTATGTAATAATTGCTCTGTCTCTACGCTAATTCCTTGCATTTGCTTTTCTAAACCTTCTAACGTACTTGCAACGTTTTCCAACGTCTTCTGAACCGATAACAACGTTCTGCATACATACACTACTAATACTGCAAAAGCAACCGCGATAATAGCCGCACTTACATATAAAAGAACTTGCATTTCATCACTTCCTTTATCTTTTTCATACTTTCCCCTATTATACAATCATTTTCCGTTTCATTCTAATCCCTATCTCATCATTAGAATTTTCATACTTATTCGTTAACTGTAACATAAATCATTCAACAAATTCCACTAAGTAGGTTACAATAGGAGAGGATACATAATTAGTAGGGAGGCTTTACATATGAAAGATCCACGTATTGAAAAGTTAGCATACAATTTAATTAACTACTCTATCCGCTTACAAAAAGGTGAAAAAGTATTAATTGAAAACTTTGGCTTACAAAAAGAACTTGTAACTGCACTTGTAAAAGAAGCATATGCAGCTGGTGGTTTCCCATTCGTCTCTTTAAAAGATCATCAAGTAGATCGCTCTTTATTAATGGGTGCTACTGAAGAACATTTCGAACAAATCGCTGCATATGAAGCAAGCGTAATGAAAGACATGGACGCTTATATCGGCCTTCGCTCTGGCGATAATATTAATGAACAAGCTGACGTTCCAAGTGAGCGTATGAAAGTTCATGGCCAAACAGTTGGTAAAAAAGTTCATAGAGACATTCGCGTTCCAAAAACACGCTGGGTTGTTCTTCGCTACCCAAATGCTTCTATGGCACAGCTTGCTAAAATGAGTACAGAAGCTTTCGAAGACTTCTACTTCGAAGTATGTAACTTAGACTACGGTAAAATGGATAAGGCAATGGATAGCCTTGTTACATTAATGAATAAAACAGATAAAGTTCGTTTAACTGGTCCTGGAACTGACTTAACATTCTCTATTAAAGACATTCCAGCAATTAAATGCTCAGGTCATTTAAACATTCCAGACGGTGAAGTATACTCTGCACCAGTTCGTGATTCTGTTAACGGTACAGTTTCTTACAACACACCATCTCCTTACAACGGTTATACATTTGAAAATGTACAACTTAAGTTTGAGAACGGTCAAATCGTTGAAGCAACTGCAAACGATACAGAGCGCATTAACAAAATCTTCGATACAGACGAAGGCGCACGCTACGTTGGTGAGTTCGCAATTGGCGTAAACCCATACATCTTACATCCAATGGGAGACATCCTATTCGATGAAAAAATCGATGGCAGCTTCCACTTCACTCCTGGACAAGCTTACGACGATGCATGGAACGGCAACAACTCGAACATCCACTGGGATTTAGTATGCATCCAACGCCCTGAATACGGCGGCGGCGAAATTTACTTCGACGACGTACTAATCCGTAAAGACGGACGCTTCGTTGTACCTGAACTAGAAGCTTTAAACCCAGAGAACTTAAAATAATAATAAAAACGCTCGGAATTTTCGCCGAGCGTTTTTATTTCTTCCCTACCATTTCTATTTTCACATGTGGATTTTCTTTCTCTATAAGCCCCAAGAATTCATCCATATTTTGCGGCATCGCAACGATATGTACTTTATATGCATTCGTCGTAATTTCAAGAGACTTTCCGACCTGACGTATAATTCTCACATCTTTTAATACAATATCATCATTTAAAATACCGTACTTTAATACGCCATTTTCTACTTTATGTTTTTTAATAAATACTTCCCAAACGAGTGGTACATTTACAATGAAGCATAAACCCATCCCAATCAACGCTGACATCCAATGCGCTTTATTAGTGAAAAGCATGACAATTGGATATATAAACATAAAAGCTAACGTAAGACAAACGAAAATGACTACTGACTTACTTCTTTGAATTGGAAAGTTCATACCTACACCCCCTAACCCAAATTATACCACTATTTCCATTTTGCTTCATAGAAAAAGGCCATTTCTAAATGACCTTTTACACAATGTACCTATAAAATTTCTTATCTACCTGTAGCACCGGAAAGTTTTTCGGCAACTCGTCTATACTCACACTTTCAAAACCATTCTTTTCATAAAAACGATGTGCCGCTAAAAATTTTACTGTTGTTCCTAAGTAAATATCTTTCAATTTTTTATCCTCAGCCCATGAAATTGCTGTTTGAAGCAACATATGTGACGCGCTCCATTCTTTTCCGCGAAACTCTTTCTTCACGAACATTTTTCTTAGCGCTACTTGAAGATTCTCAATATCTAATAAAGCTACTGTTCCAACTACTTTCCCATCATAAATTGCTACCCAAAAGTTTCCGTGATCCTTTTGATAGAATGTTTCTATTTCAAGTAAATCAGGTTGCTCTTCTTTCGTAATGGGAACATTATATTCTTTTTGCTGAATATGAACGATAAGATCTACTACTTCCTCTTGAAACGTACTTTCATATGGAACAATACGAATCTTCTCGTTCATCGAATCTCTTTCCATTCTGAAGCTAGTAAACTATATACAGCGATATCATGAAAATGATCATATAGCCATTCTTCATCTCGTAAAATACCATCTAACTTAAATCCTAAACGTTCTGGAATTGCGCGGCTCTTCGCATTTCCAACACCGCACCGAATTTCAATTTTATTCAACTTTAAATTTTCAAATGCATAGTGAAGTACAGCCTTTACGCTACGCGTCATAATACCTTTCCCGCCAGCATCTTCTGCAAGATAATACCCAAGACTCGTCGCTTTCTTCCCCCAGCTCACTGGATGAATGCCTACCATCCCAACGAGCTTTCCTTTGTAACGGATACCACTTTCAAAACCGTCTCCCTCTGCAAACTTCTTTAACCACATCGGAAAAATCTCATCATAAGCATCAGCAGATTTCGTCCCATCTACCCAAGGGAGCCATTTTCGTAAATGATTACGGTTTTGATCTATTAATTGATATAGTTCCTCCTTATGATGCTTCTCTAATAACTGTAATTCGATTTCATCGTCTACTCGAAGTGTGAACATGTTTTTTGGTCCCCTTTTTATTTTTCTTATTATTCTAACATTTATAACTAAAGAAATACACGCTAATATATCGACTTATCGACTAACCTCAAGAATCATATATGCCAACATAGCACACAAAAAAGACGCATAGCCAAGCTATGCGTCTTTCCTATTACTTCTCTGCAACTTGAACTTCTTTTACGTAAGCTGCTTCGAATTTTTGGATGTCTCCTGCGCCCATGAAAATTAGAACGCCGTTTTTATGTTTCTTTAATACATCCGTTGTTGTATCTGTAATTAGTTCTGCACCGTCAATACGCTTTTGCAGATCTTCGATTGTTAATTCACCTTTGTTTTCGCGTGCTGATCCGAAAATATCACATAAGTATACTTGATCAGCTTTGCTTAGGCTTTCTGCGAACTCATCTAAGAACTTTTCTGTACGTGAGAATGTGTGTGGCTGGAATACAGCGACAATTTCACGCTCTGGATGTTTTTGACGAGCAGCTTCAATCGTTGCATTAATCTCTGTCGGATGGTGTGCGTAGTCATCGATGATTACTTGCTCTCCCATCGGCTTTTCATTAAAGCGACGTTTTACGCCTTCAAAAGTTGTTAATTGATGTTTTACTGCTTCTACATCAACATTTTCATAATGGCAAAGCGCGATTACTGCTAACGCATTTAATACGCTGTGATTGCCGTATCCTGTAATTTTGAACGTATCATAGTACGTGTTACGAACGAATACATCGAATATCGTGCCATCTGTTCTCTTTTGGATGTTGCGTGCTTGGAAATCATTATCTTCTCCAAATCCATAGAAAATAACAGGTACTTTCGCTTGAATTTTTTGAAGTTCTTCATCATCTCCACATGCAATAATGCCTTTTTTCACTTGCAATGCCATCTCTTGGAATGCACTGAATACATCATTGATGTCTGCAAAATAATCTGGATGATCAAAATCAATATTCGTCATAATTGCATAGTCTGGATTATAAGACAAGAAATGACGACGATACTCACAAGCTTCAAATACAAAATACTTACTATTTTCTACCCCATGCCCTGTTCCATCTCCAATAAGGTAAGATGTTGGGTGTGCACCTTGCATTACATGGGCTAACAAACCTGTTGTTGATGTTTTTCCGTGTGCACCAGTTACAGCAACACTTGTGTATTGGCTCATCAGGTCACCTAAGAAATGATGGTAACGATGGACTGGGATGTTTAATTCTTTTGCTGCTACGATTTCTTCATGCGTATCAGGAAATGCATTTCCTGCAATAATCACTTGTCCTTCTTCTACATTATTCTTATCAAAAGGAAGGATCGAGATACTACGCTTTTCCAACGCTGTTTGTGTAAAGAAACGCTTTTCATAATCAGACCCTTGAACAGTATGCTTCATATCATGAAGAATTTGCGCTAATGAACTCATTCCTGTTCCTTTAATTCCTACAAAATGGTAAACTGTCATCTTAAAGAACCTCCAACATTTCGAACTAATACAACGGCCTATCTATAAGACAGTATATGAATCTTTTCTTATTTTGGTAATCATCATACATTTTTGATGTAGTGAAGTTATTCTTCCCTTCACTTATCAGGATAAACTCGTACGTACTTCTTTATATATCCATAACAAGTCCATTATAGCAAAAAAGAAGCCGCTATACTATGATAACAGAAAAACTGATAGGGTCAATCACCTATCAGTTTTTCTCTCTTTTACATCTCTTCTCTTTTTTCTAATTGAACACGCTCTAAACGTGGGTTTGGACGATATTTACGACCAGCTTTTGCTTCTGGTTTCCCATTTAATTCTACATTATCACCAGTAAAGCCAATATTCATTTTTAATAAGCTACTTCCTACCCCGTATATGTCAACAGGTACGTTTTGAGCTTCAAATTCACGAATACGCTTCTCATCAAATCCACCAGTTACAACGATGTCTACATGCTGGAATCCTTCTTCATCAAGTGCTTTACGAAGTGCGAATACAAGCGATGGGTTTACACCACGTGGATCGAATGTTCCAAGTACTTCTGGGTGGCGAATGAAGTATTGATCAATCATCGTGCGGGACGTATCTACACGTACACCTTTTAATGTTGATCCAAATTCACGCGCTACGCGAAGTGCATCTGTAATGACATCATTGTTGTAATCAATTAATACAACTAATTCATCTTCTGGGAATTTCTTATGATATGCTTTTGCCGCTTCTACAACATCACCATTAAACATTTGAATTAATGCGTGAGGCATCGTCCCCATACCACTTTTGCCCCACCATTCATTCATCGCATGCGTCGCTTGTGCGCTCATACCTCCGATGTATGCTGCATAACCGTCACCAGCTTGTTGTGTATAATGATCGTCACGATCTCCCATGAAAATAACTGGTTTTTCTTTATCTACGCTACGCGCAGCTTGGACAACGTTATATACGTTTGTCGCAACCGATGTACGACGAGCTAAAATCCCATCAATGACACCTTCTAAAAATCCGAAATTTTCATAAGGACCATGAATTGTTAACACTGTTTCAAATGGACTAATTTTATCGCCATCTTTTAAAGAGTTAATCTCAAGTTCCTCAGGATTTTTAGCGAATGTTTGTAGCAACGCAATTACTTCATCCGTTCCGCAAAGAACTGCATTTTCCTTTTGGAAAAATTGCATCGTTACAACACTTTTCGGGCGAAATTCTTCGATGATTTCTCTAGTCTTTAAAAAGTAAACGGCAGAGAACCACCCTTCTCCAACACGTTCGTCAAATTTAAATGTTTTATTTGTTAGTCTATTTATTTCACCTTTTAATTTTAATTCAATTTCTTTCATGTCGCTTTACTCCCTACTTTACTATCCAACATTTTCTCTTAGTATACAGCATAACCGTTTACTATACATTTGTTTCCTGCATAGCAGCGAATTCATCCTCAGAAATAAGGACATCTCTTGGCTTCGTTCCTCTTGCTTCAGAAATAATTCCTTGCGATTGCATCTCTTCAATGAGACGTGCTGCGCGATTATAACCGATGCGGAATTTTCGCTGTACAGAAGATGTGGACGCTCCCCCTTGTTCTACAACAAATTGACATGCTTCGAAGAACAATTCGTCTTCCGACTCAGCTTGTTCTGTTTTCGCTAATAAATCCTCTTGCTTAAATAAGTAATTCGGCTTCATTTGCTTTTTCACATGATCAACTGTCTTTTCAATCTCATCATCTGATACATATACACCTTGTACACGAACAGGCTTAGATGTACCGTTCCCTAAGAATAACATATCACCACGGCCAAGTAATTTCTCCGCGCCACCAATATCGATAATCGTACGCGAATCAACTTGAGATGATACAGTAAACGCAATACGCGTTGGAATGTTTGACTTAATTAAACCTGTAATAACATCTACAGATGGACGCTGCGTCGCTACTAATAAATGAATACCACAAGCACGTGCTTTTTGCGCAATACGACAAATCGCTTCTTCAACATCACCAGGTGCTACCATCATTAAGTCGGCTAACTCGTCAATGACAATAACGATATAAGGTAATGTTTCTCCCGGAATTTCTCGCTCACTTACAATCGTATTATAACGAGTTAAATCACGAGCACCTGCGTGCGCAAACAATTCATAACGACGTTCCATTTCCTCAACTGCCCATTTTAATGCAGCTGTTGCTGCTTTTACATCCGTAATAACAGGTGCTACAAGATGTGGAACAGCATTGTATGGTGCAAGCTCAACCATCTTCGGATCAATTAACATTAACTTCACTTCATGTGGTTTCGCTTTATATAAAATACTCGTTAAAATCGCGTTAATACACACACTTTTACCTGAACCCGTTGCACCCGCAATAAGTCCGTGCGGCATTTTTCGAATATCCGTTACAATTGGATCCCCTGAAATATCAAGTCCAAGCGCAACAGTAAGCGGTGATTCACTCTTTGTGAATACAGGACTTCTTAAAATTTCGCGAAGAAATACTGGCTTACTTTCTTTATTTGGAACTTCAATTCCAATCGCACTCTTCCCTGGAATCGGTGCTTCAATACGAATATCTTTCGCAGCTAAGCTTAACTTAATATCATCACTTAAATTTGTAATTTTATTTACTTTCACACCTGGGTCTGGCTGCACCTCAAAACGAGTTACTGCTGGCCCTTGCGATACATTAATAACATGTGCTCCAACGTGAAAATTATTAAACGTTGTATCTAATAATTCTTTCTGCTCCTCTAACCATTCTGTATTATCTAACGCTGATTGCTGTGGAATCGACAACAGCGCTAATGGCGGAACAGTGTATGTCGGTGGTGTGTGCAATACATTTCGCATATCGTTCTCTCTTTGATTTACAACATATGCTTTCTCTTGTACTTCCGTACTTGAAATTGGCTTTTGTACTTGCTCTACCACTACTTGCTGTATTGGTTGTTCTTCCACTTGTGGCTCTGCTACTACTTGCTGCACTGGGTGCTCTTCCACTTGTGGTTCTGCTACTACTTGCTGCACTGGGCGTTCTTCCACTTGTGGTTCTGCTACCACCTGCTGCATTGGTTGCTCTTCCACTTGTGGTTCTGCTACCTCTTGCTGCACTGGGCGTTCTTCCACTTGTGGCTCTGCTACTACTTGCTGCATTGTTTGCTCTTCCACTTGTGGTTTTGCTACTACTTGCTGCACTGGGTGCTCTTCCACTTGTGGTTTTGCTACTACTTGCTGCACTGGGCGTTCTTCCACTTGTGGTTCTGCTACCTCTTGTTGCACTGGCTTATTCTCTACTCGTACATTAGCAGAAGGCTGCATTGCATTTGCTCTAGCTGCATGTCTTTCCATTAATCGTGTTCTATCTTGTTTCAACATAACAACATTAAATGGTACATGACGCTTTTTCTCACGTTTTGGTTCTTCTTTTTGTACAACTGGTTGCTCTTCTGCAACTGGCACTTCTTCTACAACTCGTTGCTCTTCTACGACCGGTGCTTCTTCTACAACTCGTTGCTCTTCTGCGACTAGTGTTTCCTCGGCAACTGGTTGTTCTTCTACGACTGGCGCTTCTTCTACAACTGATTGCTCTTCTACGACCGGTGCTTCTTCTACAACTCGTTGCTCTTCTGCGACTGGCGCTTCTTCTACAACTGGTTGTTCTTCTGCAATTAAAACATCCGCAAAGCTTTGAACATCTTTCTTCGTTTGTTCATCAGCCTCAGCAACATATATGAATTCACTCTTTTGTTCAATTGCTTCATCTTCTTGCTGAATTTCCTCAAGTGCTACAAATGTCTCTACTACAGGCGCGTTTATTTCTGCAATTACTTCAGCTTCTTCTGACTCTTCTGCTTCCGCAATTACTTCCACTTCTTCTGACTCTTCTACTTCCGCAATTACTTCAGCTTCTTCTGACTCTTCTACTTCCGCAATTACTTCCACTTCTTCTGACTCTTCTGCTTCCGCAATTACTTCTACTTCTTCTGACTCTTCTGTTTCTGTAATTACTTCCACTTCTTCTGACTCTTCTGTTTCTGTAATTACTTCCACTTCTTCTGGCTCTTCTGTTTCCGCAATTACTTCTACTTCTTCTAGCTCTTCTGTTTCTGTAATTACTTCTACTTCTTCTGACTCTTCCGCTTCTGCAATTACTTCCACTTCTTCTGACTCTTCTGCTTCCGCAATTACTTCAGCTTCTTCTAGCTCTTCTGTTTCTGTAATTACTTCTACTTCTTCTGACTCTTCCGCTTCTGCAATTACTTCCACTTCTTCTGACTCTTCTGCTTCCGCAATTACTTCAGCTTCTTCTGACTCTTCTGTTTCTGTAATTACTTCCACTTCTTCAGGTGCCTCTGTTTCCATAACTACTTCTTCAAACTCTTCCGTTTCTGCAATTACTTCTACTTTTGACACTTCTTCTGGTATTTCCACAATGATTGTTTCTTCAAGTTTTTCTTCTGCTTTGACAATCACTGATTCTTCTGGAGCTTGCTTTTCTACTTCAATAGTAAGTTGTTTTATTTCTGTATTACGTTTAATTTCTTCTGATAATATTGTATCCTCGTGCTCTACTTTAGAAGCTACTAATTCTTCTTGTAGATTGTTTTCGTTTAACACCACTACATCTTTTTCTAGCTTAGCACTTTCCATCTGCTCAGCTACTGTTTTATGAAGTAATTCATCCGCTGAAACTTCCTGCGGTGTACTCATTTCTTGAATCACTTCTTTTTCTTCTACTAAAGGCACTTGGCGTTCAATTTCATAACCGTTTTTCTCTAGCCATTGATCAACTACTGACTTTTCTTCCTTTTTATTCTCTTCATATTGTTGCTCCCCTTGCTGGTTAGCAGCTCTATGACTAGAAGAAGTTGGTGCTTGTCCTTCTGAGAAATCAGATAATGTATATCCTTTTTTCTCTAACCATGCATCAACGACTGATTTACCCTCTACAGATATTTCAAGGTCTTCTCTTTCCTTTACTTCCTCCTGCTTTTCTTCCTTTTTCTCTACTGAAGGACGATTATATCCATAAATTGGCGAAATCATTTCTGTTGGACGAAATGGTCTACGGTTACTCTCTTGCGAAGGTACAGATGCCTTTTTAACGACAGACTCCCGCACCGGTTCATATTGCACTTCCGGCTCTTCATATGTAGAAACTACCTTTTCCACATACGGTCGTCTGCTTCTTTCCACCTTTATTCCTCTTTGGGCAGTCGGTTCTTCATATGTTACTCCTTGAACAGGTTGTTCTTCGAAGCGATTTACTTCGCTTTCATCCTCTTCATCGAACCCATTATCCGGTACTAAAGGAAAACGGCATTTACCTGCATTCCTACTTGCCATTTGTGCTTCTCTTGCTTCAGTGTAGTGGTTTACACGAGGAATTTTCGGCTGACTTTCAATTTGCTTTGGTACTTCTTTATTCATCGCTGTTTGTTCTTCCTCTTTGTTAAACAGCTTTTTCATCCAATCTAACATGCTTACCACTCTTTCTACTAAATAGTAACATCCTTTATTGTATCAGCATTCGGCAAAAAGTGCAGGTAAAATTAAGCATGTCATATTTATCCACAATATTCTAATTTACGAGTGTTTCATATAAAAAAACGCAGCCTTTCATATAAGACTGCGCTTAAGCTTTACTCTTCTGATATGCATCTATGCTATCCGTTACACTTTGCAATAAAGAATTTACATATTGCGGGTCAGATAATTTTTTATCTTCTTCATGGTTTGACATAAACCCAAGTTCTAATAACACACCAGGAACCTTTGCCCAATTAAATCCAGAAAGATCATCCCGAAATTTAATTCCATTTACTTTTACTTGCTGGTTCTCCCTCATTTTATTTACAATCATTTGAGAGATTTGAAGACTTTCCGCATAAATCTCTTTCGTATACGGACTTCCTTCTGCCGGCGTCAATACAGCGAATCCACTTTGGTTTGGATTTTCAGAACCATCTGCATGAAGACGTAAAAATAAATTAGCCTTATGATTATTTGCGAATGTCGCCCTTTCTTTATTACTTATATCAACGTCTTGTGATGTTCTCGTCATTAATACTTGTATCCCTTTTGCTTCAAGCTTTTCTTTTAATAAAAAAGCCATTTCTAATACAAGTACAGCCTCTCTCTTTTTCGTCACAACACCTGTTGTACCGTCTGTCACTTTATATTTTTGCGTTGTTGCCCCTGGTCCAATCGGCTCTAAATTTAAATTCGCTTTTTGTTGATGCCCTGGATCAATAACGACGAGAAACTTCTCTTGTTTTTCATTACTCTCTATTTTTTGTTCATTATTTTGCACTGGTTGCTCAGTCGGCTGCACTGGCGTAGTTTCTTCTTTCTTTTCATCAGATGATACTTCCTCTTGCTTATGTTCTACTTGGTCATTCGTTTGAATTGCTTGCGATTCTTCGTTCTTTTCTTGTTCTTGCTTCTTTTCTACCGGTGCGTCTTCTTTGGTATCTTTGTTTTTCTCTTGTATAGAAGATGTAGTTTCTTTTTTCGGCTGCTCTTGTGAACAACCGGCCATATATATTCCAATGAATGCAATCATGCTCATTATTTTTATATACTTCATACTTCTCCCCCATCACTTTGCACCGGATTCAAAGTTTTTCTTATAATTGCCCTATAATCTCATCTATATTTCCAATATAAACTGGCTGCCATTTTTCTGTACCACGTTCTGCAGTATAAAGCGGATAAGCGGCATCATCTATATTTACGAAAACTGGATCGCCCATATCCGTTTCATATCCAATTGTAATCCATTCTTCTTTCCATTTTCCGTGTTCTTCACTTATTAATGAATTTTTATGTTTATCGTATCGGTAACCGATTTGTCCTTTTTCTAATTCACTTTCACTAAACAAATATATTTCATAAGTACCTAGCTCAACATCTTGCTGTTTTGAAGTTTCAATTCGTTTTAGAAGTTCTGCGATTTTTGGTTGCTGTTTCATACGTCTATCTCCTTCTATTTTTCTAAATTTTAACTAGTTTGTTTATAAAATACAATATAGATTTTAAGAAAAAAGGTGACATCCTTATCATATTAACAATTTTTTGAATATATCTATCACTACTCTCAATATATCAACGATTTTTTAAATATATCTATCACTATTCTCAATATATCAACGATTCAACACGAAATTTCGAATTACCAACAATGAATGCAAAAAAAAGAGAAGTTGTCCAAAAGGACAACCTCTCTTTTCTTATATCAATTAAAATTTGAACTCTTGTCCAACTTCAAAGCTATCTTCTAATACAAGAATACCTTTTTCTTGTGGAGCATCTGGAAGCTCTAATTCACGTGCAGAGCAGATCATTCCAGAAGAAGGAACACCGCGAAGCTCAGCTGGCTTGATTAACATACCGCTTGGCATTACAGCGCCGATTTTTGCAACGACAACTTTTTGTCCTGCATCAACGTTTGGTGCACCACATACGATTTGTAATGTTTCTGTACCGATTTCTACTTTACAGATGTTTAACTTATCAGCATTTGGATGTTTTTCTTTTTCAGCTACATAGCCTACAACAAATTTCGGAGAAAGATCTGCTTCTACTGTTTCTTCAAAGCCATTCTTCGCTAAAATTTCGTTGATTTTCTCTACAAGCTCTTTCGTTAATGTAAGGTTGCCTGTTTCTTTTACTTCTAAGTAAGAAGATGCATTAAAGATGTTGAATCCTGCTGTCTCGTTGCTTTCACGATCGTATACGCGTGCAACATCTCCTTTGCGATCAAAAGTACGGTTCTCTAAAGTAATATCTTGTAAGGCAACAATTAAAGTGTCACCAATTCCTTCAAGGTTGTAAAAAACGTTCACTTCGTTCATCCTTTCTCTTTTCCATCTGTCTTCTTCCGATTTTTCGCTAAAATAAAGATTGGTTCAAATTCTCCATCTTCATATACGAATGAAAGTGATGTAATCGGAACATGCCCTTCGGCAAAAAATTTCATTGTCATTTGTGCAATAATATCATAACCGATTTCGTTGACGATATCAGCAATAATTAATACATCTTGGTGAGGAACAGCAACAACCATGTCACCAGAAATCTTTTCACGCATCGATTGTAGTAACGATTCGTTTAAAATACGAGTCGCGTCATACCCATCATTTGTGTTTAAAAAGTAGAATGTATTCCCCGCTACTGTGTCTTGTTTAAATTCATAACCTAATGAGCGGGCGTTGAATAATGCCATTTCACGCACTTGCTGTTCTGTAAGTTCTAATTTTTGTAATAGACGCTCGTCAATTAGTCGATACGTTTTATTCGAATCTAACGCATAGTAAATACGTGTTTCCGCCGTATGATCCGTCATAATAAACGGATTTCCTTCTTCTGCTTGTTTCGGGAAAGAAGTAGAGCGAATAACAGGTAAAATTTTCGCTCCGCTATTTTCTTCTTTATGCATCGCAATTAGCGCTTCTTGTACGTAATAAGCAACTTCTTCAATTGCCTTTTCTTTGTTCACTTCCCATTTTGCCACAACTCCTGGAAGCGATACGTTAATACCTTTTTTGGAGTCTTTTTGTTCAATACGTAAAACTTCTTTCTCACTATCATACTGAAAGTCCCATTCTGGGCGAGATAATTTCTTTATTAACTCATCTTTCATCTTTTTACTTGTCATCTTCATCTCTTTTTCCTCCCTTCCAAAAAAATAACCTCCCCCGCGAAGGTAGAGGTTGTTTTACAATTCAATTGGCAAATTGCCTTATTTTAAACCTTCAATGAACTCTTCGATTTGTTCTTGTGTTTTACGATCTTTGTTTACATAGCGACCAGTTTCTTCACCTTTATTGTACGCTACAAAGCTCGGAATGCCAAATACGTCTAATTTTACGCATAGATCAATAAACTCATCGCGATCTACATAGTAAAATGAGAAATCACTATATTTCTCTTCTACTTCTGGCATAAATGGGTCTACAAAGCGGCAGTCTGGGCACCATTCTGCTGAGAACATAAAGACTACATTCTCTTCATTTTTTAACTGTTGGAATTGCTCCATGCTTTCTAATGACTTCATCTATATTTCCTCCTCTAACGGGTACATTTTTCATGTTATAATCTTTCTTTTATACTACCATACATCGCGCACGGTGCAAGGTTTATGCTTGCTTTTTGTCATACTTATATTGCCCAACTAACAACTTAACAACGTGTACAAATAATTCCGTACGGTCGACATAATCATCTGTAAAAATACCGATCGCACCTTCGTGACTACGAATATCTTTTCGCTGCACAAACTCTTCCATCACTTCGCTTAATTCCTTACCATCTTCAAGAGGTGCTAAAAAATCGTCTGGTAACGTAATACGCGCTCCTCCGGCCACAAATACTTTCCCATCACTTGTTGCTAGCGCGCCCCAGTTACACATAAATAAACCGTGCTCCGTTTTCATTACGCCGCCTTCTAGCCCAATCCCAATTGGAGCTTCTCCGTCCTCTAGCGCTCGCTTCGCTCTATTGATCGCTCCTTGCATCGTCTCTTCATCTGAGAAAGGCTGAGCTGATACTCCTGACGGAACAGAAAGAGATGTAATTTCAGCATCTTTCCAAACCTTCTCCACAGCGCCAACCTTCGTTTTATTCTTCGATCCAACTACTACTTTCATTTCGTTCACCTCTATAAAAATTCATCATTCTATTCTAATATCCGCTTCGGCACAAATTAAGTACCAACCACTACCACACACCATCAGGGAATTCCTTCTCCCCATAAAAGAAGGTCGCTTTCTACAATATTACTGGTCCTAAACACAAAAACAGGCTTCTTCTTTCTTCCTACCCGCGGTCTTAATACATCATTCGAGCACCCATTAGGCACTAACCGCCACCACTCATCGCTGGGTCATCTATTCAACCTAAAAAAAGAAGGGTTTTTCGCCCTTCTTCTCTACGCGTTATTCTTAATTGTCTCTAACGTCGTTTTATCTGTTGTTCTTACAAGCTTCGTAATTAATTCTTTCGCCGCTGCATAATCATCAACATGTAAAATTGAAGCATGTGTATGAACGTAGCGTGCACAAACACCAATTACTGCTGATGGGATACCAGAGTTACTTGTATGTACACGGCCCGCATCTGTACCACCTTGTGAAATAAAGTATTGGTACGGAATGTTGTTTGTTTCTGCTGTATCTAAAATGAATTCGCGTATTCCTCTATGTGTTACCATCGTGCGATCGTAAATACGAAGAAGAGCACCTTTTCCTAATTGACCGAACTGTGTTTTGTCACCAGATGCATCGTTCGCTGGACTTGCATCAAGCGCATAGAAAATGTCTGGTTGAATCATATTTGCAGCTGTTTGCGCTCCGCGGAGGCCTACTTCTTCTTGTACAGTAGCACCAGAATATAATGTATTTGGTAATGTTTCATCTTTTAATTCTTTTAACAATTCGATTGCAAGACCACATCCGTAACGGTTGTCCCAAGCTTTCGCCATAATTTTCTTCTCATTTGCCATCGGTGTGAATGGGCAAATCGGCACGATTTGTTGTCCTGGTTTTACACCAATTTCAATCGCATCTTCATAACTATCTGCACCTATATCAATTAACATATTTTTTATATCCATCGGTTTTGCACGTTGCGCGTCACTTAATAAATGAGGAGGAATAGAACCAACAACCCCAATAACAGGACCATTCTTCGTCATAACTTGTACACGCTGTGCTAATAAAACTTGGCTCCACCAGCCGCCTAACGTTTGAAAACGAAGCATTCCGTTTTTCGTAATTTGCGTAACCATGAAACCTACTTCATCCATATGACCTGCTACAAGAACACGCGGGCCAGTTTCGTCCCCTTTTTTCAGACCAAATACGCTACCTAAACCGTCTTGTACAATTTCATCCGCATATTTGCTTAATTCTTGTTTCATAAAACGGCGTACATCATGTTCAAAACCTGATGCACCTTGTAATTCTGTTAACGTACGAAATAATTGTAATGTCTCTTTATTCACGAAGTCCCCTTCTTTCAAACCTTAGTAGAATACCTCTTTTATTGTAACGAAATTTTCGAAATGTTTCTAGTTTCTTCTTTTTTGGCTGTATTTGCTTTATAATTATTATCGGTACACTATTTTTATTTTATAGAATTGAGGTGAATATATGAGCTGGAAAGGTTTAGTAGCAGGTCTTGGCGTTGGGTTCGCAGCTGGTTATCTCGTTGCAAACAAAGTACAAGAACAATCCCATATTTCTTCAGAAAAAGCATTGAAAATGGTGAAACAAGCATTAAGTCATAAAGGTGAAATTACTGGCTCTTGGGTACATATGGTTCCAGAGACATTTGAAAAATATGATGTCGCATATGAAGTTTATCGCGGCGGTCTTACAACAATGTTAAATGATATACAAGAACGATTTGAATTTTTAGTTGATGCTAAAACAGGTACTGTTTTAGAGGTTATAGCAGCATAAAAAGGAGGGTTCCCATTAGGTGAACCTCTTATTTTTTTGAAATTGCGGGTATTGATTAAAATTATATCAGCGATTTTCCGAATATATCGGCGCAACTCAATTTATATCAGCGATTTCCCAATTATATCGGCGCAACTCAATTTATATCAGCGTTTGTTTAAATATATCGACTTACCGACAAAACCCGACAATAAAAAAGAGGCTGCTCCAATAAATATGATGGAACAACCTCCTATTTTTATGCTTCTATACTCGTTTTCCGTTCTATTTTTTCTACGATATGCCCTTCCTCATTCCACTTCACAGCGCGATAATATGCGTCATGGTAAAACGTAAACCATGCCTCTTTTTCAGCACCATACTTCATCCACTTTTGCTTATTTTCAATCGAGGTCATCGGATAATCGTCGTATGCCATTACCCATAATACATTTTGATGTGCGTGCGTCGGTAATAGGTCTGCTAAATGAAGCATCGTTTCCCCATGGCTTTCTAAAGCAATAACTGCATGTCCATCACTATGACCACCTGTATGCACCATTTTTATTTCATCTGTAATTTCTATTTCTTGCTGGAACGTAACAACTTGATCTACAATCGGCTCCCAATTTTCCTTCCAATATGTATTACGGGATCTAATATTTGGGTTCCTCATTTCATTCCACTCTGTTTCACTTACGTAAACTTTCGCGTTCGGAAACGCTGGTACAAGGTGATCACCTTCCCATTTTGTTAAACCAGATGCATGATCAAAATGAAGGTGCGTCATTAAAACATAGTGAATATCTTCTGGCTTTAATCCTAGTTTTTCTAATGATTCATAAACCGATGATTCTTCTGTTACACCTTGATTCCGCTTCATCTTCTCATTCAATTTACCGTTTCCTATTCCGGAATCAATGAGCATATTTCCGTCTTTCGTTTGCAAAAGTAACGGATCTGTTCGTAAATAAATATGATTTGTATCATTATGTTTATACTTACGTGACCAAAGTACTTTCGGCACAACACCAAACATCGCTCCCCCTTCTAAATGTGTATTCCCGCCTTTTAACCACGTTACTTTTATATCTCCAATTTGTAACTGTTCCATTACACATCCCCCTTTCAATTAATCTTAACATAAAATTCTGATTATTTTAGATGTAAAAAAACCTATGCATTACTGCATAGGCTCTGTACGATATTTTGCTTCAACTCGGTAAATACGATGACCTTTACTAGAGAATTTCTCTTCGTATTCAGTCATGATGTTACCTTCAAAGTCGCTGTTATGAAGATCTAAGCTTAAGTACGTTAGTAACATACCATACTCAGCCATACTCATAAGAGAATATTCAAATAGACCTTGGTTATCTGTTTTGAAATGAATTTCTCCGCCTTCTACTAACACTTCTTCGTAATTACGTAAAAATGTTTTATACGTTAAACGACGCTTCGTATGACGTTTCTTTGGCCATGGATCTGAGAAGTTTAAATAAACGCGATCAATTTCACCTTTCGCAAAGAAAACTGTTAAATCTTCAGCATCTTTATTAATTAACTTTAAGTTTGGTAATTCTTCTTCAATTAATTTATCAAGTGCATCTACAACAACACTTGTGAATTTTTCAATTCCAATATAATTAATATGTGGATTCGCTTTTGCCATATCATACATGAAGCGGCCACGACCTGTACCTACTTCAATATGAATTGGTTGTTCGTTTCCAAATACTTCTTTCCAGCTACCAGCGCGCTCCTCTGGGTTTCCGATTACGATATGTGAATATTCGTTAATTCGATCCATTGCATACGGTTTATGTCTTAAACGCATAGATGTTTCCCTCTCTTTACATAGCTATTTTAAAGGAATAATTCCTTCTTTCTTTTTTAATCAATCTACCAAACAAAAAACCAAGTACGTACGAGCACTCGGTCCGTTTCTTTCAAGTATAAGATGTACCATTTTGATAAAAACTACATACAGCATTAAACATTCCATGACGAAACAGCTTTTTCTCTTACATTCGAAGAGAAAAACAATCGAAAGGATGATCCGTTCATGCCAATTAATCAACAACATCAATTAGAAGTGCTGAAAGATATTTTAGTCAACCACCAAAGTGATTGCTGCGGGACAGTTTCAGAATGCGAGCAATTAGAGCGCCTCATTCAATCGTTACTCGCAAACGATAATATAAGTAGTGACGCTAAAACAATGCTAAACGATGTATATTCTTATAGTCAATCGGGTAAATCTTCCTCTAATTTGGACAACCATATTTCCAATAATCAAGAACAACTTACTCAGTGGATTGCTGGAATGGACAATTTTTCTTAAGTATTATTCTGAAGCAAGTAGTTGCTGTAAATATTGATGCCAATATTCAGCTTCTGCTTGCTGTTTTTTTGTTGTATGCCATTGAATAGACAAAATCGTTTGTGCTATCACATACCATCTCATACGCCTAAGCAGCGATTCATCCATTTCAATATCATAATAACCGAGCCACTCACTCCACTCCTGGCGCGGAATGTACCAATATAATAACATACCGAGGTCTAGAGCTGGGTCAGCAATTACAGCTCCATCCCAATCAATTAAAAACAATTCATCTTCATCCGACAATAGCCAGTTGTTATGGTTTACATCACAATGGCATACAACGAATTCATTGTATTCAATAGCTTTTAATGAATCCATTAAATATTGAAGGCCTTGCTGAATTGTTTCATCATCCCTTATATCTCCTCTTAAAACGAGTTGCAGTTGTTGTAATAACTCTTGTGCGTGAAGCGGCTGCTTCCCAAGTCTTTGAATCATCTGTACAAGCGCTTTAGAGGAGTGTATTTTCTTCAAAAGTTTCGCAACACGTTCTAGTTTCATATCCTCTGGCTCTAGCTTCTGTCCCGGAAGCCATTTTTGAGCAGAAATTACATCACCATTCGTTACCCTTCTTGTCCAAAGTAATTTTGGAACAATTCCTTCTGCTGACAATACCGCTAAAAAGGGCGATGTATTCCGCTTTAAAAATAACTTCTGTTGTCCGTTTTGCGCAATATATGCATCGCCCGTTACTCCACCAGCCGGTACAAGACTCCACTCTTTTCCTAATAATTGTTCCAACCATTCCATATTCATTACCCGTTAACAAATCCTTATCTTTTATAGTTATGAAAAGAAAAACCGCAACATTTCTACACATGTTGTGGATTCATATATTTTACTGTAAATGAAAAGAAAAATTAGCCTAAGCCAAAAATCCTCTATTTTATTTTACAAAACCTGTCATAGAATGACAACTTATCAAAATCGTCACCTTTGTCAATTCTACATTTATTACATTCTCATCGTCAAGTAGCGATTTGTCACATTATCGTCAATATATACGTGCTAATTGGAGCGAGCCTAAGTTCCTTTCCTCTAAATGAAGAAATTGGCTCTATTTTCGCTTCGTTTTCGTTTACTAACACATGCCACGTTGCTTCTTTCGGAAGTTGCACAGTTTTAGCTTCTAAACCGCTATTAAATAAGACGATAATCTCTTTCCACGGCCCAAACGATTCTGCATGCTCTAGGTGATATGCAAGTACTTCTGTAGATGTTTGTAAAAAAGTCATATGTTTTTTTATAAGGTCTGCATTTTGTAATCGGAATGCCCCATGCTCTTTACGAATCGCAATTAAACCTTTTATATAGTTAACGGTTTCTATCTCTTTCTCTTTTTGATCCCAATCTAATTGATTGATCTCATCATTTGCATTATAACTATTTTCATTTCCTTTCTTCGTACGATAAAACTCTTGCCCTGCGTGTAAGAAAGGAATGCCTTGTGAAAGAATAACCATTGCGCTCGCTAATAGGTGACGTTTTTTCAAAATCGTTTCTGATTCTTCATTACTGCGCACTAGTTTATCCCACATCGTCATATTATCATGACATTCTACATAGTTAATGCTTTGCGCCGGCTCTAAAAACAGCCCTGTTTCTTTCATACTTAAAAGACTTCCTGCTGCAATATACTGCAAATGATTACAGTCTACATGCCCACCAAATGCAAAACCACGCTTATTTATATGAAATGTACTCCCTTTTATCCCATCACGAAATTGATCATTAAACTGCGCGATATGTGGCATTTTCTTCGCATTATTTAACGTTGCTTTTTCCTCAAGAGGAAGGGGTGTTTGTAAATCCCATCCTTCTCCTAATAACAAAGCATCTCGTTTTATGTTTCGCACTTCTTTTTCTATCATATTCATTGTATTAACATCTAAAATTCCCATTAAATCGAATCGGAATCCATCGACATTGTATTCAGTAAGCCAATATAAAATAGACTCTACAATGAATTTCCTCATCATTTTCCGTTCAGATGCTATATCATTTCCGACTCCCGTCCCATTAGAAGGCATACCATCTTCACCATGACGAAAATAGTATCCTGGAACAAGCTTTTCAAATGATGATAGCTCTCTTTCATAAACATGATTATAGACAACATCTATAATCACCCTAATACCTTGTTCATGAAATGTTTCAATTAGTTGTTTACACTCAACTATCCTGTTATACGGATCAGAGGGGTTTGTAGCATAAAATCCTGTTGGTGCATTGTAATATAATGGATTATATCCCCAATTATAGGCGGACGAAGGATTCGCCTCATCTACACCACCGAAACAATATAAAGGTAATAGTTCAACATGTGTAACACCTAAATCTTTTATATGAGACAACCCTGTTAACGTCCCATTCCGTCCTGTTGTTCCCTCTTCCATTAGCCCTTTATACGTCCCTTTTTTACTCACTCCACTGTTCGGATGAATAGTAGCATCACGAATATGCAATTCATACAATATGGCATCTGTCATTGCTTGTAATGGTGGTAATTGCTCTCGTTTCGTTACAGTCGTCTTTTCTAAATCGATAACAATGCCATACTTTCCATTTACAGTCACTGACTTTGCGTAAGGATCCACCGCTTCGTTCCATATTAAATTAATACAAACAAGAAATGTATAGCGTGCTCCGTCTAAATCACCTTGTAATGTTTGAATCCAAACTCCGTTTTCTCCCCTGTACATTTCATGATCGGTATATTCTTTATCGCTCTTATAAATTCTTACTTTCGCAAGCCTTGCAGTTGGAGCCCATACTTTAAATGTCGTTTCTTGTTTTTGATACACAGCACCTAAATCTGTACCTTCGTAATAATACTTTTCATCGAAAATTTTTGTTCGAATAACAGCACCTATTTGTAAATCAGTTTCTTCATTCCGTTCATCTCGTACTGTATAATACTTCCCCACATCTAGCGGCTCTTCTATAAAGCACTCATACTTCGTTGCATCTGGAAGCGCAATAGTATGAGCAATCGGTAAATCTTTCACATTACTTCCTTCTTGCAAACGAAATGTCCGACTTGTTCCATACGCATGTGGGAGCAAAATTGTAATTTTATTCATTTCATCTAAATAGGCATCAAATGGACGTTTTACTTTCAACATAAAAAAATCACCATCATTCTCAAAGTTAAAATAAAGTGAAACTTTAATTAGCGAGAAAATTTTTCCATCCTCACTTATTATTAGCCTTCACCAATTAGGCGAGATAAAATGAGCTGCAAATGATAAGGCTTTTCTTATCAACAAGACTCTATACAGTAACTCCATTCTTCTCTATAGTATATTCACCTGCATAAAAAACGTTTTCAACATTCTATTTTTGTAATTTTATTTCAGCAATCGATTTATACTTCGGGGTTTCTTTCACGTGGGATTCGTATAAAGTAATTGTATCTGCTTGAAATGATATTTCAGGCACTTCTTTTATACTTTCTAAACGAAACTTTTCTTCTCCTATCCATTTACGAGCAACGGTAATATGCGGGTGATACGGGCGTATTTCTAGAGAAAATCCATTTTCTTCACAAATGGCATGTACTTGCTTTTGCAACTGAAACAAATCGTGATTCTCACTTACCTTCGCCCAAAAAATACGGGGCTGATCTTCCCTACCAAACGTTGAAAAACCTTGTAACGTGAACGATAGTTCTTTTGTTTCTGCAACTGTTTGTAATCCATTCTTTATTCCCTCTAATTGTTCCTCCGTTGCACTCCCTAAAAATGAAAGGGTAATATGATAGTCTTCTTTATGTACCCATGAACGAAATTGTAATTCCTCTTGCATGTCCTTTTTATAGTTATACAGCATTTCTTTTATATGATTCGGTAACGTAATTGCGACAAAATAATGCAGTTCCATGTACATCTTCTCCTTCTTTCTATTGTTGCTTTTCTTTCTTATCTCATTCAGGTAAAAAGAAGCCGCTCTCCAAAATAGAGAGCGGACATTATTTATATATCCATTACTTCGCTAATTCATGAATTGCTTGCGCGTAAATTGCTGTTGCTTTTAATAAGTCTTCAATTTCGATATACTCATCTTTTTGATGTGCAAGTTCTTCTTTTCCAGGGAATAGCGGCCCAAATGCCACACCAGCTTTTAATGAACGAGCATAAGTACCGCCGCCGATTGCTAATAGTTCTGCTTTTTCACCTGTTTGTTCTTCATACACACGTTGTAACGTACGGATTAATACGTGATCTTTATCGACGTGATGTGGGCGAGAATTAGAATAGTCAGCCACTTCAAAACCATGCGTACCAACATATTCTTTCAACTTCACAATTGTTTCTTCAAAGTTAGTTGTAACTGGGTAACGTACGTTTAGCCCTAAGTTACCACCGTTTTCTTTCGTATAAGAAATGCGACCGACATTCACTGTTAACGGACCGCTAATTTCATCTTTATAAGCAATAGTAGCTTTTTCACCAAAAATATCACCAGTAAATGTTTCTGTTGCAAATGTCGCAAATGCAGTTGCTTTTCCATCAAGTGAAACTGTAGTTAAGAAGTTTGCTAATAATAAACCTGCATTTTCTCCTTTTTCAGGAGTAGATCCGTGCGCTGAAATTCCTTCTATTTGCAACGTCACTGCATTTCCTTCTATAGTCGATTTCCCTATTTTTTTAGCAGTTTGTAAATACTCTTCATATGCTACTGTAAGTGCATTTACATCTTCTCCTGTTATAACCGCTTCTGCAAAATCAGGAACCATATTTAAACGGCGCCCTGAATCAAATGAAACAAGTTCATATGTACCTTTTTTCTCTTCACTACCATTTTGCACAACTTGTATGTCAGAAATTCCTTTTTCTGCATTAATAATTGGAAAGTCTGCATCTGGTGCAAAACCGATTGTTGGCATTTCTTCATTTTTAAAGTAGTGATCTACACATTTCCAATTACTTTCCTCATCTGTTCCTATAATCATACGAACACGTTTGGAAAGAGGTAAGCCTAATTCTTTCACAATTTTCATCGCATAATATGCTGCCATCGTTGGGCCTTTATCGTCAATTGCACCACGTGCAAAAATCTTTCCATCGCGAATATCCGCACTATATGCAGGAGTCGTCCAGCCATCTCCTTCTGGTACAACATCAACGTGACAAAGAATACCTACTAACTCTTCTCCTTGTCCCATTTCAAGATGACCTGCATATCCTTCTAAATTTTTAGAAGCAAAACCTTCAGTTTCTCCTTTATGTAACATGAAAGATAAAGCTTTTTCTACACCTTCACCGAATGGTGCGCCCTCTTTCGCCGATTCTTCTTCCCATACACTTTTAATTTGTAAAAATTGTTGTGTATCACGAATTAAATCATCTTTTCGTTTCGCAACTTCTTCTGTCCAATTAATTGCTGACATCACGCATCCATCCTTCACTATATTGTTTCTTTCATCATAACAAACCGAAATCTCTTATGCCATACACGAAAACTAAATACCGAACAATTGTAATATTTCAGATATTTCTTATTAGTTTTTCTTTTATTTTTTCAAAAAAATTTGCAGGAATTTGGCGTTTTACGTAGAATTTTATGTGTTAGTTGACTGACCATATATACAATGTCAACTACCAATATTTTTCTATATGAATATTTGTTAAATTTCTGTAAAATTTAAGTAGATTAAAGCATGAATTTTATCATGTAGAGTACAATGGTAGTAACGACCTTCTTTCCTGAATGGGGTCAAAAAAACTAGTAGAGGAGTGGTTTTCTCTTGAAACCTACAACTACTCGTATGCTAACACGCATTAAATCAATTTATATGTACATCAATGAAAACGGAACGGTAACGACGAAAGACCTTGTAGATGAGTTCGGGATCACACCGCGAACGATACAACGTGATCTAAATGTGTTGCAGTTTAATGAACTCGTGTATAGCCCTTGCCGCGGTAAGTGGACAACAACAGGAAAGAAAGTGAGAATGACCTCATAACGAAAAATAATTGTATGTAAATAAATACATACCCCTTTCTAATTATTAGAAAGGGGTCTTTTCTGCGCCTATAAAGGTACTACTTGTCAGTATCTACTTGATATGTTTTTAACATTTCTACTTCTTCATCTGTTAGCTCTCGGTATTGTCCAAGTTCTAGTTCTTCATCTAATACTAACGGACCCATCTCTGTTCTCTTTAGGTAGACTACTTTTTTTCCTACCGCTTCAAACATACGCTTTACTTGATGGAATTTCCCTTCCGTAATCACAAGCTCAATTTCAGAAATATCATCGCTTTTCAATATTGTAAGTGCACCTGGCTTTGTTTCATAGCCATCATCTAAAATAACACCTTTAGCAAACTCTTTTACATCCTCTTCTGTTACTACTCCTGCAACGTGTGCATAATATTTTTTCGGCACATGCTTTTTCGGAGATAATAATTGATGTGATAACTTCCCATCATTTGTTATCAATAAGAAACCTTCCGTATCGATATCAAGTCGTCCAACTGGGAACGGATCAAAGATTGCATCTTCTAATTCTAATAAATCTATTACTGTTTCATGATTATCATCTTCCGTCGCTGAAATAACACCTTGTGGTTTATGCATCATTAAGTAAACAAATTCTTTGTATTCCACAACTTCACCGTGAATCATAACTTCTTGCTCTTCTACATTTACATGAACTTTCGCATCTTTTACTGGCGTTCCATCAATTTTCACAACGCCGTCTTTCAATAATTTCTTTACTTCTTTTCTACTTCCATATCCCATATTTGCTAATAATTTATCTAATCTCACGTTTTTCACCTTCTTTATTTATCATAGAAAAGGGGACGTAATTACGCCCCTCTTGATTTCAACTTTATTTTAAATCTACTACCAAGTTTACGTTGAATTTTATCTAATGCTTCTCCGCCAAATACTCTTTCAAGTACTCCTGTGCGAATTGCTAACAATCCGTAAACAAGACCGCCAATACCTGCACAAATTGCAACTGTTATAAGAGCACCAATACGGCCATCAGGCGAAATTATGAAGGATAGAAGCCATTGTGATAGTTTTACAGCAACGACCATTATAAGTGTTAGTACTGCAATTTGGAATGTTCTTTTATATACAACACCGAATGAATAGTGTGCGTATTTTTTAATTTGTTGATTTGTGTACCAAACAGAAGCTAAGAAACCAACTGCTGTTGCTAGAATTGCTCCTACTGTACCGAAATAACGAATAAAGATTACGTTACATACAAATTTCAAAATAACGCCCATTATAAGCGCAATAATCGCATGCTTCTGCTGGTTAATACCTTGCAGGATTGCCGCTGTTACTGTAAATAAAGCGAATAACAACGCAACTGGTGCATACCACATTAATACTTGTCCACCTAGTGGATCTGAATCGTAAAACGCAGTATAAATTGGATATGCCAGTGAAGAAATACCGACAACTGCTGGCAATGTTAAAAACATATTCGCCTGGAATGTTTGTGTAATTTGCAATTTCAAATAGCGGTATTGTTTTTCAGTAAATGATTTTGTAATTGCTGGTACAAGCGTTAAACTAAACGCTGTTGCAAGTGATACAGGAATCATAATTAACTTATGCGTCCACATTGTGAAAATACCGAGAGCTCGCTCTGCGATATCACCTTGACCAATCGCCTGCATAATTGAGTTAAATGTCAATGTATCAATTTGTTGATATAAAGGAATTGTTAACCCAATTACAACGTAAGGAATCGCATATGCAAATAACTCTTTAAACAATTGAACGGTGCTTACTGTTGATTCTGGTACAGTTTGTTCAATTAGATATTGATCCAAATATTTTTTACGTTTTAACCAGTACCAAATTAACACACCGAGTGCTCCAACCGCTGAAACGAACGCAGCAAATGTCGCTACTCCAACTGCTGTTGCAACTGTACCGCCAAGTACTTTAATAACGATAAAACTACCTGCTAATAAAAAGACGATACGAATAATTTGTTCAATAATTTGTGAAACGGTAGTTGGTCCCATAGACTGGTGACCTTGGAAATAACCACGAATTAAACTCGCTGCTGGTACAACAATAAGTGCGAAACTTACAAGACGAATAATCGTCGTAACTTCTCCTACATTATTGTGTATACTTTGTTTACCAAGCATCGCTTCTGCAAACAATGGCGCCGTCATGTACAGTACTAGGAACGAAAGAACTCCTGTTACTATCATCATAACCATTCCCGAGCGGAACATTCTCCGGCTCGTTTTATAATCGCCAAGCGCATTATATTTGGAAACAAATTTTGAAACAGCAAGTGGCACACCTGCCGTTGCGATACTTAAAAAGATCGTATATGGAATGTATCCATATGTATAGAGCGTTCCGCCTTCTGTTCCTACTAATGCATGAAACGGAAAGACGTAAATCATGCCTAAGAACTTTACTAAAAATGTCCCTAGCGTAACAATAAGCGTTCCGCGCAGAAATTTCGAATCGGACATACAAAAATCCTCCTACATCTACATAAAGTGAAACTATAATTAGTTGGAGACTTCTCTCCTACTCCTTATTAGTTGAACCATTCGAGCATTTACAGGCTAACAGACTCCCTATTTACTTCTCCTAAATCTTGAGGTTTTAGTCTTATCGCCTACAAATGGCAGGATAGTGCTGAACTCTAACTTTTGTATTGTACCACAATTCTCTCATTAAGCAGTACTTCACTCTATTTTTCTTTTAAGGGAAAACATGCTATTCTTTTAGGCAGGAAATGTAGAAAATGAGGTCGATATATTATGCATTATGATGTTATTGTCATCGGCGGCGGTCCTTCTGGGCTAATGGCTGCAATTGGTGCTGCAGAAGAAGGCGCAAATGTCTTACTTCTTGATAAAGGAAATAAACTTGGGCGTAAACTTGCAATTTCTGGTGGCGGACGCTGTAACGTAACGAACCGTCTACCACTTGATGAAATTGTTAAACATATACCAGGAAACGGTCGCTTCTTATACAGCGCTTTTTCTATTTTTAATAATGAAGATATTATTACATTCTTCGAAAATCTTGGTGTTAAATTGAAAGAAGAAGACCATGGTCGCATGTTCCCTGTGTCAAACAAAGCACAATCTGTTGTAGACGCACTTTTAACACGATTAAAAGACTTAGGTGTAAAAATTCGTACAAATACGCCTGTTGAAACGATTGAATATGAAAATGGTCAAACGAAAGCAGTTATACTGCAAACAGGTGAAGTGTTAGAAACAAATCACGTCGTTATCGCTGTTGGCGGAAAATCAGTTCCTCAAACTGGATCTACTGGAGACGGATATGCTTGGGCTGAAAAAGCGGGTCATACAATCACAGAATTATTCCCAACAGAAGTACCTATCCTTTCAAACGAGCCGTTTATACGTGACCGCTCATTACAAGGCCTTGCTTTACGTGATATAAACTTAAGTGTATTAAACCCGAAAGGAAAAGCTATCATTTCTCACAAAATGGACATGCTCTTCACTCATTTCGGCCTATCCGGACCCGCTGCTCTTCGCTGTAGTCAATTCGTCGTGAAAGCACTGAAAAAGTTTAAAACGAATACAATACAAATGAGTATTGATGCATTGCCAGAGGAAAATAGTGAGCAACTATTTCAGCGCATGCTGAAACAAATGAAAGAAGATCCGAAAAAAGGAATTAAAAACGTTTTAAAAGGTTATGTTCCTGAACGTTACTTCCTATTCTTATTAGAAAAAAATGAAATTGACGGTAGCGAACAAGCTGGACAAGTTTCTCACGAAAAGATTCGTGCACTTGTGAAAGACTTTAAAGAGTTTACTGTGAATGTAAATGGTACGCAGTCAATTGAAAAAGCATTCGTTACTGGCGGCGGTGTATCCGTGAAAGAAATTAACCCGAAAGAAATGTCTTCTAAATTTACGAACGGCTTATATTTCTGCGGAGAAGTTCTTGATATTCACGGTTATACTGGTGGCTATAATATTACATCAGCCCTTGTTACTGGTAGAATTGCCGGAACGACAGCTGGAGAAAACGCGAAAATGCAGTATTAAAAAAAGAAACAGGGATTCCTGTTTCTTTTTTTATAGGTACATGAAATTATATGAGCAATTCCACAAATATATCAGCGATTCCGCAACTTATATCGGCGATTCCCCAAATTTATCAGCGATTCTGCAACTTATATCGGCGATTTTCCAAATTTATCGACTTACCGACAAGAAGCGACAAATATCTGCTCCATGTAACTTTCCATTGCTTTTTTGTTGCTTTATTTACCTTAGTACCTTTATATTTTATATTGTTGAATATTTAAAAAAGGGTAAGGGGAAAACAAATGAGAAAAAAAGTCATGATGTCTTTAATGTTAATGACGTTTCTTTCTGCGGTAGAAGGAACGATTGTTAGTACAGCAATCCCTCGTATAACGAGTGATTTGTCAGGCGTCGAACTTGTTAGTTGGGTATATGCAATTTATATGCTTGCAACAGCTGTTTCGACTCCAATATACGGAAAGCTCGCTGATTTATTTGGCCGTAAAAAAGTTTTACTGATCGGAGCTACAATCTTTTTAGTCGGTTCTGCACTTTGCGGAGTCGTTACATCGATGGAACAATTAATCTTTTTCCGCGCGCTTCAAGGTATCGGTGCTGGTGCTGTTATGCCAATCACAATGACGATTATTGGAGACTTATATAGCGAAGCGAAAGACCGCGCGAAAGCACAAGGTTGGATGAGTGCCGTTTGGGGTGTATCCGGTGTTATCGGACCGTTAGTAGGTGGATTTTTAGTTGATTCCCTTTCTTGGCGCTATATTTTCTTCCTAAACGTTCCATTCGGAATTATCGCTTGCTTAATGATTGCAATTTACTACAAAGAATCTATTAAACCTGCTAAGCATCATATCGATTATCTTGGTGCAACAGTCTTCTCATTAAGTACAATCGCTCTACTATATGCATTATTAACAGGTAGCAGTAAGCAAAACTGGGGAGACATGACAATTATCGGCCTATTAATCTTTGCCGCTATTTCATTTATTATTTTCTTATTCATCGAGAAAAAATCTCCAGAACCATTAATTCCGCTAGCACTTTTCTCTAACCGTACATTATCTACGATAAATATATTAACTCTTATTGCTGGCGCAATGATTATTAGTATTACAATGTACCTTCCAATTTGGAGCCAAGGTGTATTAGGGAAAAATGCTACAGAAGCTGGACTTATTTTAATGCCAATCCCTGTTATGTGGACATTTGGCGCTATTTTCTCTGGTAACTTAGTAGGCAAATTAAAAACGAAACAAATCATTTTACTTGGAGCTAGCATTTTATCAGTCGCTACGTTCTTATTATTTACACTATCAACAAATTCACCATCGTTCCTTATTTATGTAGCAGTCGGATTATTCGGCTTAGGAATGGGGCTTGTGACACCGATTTACATGGTAACAATTCAAGCAGCCGTACCAGCTCATACACGCGGAACAGCCGTTGGTTTAAACACATTTATTAATACATTCAGTCAAACGTTAGGTGCTGCAATCTTTGGAACAATCTTTAATACGATGATTCATGCACGCGGCATTAAAAACCTTGATCTTGTATCTGGTGGACACGGCGGGACTACAGCAAGTGTAGCCACTGAATCACAATCCGCATTAGCTGCAAGTGTACACGTTATTTATATGAGCACTTTCGTATTAGCAGTATGTACATTAATTATCGGTTGGCTTTTATTAAAGCCAGCTACACAAACAAGTGAGCAACAATAAAAAGGATGACCATTTTGGTCATCCTTTTTTTATTCTTCATTCTCCACAATATGTTTCAGCATGGATAATTTATTATCCCAAAAACGTTCATAATATGAGAGCCACTGTTGTAATTCTTCTAATGGTTCTGGATGCAAACGATATATCTTCTCTCTTCCGCTTTTTCTTCCACTTACTAAATTCGCTTCCGAAAGAATATGAAGGTGCTTTACAACCGCAGTACGACTCATCGGAAAATGATCCGTTATTTTGGAAATCGGTAACTCTTTGTCACTTAATAACCGTATTACTTCTCGGCGGGTTGGATCAGCAATTGCTTGAAATACATCATATTTCGCTGCTGACGAGGACACTTAGCCTTCGACAACCTTTTTCAGTTTTTCATTTACAATTGCTACCCAACCACCGCTCATTCTATCGCGAATAATAGAGCTCTTCGCATTTGCTTTCGGAAGAATTTCATCAGGATGTTTCCAGCCGCCGTGAATTAACGTAAATTCTGTTTTGTTATCTCCTAAGTCTTTCAAATTAAATGAAACAACCCAGCCATCTGTATCCCATGAGAAAGATAAATGGTTTGGCTCATCAATTTCTAACACTTTACATGGTGATGGCCCAAATGGTGATTGCACATGAAATTCATGTCCTACCTCTAATACAAAATCATTTGGCATAAACCATGACGCAATCCCTTCTGCAGTTGATACTACACTCCATACCTTTTGAATAGACGCGTTAAAAACGATTGTTTGTTTAATATCATTTAATGTATTTTGTTGTTCCATTTTCATTCTCCTTTACTCGGCGTTATAACATAACACCTTTTGGTTATACTTCGATAATATAACACCTTTTAGTTTCGTGTCAACGCTAATTCTTTTACTGTTGAGAAATTCTCAACATTTTTTCAACAGGACAAACACCCTCTTAGCATTTCCTCATAATATACTCACAAAGGCAATACAAAATAAAAACTTCTCTCAACATGAAACTCCATCATTTATCTTGAGAGAAGCGCCTTACTTATATCATGCGTACTTCGTCTCTCCTCCTTCCCTCAAGGGACAATACGCGAGATATGACAAATCAGAAGGAATATGCCCACCATTTGAGTAGGTAGTTATTTCTCTTCTCCTCAACATTTCCTCAGGAGCGAAATGACTACCGACTCACTTTTTTCAAACAAAAATAAAAAGGGGATGAAAGCTATGTTCTATTGCATTAACTGCTCTGATATTCATCATGAAAAACATCCGAATGATAAAGTATTCAAAAACGGTTTTTATATTGATCCATTTTTAGGTGATCGTTATCACCTTGGTATGTGTAAAGATGCCCAAAATCATGAAACAGGGGAGCCTCTTTTAACGACAAAGAAATTAGGCACACCCCAATCTATTATGAACGTATTACCGACACATGTTGTCCCAACATAAAACATAAAAAAGAGCTGGGTGAGCCAGCTCTTTTTTATGCTTTATAAACGATCATTGCTGAAAAACAATAAATTTGGTTTTCATCGTCGTTAATGGAAACACCAACTTGATACTTAATATCTACAAAGTTGCTATCATCAATCTTTTTCAAAAACACATTCACAGCGTCTTCTAAGTCTTTTTCGTGACTTTCATCAAAAACTTTCACACGAATCATGTTAACACCATCCTAGATCGCAGCCCTCCGCCGCTTGATTATTGCCACGGTGCGTATCTATGATGCGATAAAACTTTCCATTCTCATATATATATCCGTCTTCTAACACATATTTTTTATCTTCAGTATAGACATAAAACTTACCTATCATAAATTTACTCGTATATAATTCCAAATAATTTGGTCTAAATTTAGCTACAACTTTATTTGTAATATCAATTTTTATTGTGCGCCCCACCTTCTCTCCCTCCTTTGCAAAGAACGGATTTAGGTATATTGTATTAGCGCTTTTACATTTTATGCTTAAAAATAAGTGGATATGCCTTCTTTCTCACCTGTACTATTTTTCTAAAAAAATCACTATAAAGTGAAACTTTAATCAGCGGAGGGGTTTATTCATCCTCCACTGATTATCAGCCCGCCCCCCCACCTAACTTCTTTGCTTTCGCTGAATTTTGAGGTGGGGGTCTTATTGCCCGTTAATGCGGGATAAATAAGTTCAAAAAAAACATAAAAAAAAGCACTTCACCTTATTGACTCTAATATAAATGTTATGTTATTATATAAAATTTGACATTTTTACATGCGTATGCTATCATTAAAAGTGGTTACCACATATGGAGGTGGATGATTTGTTTCAAATTGGTGATAAAATCGTTTATCCAATGCACGGTGCAGGAATTATCGAAGCAATTGAAGAGAAAGAAATATTAGGTACTTCACGTCAATATTGTGTGATACGCATCATTAGTAAAGATATGCAAGTAATGCTTCCGATGGAACAATTAAAAAAATCAGGTATTCGTTATATCGTTGATCGAGGTACGTTAGATGATATACTTCTTGAATTTCAAAACGGGGAGTCAGACCCATCACTCTCATGGAAACAAAGATATACAATGAATATGGAAAAAATGAAAAATGGCAATTTACAAGATAGCGCAGAAGTGGTTCGGGATTTACTTCGCCGTAATAAAGAGAGAACATTAAATGCGAGCGAAAAACAAATGCTAGATAATGCACGAAAAATGATGATCAGCGAAGTCGCGCTCGTACAAAATGTTACTGAACATCAAGCAACAGAATTTCTTCAAGATACAATTAATCATTAATTTTAAAATAGCCGAACGCTATTTTTTTTGTAAAAAAGGACAAAGAGATAAAACTCTTTGTCCTTTTCATATTACCCACGCCCAGCTTGAAACGATGGGTATAAAGTCATTCCACCATCTGCAAATAACGTAATTCCAGTTACGTAACTCGCCTCTGATGAAGCAAGCCAAGTTGCTACTGCTGCGATTTCTTCAGGTTTTCCAATATAGCCCATAGGTATCATACTTTCTACGTCAGCACGTTTTTTAGGATCAGCAAACTTTTCGGCATTAATTGGCGTATTAATTGCACCTGGCCCAATATTATTTACTCGAATACCTTTTGGCGCATATTCTAACGCTAGCGTTTCTGTCATCAGTTTAATGCCACCCTTACTTGCTGCATAGTGCACAAATAGTGGCCACGGAATTTTCTCATGAACACTAGACATATTAATGACAGACCCTTTAATATCATGTTCTACAAAATATTTAATCGCTTCACGACTTCCTAAAAAAGCACCTGTTAAATTTGTATTAATTACCCTATTCCAATCTTCAAGCGGCATTTCATGCGACGGTACCGCGTTTTCTATCCCTGCATTATTAATCATAACGTCAAGCGTACCAAACTCTTTCACAGCAGATTGAATGAGATTCACAACATCTGATTCGACGGTTACATCACCTTTTACAGCAATCGCTTCGCCGCCTACCTTTTTAATTTCTTCTAACACATCATTCGCTTCTGATTCTCGTGAGCGATAATTAATAACCACTTTCGCTTTTTCCTTAGCAAACCTCACTCCCATCGCTCTTCCGAGACCAGTTGCTGATCCTGTAATAACGACAACTTTCCCTGCTAAATCACTATACATTTCCATACCTCCTTTAACTTTTGGCTATACCTAACATAATTCCGGCTGCGATAATAAAAACGATACCGACAACGATACCCGTTAATTGACGTTTCGTTTTCTTTTCACCTAATATAAGGATCCCACCAAGCGTGGAAATAATAATTCCCATTTGCGATAGCGAGAAACTTGTTGCGACTCCAACACGCGGCTGTGAAATGAATAAAAACATATTTCCAGCTGCCCAAATTAATCCTGGAATAATATTGCGAATTGCATATTTATTAAATGGATGATGTTTAAAGGTAAGCAAAATCCCACCTAACACCATACCAACTGCTTGTGGCAACAAAGCCGACCAGCCATCTACGTTAAATAACCTAATTACTACTACGTAAACTAAATAACCGACTGTTGAAATTAATAAAATTACGATACCTCTTTTAAAGTTTGCTGCTTGCTCTGCATTCTTTTCTTCTTCACTTTGAAGCGATGTTAAAATAACACCGATAATAATACAAACGAGCGCTAAAACCCCAAGAACGACCGATATTGTCGTGGACCATTCATGAAATACGATAACGCCAAATAAAGTCGTCGCGACTAATTGAAGTCCTGTTGAAATTGGCATCGTCCTCGAAACACCCATTAAATCAATACTTTTCAATTGATTCGCCTGACCAAGCGCCCAAAATAAACCTGACACAACTCCAACTCCGATAACGGTAGGTGTTAATACTGGCTTCATAAAAATATAAACAACAATTGAAAAAATAAGTGCTCCAAATGTTGTTCCGAGCGTTTGACTATACGGGCCCCCGCCCAGTTTTACGTTAAATAGCACAATACTTCCCCAAAATATAGCTGGTAAAATCGCTAAAAATATATCCATCACTCATTACCTTTCTTTACTAAATGCCATAGATTATCACTCTAAGTCGTTAGAGTGAGCTTTTATTTTTTCTTTTTCCCGTTCACAAACTTTTTCTGCAATAGCGTCAGAAACATTCTTTTCTCGCTCCACTTTCTTTATCTTTACGTGATCTAAATGATCTTCCAAAGTAAGCGTAACTTTATCGTTCGGCGGATTATGCGCTCCTTGAAATGTAAGAAATTGTAGCTTCAATTCGTATCTAGGAACAAATTCATCTTTCTTGCCGAGACGCTTTATATCTATAACTGAAGCACATTCATATTGATCTTCTGTCACTTGTCTAATAACTGAATAGTACCTATTTGATAATGCACTCTCTAAAAGCTGTTCTCTTGATTCTTTCGCGAAAGAATCGCTTGGAGAAGAGAAAAAGGCCACACATAGCATTGTGATAACTACACATATTTTTTTCATAGTTCCCTCCTTGTTCTATAGATTAGTGTTCTCAAAACTGCCATAAAAAAACGACTTTCCCTATGTAGGAAAGTCGTTTTAATAAATCCAATATTAACCACCGCTCACTGGTGGAATTAGTGCAACAACATCACCAGATTGGACCCTGTCATCTTCATTTGCGTATTCTTCATTAATCGCAACCATAATTGGCTCTGAAACTGGTACATTATATTCGTTCGCAACAACATCTTTTAACTGTGCAACCGTAATATTTTCTTTCTCTATTTGTAATTCACTTGTCCCGGCTTCTTCTTGCAAGTGCGCAAATAACAATACTCTAATCATACTTATAGCTCCTTCCCAGGCTCTCCCGCCGGATATGGTGTTTTTTCTAATTGATCACCAATCCATGAGTCACCATCTTCCCAAAACTCCTTTTTCCAAATCGGAACAATTTGTTTTATGCGTTCCATAATATATTCGTTCGCTTCATAAGCCGCTTTACGGTGTGGTGTTGAAACAGCAACAACAACCGCTATATCAGAAATTTGCAACGTACCGATGCGATGTGTAATCGCAACATATGTACCTGGCCATTTCTCTTTCACTTCCAAGCCAATTTTCTCTAGCATCTTTTCTGCCATCGTCTTATAAGCAACATACTCTAAGTATAATGTACGACGCCCTTTCGTAAACTCTCTAACCGTTCCAATAAATGTTGTAACAGCACCGCATTCACGTCGAATTACTTTCTTCGTTACTTCTTCAATTGAGATTTCTGTATCAATTACTTCATAATATGTATTTATCATTTCGCACTCCTAACCGTTTGTAAAAACCAGTCTATGTACAACTCTTCTTCTGTTATATGAAATATTTTATATTCTTCTCGTATATTTGCCGGAACATCATACCACGTAATAACCGCCACTATATTTTCTACTTTATGTAAAAGCTCAATGTCTTCCGCAGAACGAAGTAACACTACTTTCGAGTAATTCTCTTTTTTATAGCCTTCTATTAAAATTGTATCCACTTCAAAAAACTCATATAAGCGAATAATTTCTTGCAAGGACCATTTCTTTCTTAGTGAAGAAAGTGAAAGCAATCCAGCACCTTCTACACTACTTACGACAGCACCAGCTTTGCGGTGTCTTTCGCTATCTTTTTGCGCTACTTCTGGAAAGCCTCCGTGCCCGTGATGTTTAATTGTAGCAACTTTCATTTTTCGTTCAGCTAATGCATGCACCACTTTCTCAACAAGTGTTGTTTTCCCGCTATTTTGATATCCTACTATTTGTAAGATTGAAGGGGCTTTGCCCATGGCCAATCACATCCCTCAGAGTGCTCTAACAATAATACGGATACTTTCATTCCGGTCTCAAATCCTCTCGTTCCTCCAGGTAACACGATAAAAGCATTCGCATCTGCAAGTGAAGATACCGCACTCGATTTATCTAAACCAACTGGCATCGCTTGTAACGCCCCGTCCACAATTGTTACGTTCGCTCTTACGAAACGAGTAAATGGATTTGGCTTTGGAAAATCTTTTTGTAAAATAGCATCCGCTCTATATACGTGAGGTTCCTTCGCATACAAATACGTTTTTATAATTGGATGCACAAATAATTCAAAGCCTACATAACAAGCAGACGGATTTCCTGATAAACCAAAGAGTAACTTTCCATCAACTTCAGCTACTGTCGTTACACTTCCGGGCCTCATGGCTATCTTATTAAAGAGTACATTTGCCTGTAACCTTTCATAAATAGCTGGTAAGTAGTCATAATCTCCTACTGATACACCGCCTGTTGTAATTAAAATGTCGACCTCATCCACCGCTGATTGAACAGCTGTAAAACATGCATCTAACTCATCCGCGAGTTGACCATAATAACGAACTTTCCCGCCAGCTTTCATAATTTGAGCTGCGATCATATACGAGTTACTATTTCTAATTTTCCCCGGTTCTAACGGTTCATGTACTTCTAATAATTCACTTCCTGTCGTTACAATACCGACAACAGGCTGTTTTACAACTTTCACAGTGCTATATCCAAACGTTGCTAATAAGGCGGCAACACCTGGATTAATGGCAACGCCTTTCTGAACGAGAACTTGATTTTGTTTTATATCTTCTCCTTTAAATGACACATTGTCACCGTTATTAAAAGGGCGTTTTAACTTCATATATGTTTTCCCGTTCTTCTCAAACCCTTCTGTCAGCTCTAGCATTACGACTGCATTGCAATCTTGTGGAATAGCTGCTCCTGTCATAATACGAACCACCTGAAAAGATCCTACTTCTTCTGTAAAAACAGAACCTGCCCCGATTTCTCCTATTACTTCAAATTCAACTGGATTCTCTTGAGTTGCTTCTTTCGTATCTTCTGCTCGAATGGCGAAACCATCGTAAGGGGAACGATCAAAATGAGGAACGTCATGATCTGAGACAACATCTTCCCCGAGAATTCTCCCGTAACTTTCCGTAATAGAAATTTCTTCTACTTCACCATGCTTTGCATATTTCATTACCCGTTCTACTGCCTCAGCAACTTGAATTGGAATTCGTTTTTCTACCATCGTTTCTCACCTCATATTTGCAATTTTTTTTATCTCGATTAAACTTTATATATTCAATAGAAATTACTTCAAGGAGGAATTCCATGTCTTCATTTACACACTTTAATGACCAAGGACGCGCGAAGATGGTTGATATAAGTGACAAAAAAGCAACCGTTCGAACAGCAATTGCGTGCTCTAGCATTGTCGTTACGAAAGAAATTTACGATAAAATCTCTCACAATGAAATTGGGAAAGGTGACGTATTAGCAGTTGCGCAAATCGCAGGCATTATGGCTGCGAAACGAACTTCTGATATTATCCCAATGTGCCATCCTTTACTATTAAAAGGTGTTGACGTTTCTTTCGATTGGAAACAATCAGAAGAACAATATCGTTTACTCATTGAAGTAAAAGTTAAAACAGAAGGTAGCACCGGTGTTGAAATGGAAGCTTTAACAGCTGCTTCGGCTACCGCTCTTACTGTGTATGATATGTGTAAAGCTGTCGATAAAGGTATGATTATCGGCGAAACGTACTTACTTGAAAAAACAGGCGGAAAAAGTGGAGATTATACGAGAAATTCATAATCCTTTCTCCGTTGAACCTAAAGGATTCCCTTTAGGTTCAACCTATATATCTTGCATATAAACTTTTCGCTACATTTATATCATTCGTCCCATGAATGAAAGCTCTGCCATCTGTAAATAAAACAAAACGATATTCTTCTACCGGAAACGACAATAAATAAGGTGTCGCCTTTATCTCTACGCTTCTTTGTAAGCGCTTTTTAATTTCTTCCAAATTAAAATTCTTCCGCACACCTGGACGAATTTGCACTGTATTTCGCCCACATAACACTTCTGTTTTCGTTTGTGCTTCAAATGTTAAACTCGGATATGTACGTAACCTTCCGCAAGATAAACAAGTATCTTTTTTCTGCCTATTCACTTTAAATGCCATCTGTTGATTATTCCAAAGATCAAATGATAACATCGTTTCACGAAGCGCTCCGTAGTCTTCTACTAATATTTTCAGCGCTTCCGTAGTTTGATGCGCAACTACTAATTGTACTGCCGGTTGTATAATACCAGCTGTGTCACATGTTGCTCCGCTCGCCGGATGCTCCATTAAACAGCGAAAACACGGTGTTTTCCCTGGTAAAATTGTATACGTTACTCCGTAGCTTCCAACGCACCCACCATATATCCACGGAATATTATACTTTTGTGAAATATCATTAATGAGAAGACGCGTTTCAAAATTATCTGTCGCATCTAATATTAAATCTACATCATTCACTAATTCTTCCATTTCTTGCACCGTTACATCTGTCACAACCGGATTTATTTCCACTTCAGAATTAATCGCTCTTAAATGCTCTGCTGCCGCTACCGCCTTCGGTTTATACTGCTTTGCATCTTCTTCTGTATATAGTTGTTGTCTTTGTAAATTACTCCATTCTACATAATCACGATCAGCAATCGTTACTTTTCCAACACCCGCTCTAACAATCGCTTCTGCATTTGCCGCACCGAGAGCACCAGCACCAATAATAAGCACATGCTTCTCTCTTATTTTTCTCTGTCCTTCTTCTCCAACACCAGAAAATAATATTTGTCTTGAATATCGCTCCTGCATGCGATACCCCCCTTTCTTATCCTCCTATATAAGACATTTCGATTTTTGGACGATTTTTTGCACTTTCTTCTGTTCGTTCATCCGAATACCTATCTTTTCTATTCATCCATACATCTTGTATAACACTTAATAACTCCTCATCCGAAAGATTTCCTCTAAGAAGTTCTCTTACATCCAAACCCTCTGTCGCAAATAAGCACGTATAAAACTTTCCATCTGCCGAAATTCTCGCCCTCGTACAAGAGACACAAAATGACTCAGAAACAGATGTAATAAAACCAACTTCAACATTTGTTCCAACGTACCGATATCGCTTCGCAACTTCACCAAAGTAATGCGCTTCAGCTGGCTCAAGCGGATACACCTTATGAATCATCTCAATCAATTCTCGTTTTGTAACGACTTGATCAAAATTCCACCCATTTGTACTACCAACATCCATAAACTCAATAAACCGAAGCGTGATTCCTTGCTCTTTAAAATACGCAGCCATCGGTAGTACTTGATGATCGTTCATCCCTTTTTTCACAACCATATTTACCTTTACTTCCAAGCCCGCCTCTTTAGCTGCTATAATTCCCTTAATTACCGGTTTCGTATTAATATTTCGACCATTAATATTCTTAAATATGTCATCATCTATCGCATCTAAACTAACATTCACTCTATGTAATCCAGCTTCTTTTAATGCCTTCGCTTGTTTCGTTAAATGAATAGCATTTGTCGTTAACCCTATATCTATTAGCCCATCAATTTTCACAAGACGTGCAATAAGTTTTGTTAAATCTTTACGAAGCAGTGGCTCACCGCCAGTAAGTCTAATTTTCCGTACACCGATGCTAACAAATAATTTTGCCAAACGCTCAATTTCATCAAAAGTTAGTAAAAACTCGTCTTTCAAAAAAGCATATTCTGGCCCAAATATTTCCGCTGGCATACAATATGTACATCTAAAATTGCAACGATCAATGACAGATATACGTAAATCTTGAAGTGGGCGTCCAAAAAAATCTTTAACCATCTCCTGCATCGCCACCCTCCCTTTCTGCCAAATTTCTTTCTTTTCATTCTATTATAATATATTTTCGAACTGCGATGTTTTTGCTCAAGTGAATAAAGTGAAACTTTAAATAATTAGAGGGGATTCACTCCCCCTGGTTAACGAGGTTTACTTACAAATACAAAGATAAAAAAACCTTGAAACATAAAAGCTTCAAGGTTCTCTGCTTATTAACTTAATCTAATAATAGTCAGGGTAGCCCCTGGCGTTGCTGTAGATAATGTAGCTATTGCAACTACTCCAAATAACTGTAAGCTAACAGCAGCTCCAGCAGGCAAGTTAGCAATTATTGTTGCACTAAATGAACCAGTAGCAACTGTCGGAGCATTTATCGTTCCCGCAAGCGGACTGCCATTTACAGTTATACGAGAACTTACAAGTAATCCTGCCGTTAGATTAATTGTATAAGCTATATAATAATTCCCTGCATTCGCAACTGTAAATACAGTATTTCCTCCACTAACAGTAATTCCTGGACCAATATTTTGATTGTTCGGTAATGGTACATTCGTGCCACCTAATAAAACAGAAATAGCGGTTCCTGATGTATTATTCGCAAATGCATATGTTGCAGTTGTACTAACTCCAGTCGCCCCGGTCGCTCCAGTGGCTCCAGCTCCGGTTGGACCTGTATCTCCAGTTGGGCCTTGTGAACCGGTTGCTCCTGTAGCCCCCGTTGGACCTTGGATTCCTTGCGGGCCTTGAATTCCTTGTGGGCCTTGAATTCCTTGGAGACCTGTCGCTCCGGTTGCTCCTGTAGCTCCCGTTGGACCTTGAATTCCTTGGAGACCTGTCGCTCCGGTTGCTCCTGTAGCTCCCGTTGGACCTTGAATTCCTTGCGGGCCTTGAATTCCTTGGGGACCTGTCGCTCCGGTTGCTCCTGTAGCTCCCGTTGGACCTTGAATTCCTTGCGGGCCTTGAATTCCTTGTGGACCTTGAATCCCTTGTGGACCTGTCGCTCCGGTTGCTCCTGTAGCTCCCGTTGGACCTTGAATTCCTTGCGGGCCTTGAATTCCTTGCGGGCCTTGTGGGCCGGTCGGACCTATGTCACCTTGTGGACCTTGGATTCCCTGTGGGCCTTGTGCTCCTGTTGCTCCTGTCGCTCCTTGGATTCCTTGAGGACCTTGTGGACCTTGAATTCCTTGCGGGCCGGTTGGACCTATGTCGCCTTGTGGGCCTTGAATTCCTTGGGGACCTTGTGCTCCGGTTGCCCCCGTTACTCCTTGGATTCCTTGAGGACCTTGAATACCCTGTGGACCGGTTGGACCTATCTCTCCTTGAACACCTTGGATTCCTTGCGGGCCCTGTAAACCCGTCACTCCGGTTGCTCCCGTTGCTCCTGTCGCTCCTGTCACTCCAGTTGAGCCTGTCGCCCCGTTATCTCCTGTTACTCCTGTCGCACCTGTTGCTCCTGTCGGGCCAGGTGGTCCACCTGATGGACCTGTCACTCCTGTCGGACCTGATGGCCCCGTTGGGCCGGTCGGTCCTGCTGGTCCTCCTGACGGACCAGTCACCCCTGTTGGACCGGTTACTCCTGTTGGACCGGTAGTTCCTTCTCCCGTCGCTCCGGTTGCCCCCGTATCTCCTGTTGCTCCCGTCGGACCTTGTATCCCTTGAATTCCTTGTGGGCCTTGCACTCCTTGTGCACCTGTTGCTCCTTGAATCCCTTGAATTCCTTGCACTCCCTGTGTCCCCATCGGACCGGTTGGACCAATCACCCCTTGTATACCTTGCACTCCTTGGGGGCCCTCTGGACCCGTTGCTCCTATTTCCCCTTGTATCCCTTGAATTCCAGTTGCTCCTTGTGCTCCAGTTGCTCCCGTTATCCCTTGCACACCTTGGATTCCCTGTATTCCTTGTGGACCTTGTGGGCCTGTTGCTCCTACCGGTCCTTGAATGCCTTGTATCCCCTGAGGACCCTCTGGACCCGTTGCTCCAACTGGCCCTTGAACACCTTGTATTCCTTGCGGGCCCTGAAGTCCTTCTGGGCCTTCTGGACCTGTTGGACCTATTTCTCCTTGTATCCCTTGGATTCCAGTTGGACCTTGTGGCCCAGTCGGACCTATGTCACCTTGCGGACCTTGGATTCCCTGTGGACCTTGTGCTCCTGTTCCCCCTGTCGCTCCTTGGATTCCTTGAGAACCTTGTGGGCCTTGAATTCCTTGTGGGCCGGTTGGACCTATGTCGCCTTGTGGGCCTTGAATCCCTTGCGGACCTTGATCTCCAGTGGCCCCCGTTACTCCTTGAATTCCTTGGGGACCTTGAACACCTTGGGGACCCGTCGGACCTATCTCTCCCTGCACACCTTGGATTCCTTGCGGACCTTGCAAACCCGTCACTCCGGTTGCTCCCGTTTCTCCTGTCGCTCCTGTCACTCCAGTTGAGCCTGTCGCCCCAGTATCTCCTGTTACTCCTGTCGCCCCGGTTACTCCTGTCGGGCCAGGTGGTCCACCAGATGGACCTGTTACTCCCGCCGGACCTGATGGCCCCGTTGGGCCGGTCGGTCCTGCTGGTCCTCCAGATGGTCCTGTTACCCCTGTTGGACCGGTTACTCCTGTTGGACCTGTAGTGCCTTCCCCTGTCGCCCCAGTTGCTCCCGTATCTCCTGTTGCCCCCGTCGGACCTTGGATTCCTTGAATTCCCTGTGGACCTTGCACTCCTTGTGCGCCCGTCGCTCCTTGAATTCCTTGTACTCCTTGCACACCTTGGGGACCCATCGGACCTGTTGGACCAATCTCCCCTTGAGCACCTTGCACTCCTTGGGGACCCTCTGGACCCGTTGCTCCTATTTCCCCTTGTATCCCTTGAATTCCAGTTGCTCCTTGTACTCCAGTTGTTCCCGTTATCCCTTGCACACCTTGTATTCCCTGTATTCCTTGTGGACCTTGTGGACCTGTTGCTCCTACCGGTCCTTGAATACCTTGTATCCCCTGAGGACCCTCTGGACCCGTCGCTCCAACTGGACCTGGCACACCTTGAATTCCTTGCGGCCCCTGAAGTCCCTCTGGGCCTTCTGGACCTGTTGGTCCTATATCACCCATCGGACCTTGTATCCCTTGAACTCCCTGTGGCCCTGTTGCTCCTGATGGCCCTGGTACTCCTTGTATTCCTTGTGGACCTTGATCTCCTGTTGCCCCTGTTGCCCCTTGAGGCCCTATAGCCCCCTGTATACCTTGTGGACCTTGATCTCCTGTTGCTCCCGTTGCCCCTTGAATACCTTGAACTCCTTGTATTCCTTGTTCACCAGTTACTCCCGTCGGACCAGGAATACCTTGAATACCCTGCGGACCTTCTGGACCTGTTGGCCCAATTGGCCCTTGAATCCCTTGGATTCCTTGCAAGCCCTGTGCTCCCGTGCTTCCAGTCGGACCTGTACTTCCCGTTGCTCCTGTTACCCCTGTACTTCCTGTAGCTCCAGTATTCCCAGTTGCTCCAGTCGCACCTGTACTTCCACTCGGTCCACCGCCCGGACCTGTCGCACCAGTCGGCCCCGTCGGACCAGGAGGTCCTCCAGATGGTCCAGTTATCCCAGTTGGACCTGTTATTCCAGTCGGGCCTGTTATCCCCTGACCAGTTGCTCCGGTTGCACCTGTATTTCCACTCGGTCCTTGTGTTCCTTGTATCCCTTGTGCTCCTTGTATTCCTTGTGGACCAGTTACACCCGGTAACCCTTGGACGCCTTGTATTCCTTGAGGTCCCTCAGGTCCCGTCGCTCCAATTGGCCCCTGTAATCCCTGTATCCCTTGTATACCTTGTGCCCCAGTCGCTCCCGTTGGACCAATCGGACCTTGTAACCCTTGCACCCCTTGAGATCCTGTCGCTCCAGTTTCTCCTTGTGGTCCTCTCAATCCTTGTGGGCCCTGCTGTCCTTCTGGTCCAGTTGCACCTATTGGCCCAACTGATCCTTGTATCCCTTGCACACCTTGAGGTCCTGTCGGGCCCATCTCCCCCATCGGACCTTGTAATCCTCTTGGTCCTTGAGGTCCTGTTGGGCCTTGTGGACCGGTTGGACCAGTAATCCCTATACCTGTAAACCCAGTTGGAACAGGGGGGAAAGTAGGCCCAATAAGTTCGGGTGGAATTCTAAAATTAGAGCTTAACGAATTTTGCTTCCGATTATTATCACGATTCTTCACACTTTCACCACCTACAAACCATCTTTTTCATAATAAATAAGCCTCTTCTTAATCTATTTACAAAAATAATTTCCAAGACTATTTTTATTTTAAATAATAAAAACTCCCTTAATTTCTTAAGGGAGTCCTGCAATTGAATCCATATTATCTGTATTAGGGACAGCTTGCGCTATACTCGATGTATTTACATTTTGCCCCATATTTGCTCCTGTTACAGTACCAGCAGGAGTGCCCCTTGTATACGTCGTCGTCACCGAATCTCCCGGCTGTAAACAAAGCTTCGTCTCCGTCCCTATTACTGTAACAACATCAATCCAAGTACACCCCATTGAACCACTATATGATTTCGAAGCAGTAAATGAAGTGTCACTCAAATTATCACCGGTAAATATATTTCCAGTGTTATTCACAATAACAAACTCTTTTATATGAGCAGGCATAATTACACTCTACCTTTCCTCTATGAACCTAACGTACGTGTACTCGTTGCCAAAGGCGGAAGAAATACTGATGTTCTAATGACCGCTTCTGGCTGCCTTTTTCCATTAAAAAAAATAGCCGCACTTGATCCTCCAGCACCTGCATATACTTTTGCTACAGCTAAAGGTGAGAGATCATAACAGTCACCGACATTAACAGCTCCTGTATTATTAATAATTTTTACTTTACGCAAATTAATCCCCATTTACCCCTCCTCCTTTTTTATACTGTATGCAAAAGAAAAAAACTTGAAACAGACTCGTTTCAAGTTTTTTTCAATTAACTATTTCGTTTCACCTTCATATTGAAGCATACCGCCAACCATGTTCACTGTTTTAAACCCTTGTTCATTTAAATAATGACATACATTTTCACTGCGCATTCCTGAACGACAAATAAAGATATATTCATTCTCTTTATTAAAGAAATCTACTTTATGTGGGATATCGCCCATTTTAATATGTACAGCTTCTGGAATTTTTCCTGCCGCTACTTCTTCATCTTCTCTTACATCTACTAAAAATAACGTTTCTCCATTTTCTAAACGCTCTTGCACCTCTTCTGTAGTAATTGTTTTAACTTCTGTCATATGTAGTTCCTCCTTATATACAATAAAACCTTTAGTTTCTTTTTCACAAACATTCTCTACCAATTTTAGCATGCAAAAGAAAGAACGCAAAGAATCGAAAAGCTATTTCTCAATTTTCTCGTAAAACTTATTCTTTACAAACATAACTAGCACATTGTATCCTCAATATACTTGTTTTATGAAAGGAGTCGATTAAAATGACGCTTTTTCTTTTCATTATAGGCATTGTGTTCTTACTCGCTGCAATTATTGTACTTAGTATGAAAAATAATAAAAAGATAAAATCGCCACAAGAAATGTCATTCTTATTTCTATTGCTTAGCATAGCGTTTTTCGGTATAGCAATTGCTACATATATTTTCCGTCTACAAATCATGTGAAAAAAGGTGCCTACTTCAAACACTGCACCTTTTCCCCATCATTTTCCTTCTACACAAAACTAGATACTTTCCGATTCAAAAATTCATAAACTTTCTTTTCGAATAAATGAATATCCAATGCTCCTGCCATATGCCCATTTATACTTTCTATCTCATATACTTCCGCATATTTTCCTTGTTTTTGCAAAATATCAACCATTTTATAATTATAACGAGACGGCTGAAGCAAATCTTGTTTACACGGAATCATAAGTACATTCGCTTCTATGTTAGAAAGAGATTCTTCTAGTGAAGAAAACCCATGTGCAATATCATGCAATAAAACTGCCTTCGCAGTATATATCCATGAATTTGCATCTACTAACTCCATACTTCTATATGTCGCTTTATTTATTTCTTTTTCAAATGATGTTAGTGTAGCAAACTTTTCATAAGGTTCTATCTCTATACTATTACGAGGAAATGCCATTTCATAAAAATGCTCATCAAACGCGTTCATAAACATCATTCTATTTGCTAAATGAAGCCCCTTTATCGGCTGCTGTTCTCCATATTTCCCCTCTTTCCAACTTGGATCCAGTTGAATTGCTTCAATCGCATTTTGCGCTACGTTTACTGACGTAATAATTGGATTTTGTGGGTTCGTAATAACGCCAATCATCCGCTCTACCATATGTGGATAGTGAACCGCCCATTGTTGTGCAATCATCCCCCCCGCCGACGGTCCGATTACAGCGTGTAACCTTGAAATTCCCATACCTTTTATTAACTCATATTGCACACAAGCTACATCAAGAAATGTAAAAATCGGAAAATCCATAGCATATTCTTCTCCAGTTTCTGGATTAATTGATTTCGGTCCTGTTGTAATTACATATGGATTCCTCACCTGCACATTACAAAGATTATCCGTACATATAACAAAATACTTATTTGTATCAATTGCTTTTCCAGGTCCAATTAGCCCATCCCACCAACCAGACTCCTCATCATGCACTGTATATTTTCCTGCCGCATGACTTGTTGCACTAAAATAATGACAAACCAAAATCACATTTGACCTTTCTCTATTTAAAGTGCCATATGTCTCGTATCCCATTTGAACAGGAATTTCTCTGCCATTTTCAAACGTAAACCCTTTTAAAACAAACTTCTCCTTTTTTACAATTTGCACAGACTCTCCCTCTCCCCGTTATAGTATGAACTGCTTACTAAAGTTTTTTTTCTATGCAAACTAATCTCCTTCTTCTTTTCATAAATAAATGAATAATATACAAAATTAGCCACAAAATAGCACTATATTACAAGATTAAAGAGGGCGTACATATGATTTGGAATTGGTTACGTAAGAAAAAAAAATCAAATAAACCAGAAGCAAACGAAACAGATAATCAGGAGCAGCATTCTAACAATCAAGAGGATGATAACAAAGAACAGACTAGAAGTATGAAACATAATAAAGGTAAAAATAACGAGCAAAAAGATTCTTCTCAGAATAAGCAACAAAGTGCTAAACAAGAGGATTCCTCTCAGGATAAGCAACAAAACGCTAAACAAGAGGATTCCTCTCAGGATAAGCAACAAAACGCTAAACAAGGTGATTCGTCTCAGGATAAGCAACAAAACGCTAAACAAGAGGATTCGTCTCAGGATAAGCAGCAAAGTGCTAAACAAGATGACCCTTCTCAGGATAAGCAACAAAACGCTAAACAGGATGATTCCTCTCAAGATAAGCAGCAAAGTGCTAAACAAAATGACCCTTCTCAGGATAAGCAACAAAACGTTAAACAGGATGATTCCTCTCAAGATAGGCAACAAAGTGCTAAACAAGGTGATTCGTTTCAGGATAAGCAACAAAGCGCTAAACAGGATGATTCCTCTCAAGATAGGCAACAAAGTGCTAAACAAGATGATTCGTCTCAAGATAAGCAACAAAGCGCTAAACAGGATGATTCCTCTCAAGATAGGCAACAAAGTGCTAAACAAGATGATTCGTCTCAAGATAAACAACAAAGTGCTAAACAAGGTGATTCGTTTCAAGATAAACAGCAAAACACTAAGCAAGATGAACCTTCTCAAAGTAAGCAACAAAGCTCTGGAGGTAATAGTATTTATGACTTTACAAAACCAGAAAAAGATCGTATTCATTCTTTACAAAATTTAATAGAGAAGCTGAAAAAGTCTAGTGATTTTGTAAATTATCATACATCCGACGATGAAACGATGCCTTATTGGATTTCTTACTATCGCCCTTCACTTGATGGAGAAAAATTACAAAAGTATTTAATGCCCACTCTTTTAGAACGACCTAACGCATCACTAGAAGAGCTTAAGGAACATATCCCGATGAGCGGCATTACAATTACGAACGACTTACAAAAAATTGAGGATATGGTTTTAAAGGGGCATGCGATTATTCAATTGAATCAGCAAGATCAAAAATGTATGCTTGCAAACATTGCAATTGATAATTATCGTGCACCAACCCCTCCTTTAAACGAATCAACTGTTATTGGTCCGCAAGAAGGTTTCGTAGAGGATATTGATACAAACATTAATTTAGTTCGAAAACGTCTTCCTGTTTTAGATTTACAAACAAAAGAAATGATTATCGGCGAGTTTTCCAAAACAAAAGTTGTCATGATGTATTTAGACAACCTTGCTGAAAAAGATAATGTAGATTTTCTAGAAGAGTCATTACGCGCTCTTGAATATGATCAAATTAATGATAGTGCTTATTTACAAGAATTAATGGGTGAAAAATCGATTTTCCCTCTCTATATCAATACAGAACGTACTGATAGAGTTACAAAAGCACTAATTGATGGAAAAATCGCTATTTTTGTTGATGGTTCTCCAAGTGTTTTACTAACACCCGTATCCTATTTTGATTTTTTCATTTCACCAGAAGACTATAACGTCTCCTGGATGTACGCTACATTTTCAAGGATTTTAAGATTAATTGCCGTTCTATTTTCAATTTGCGCTACACCGTTATACGTTGCAGTTTTAAATTATCATTATGAACTTATTCCAAGTGATTTACTTGAAACCTTAATTTTATCAAGAGCACAAGTACCATTCCCACCTTTAATTGAAGCACTCTTTTTAGAACTTGCGATCGACTTACTGAGAGAAGCTGGCGCGAGGTTACCGATGAAAGTTGGTCAAACGCTCGGTATCGTAGGGGGTATCGTAATCGGACAAGCATCTGTACAAGCAGGTTTAACGAGTAACATTTTATTAATTATCGTTGCACTATCAGCACTCGCTTCCTTTATTACACCTATTTATAAAATGGGTAATGCGGTTCGATTACTACGTTTCCCGTTTCTCATATTTGCAGAAATAGGAGGACTTTTCGGGATTTCACTTGGATTTATCTTTTTATTTACCCATCTATTTAGACTCACTTCTTTACGCAAGCCGTACGCTTTATTTTATCCAACAAGACAACAATCTGTTAAAGATTCTTGGATTCGTTTTCCTTTAACAATGATTGATACAAGAGATGTACAAGCAAGGCCACAACATGTAAAAAAAGCAGCGAAAGGAATTTCAACAAAGCATAGATCAGACTTTGATGATTAAGAAATGAGGTGCATTCGATGAGTAAAGTTCAAGAAAAATATCAAATATCTCCTATCTTTGTTTTCTTCTTAATTCACGGTGCACAGTTCGGTGCTGGCGTTCTCGGCTTCGCTCGAATCATCGCAAAGGCCGCTGGATACGACGGATGGATGGGAGTTATAATCACAGGAATTTTAATCCACATTCTTATATGGATGATGTATGTCTTATTAAAAGAAACAAATGGGAATTTAGTTGATTTACATCGGCAAACATTTGGAAAATGGCTAGGAAATGGCATTAGCATCATCTTTATGGCTTATTTTTTAATCGTTAGTATTTCAGTCATCCGAACATATGTTGAAATTATTCAAGTATGGATGTTTCCTACCGCTTCTACCTTTATGTTAACACTCTTTTTATGCTTAGTTAGCTATTACATTATCTCTTCTGGATTTCGTGTAATTACCGGTATTTGCGTCATCTCTGTTGGTGGTACATTAGGATATTTATTTCTAAGCTTATTCGTTTTGAAATATTCACATTGGGATAATTTACTACCTATATTCACACATTCTTTTTCAGACATTTTAAAATCCGCTCAACTGTCAATCTACAGTATGACCGGTTTTGAGATTTACCTCATGGTGTATCCATTTGTGAAAAAGCCTATGCAATCTCATAAATACGCTCAGTTTGGAGCACTATTTTCAAATCTTCTATATTTATTTAGCACCCTTTTAGCCTTTGCATTTTTTAGTGAAAAACAATTGTTAAAAACGATATGGGCCCAACTTTCTATGACCCAAGTTATTCAATTACCATTTATAGAAAGACTCGAATATATTGCAATTTCAGGCTATGCACTCGTTATTATTTCAAGTTTTATCCTCCCTTTATGGGCGTCAATGAGAGCAACTCATGAAATATTCCGTGTAAAACAAAGGGGTGTTTTAATTGCTTTTATCTTTATCACTCTCATTGTTTCGCAACTTTTAACAAACAGACACGATATTAATAACTTTATTAGTAATGTATCAAAGGTTAGTTTTTGGCTCATTTATGTATACATCCCAATCCTATTTATTATTGTGTGGGTGAAAAGAAAATGGAAAAAATCAAAAGCACAAGCAAATTAATACTTATTTCTTGTATAACATTCTTCAGTCTAATTGGATGTTTACAAAAAAATATTATCGACGATGTACAACTTATTCAAGGATCCGTATTTGACGTTGCAAAAGATAATAAAGTAAAAGTGACATTCGTTTGTCCCATTCAAAAAAAAGGAAATAAAGTTCAAGTTTTTGAAGGCAGTGCAAATGCGGTAAAACAAGTAAAAGCAGACACATCTTTAGAGTCTTCTCAACCTTTTGCTAGTGGACAAATGCGTGTCGCTCTATATACGATAAGACTTGCCAAAACAGGAATGTCTACTTCATTCGATACATTACTCCGAGATGTGAATATAGGGAACGCTTTATATGCTGCTTTATTAGATGGGAATGGTACTGAACTTTTAAAAGGCAAATATTCGACTTCATACAACGTTGCAATTTATATAAAAAAATTGCTAGAACATAACATGGAGACCGGACCTTTACCAGCGGATAATCTACATATAGGAGCATTTCGCTATTATCAAGAAGGAAAAGACTACTATATTCCCATTCTAAAGAAGCATGGTGATAAAATAAAAATTACCGGAATTGGCCTTTTTAAAAAGGATAAATATATCGGTAAAATTGCGGAAAAAGATATGTTCATATTTAAAGGACTATTAGAGAAACATAAATTAGATTCACATGAATTTAAAACAGATTCTGCGTACGTAATGATTAATAATATTCGTTCTGTTCCAACTTACGATATAAAAATTAAAAACGGAAAGCCTTCTTTTTTCATTCACGTTCGTCTTGATGCACGTATTCAAGAACTATCAAAACAAATTAACTTAGAAAATAACAAGAACACAAAAAACATTGAAAAAGATGTACAAAAACAATTAGATAAACAAGCTGCTAAGTTAATTAAGCAATTTAAATCTTTAGGCGTCGATCCTCTCGGGCTAGGTGCAAAGTATAAACAACATTATCGCCCATTCAAATTAGAAGAATGGAGACAAATGTATAAAGATGTTCCGGTTCATATAAAATACACCGTAAATATTACAAATTCTGGTGTTATTGAATGAGAAATGATTGAACTCCTCTCTCCAGCATGATACAACGGAGAGAGGAGTTTTTTATTATCAAATAGAGAGAGAAGATATTTATGGGGGAGCTTATGTCTAAAAAATTAGTAAAGCCTATTTTAAATGGTATTTTATTTCTCGGCGTCTTTTTATTTGCTCATACATACTTAAAAAATGTTTCCTTCACACGTTACTTACTTGTCGTTATACCAATGTTACTCGTCGGTATTTTTGGCATCGATCTTATTTCATCGCTTTTAATAAAAAAAGAAGAATAACGAGCGAACATCTTATTTCGATAAGATGTTCTTTTCATTTCATAATCACCTTATGTTACAATAAACTTCGGCATAACGTAAGAAAGGATGAAACAACATGACAAACGAAAAAGGTTTAGATAAAGGATACGAACTTGTTGCGAAAATGCATGAAGTATTCGGACATCCTGTGACAAATACTCCAACAAAATTAACAGAAGAGCGTGCAAAAATCCGTGCAAGTTTTATGCAGGAAGAACTAGAAGAATTTCTAGAGGCAACGACTGTTGAAGATCAATACGATGCACTGATTGACCTTATTTACTTTGCATTCGGAACGTTTGCAGAAATGGGCGTACGTCCAGATAAAGGATTCGAAATTGTAAACAACGCCAACATGGCAAAACTATTCCCTGATGGGAAGCCTCGATTCCGTGAAGGCGACGGTAAGATTCTAAAGCCAGAAGGCTGGCAAGCACCGGAACCACAACTTCGTGCTGAAATTGAACGTCAGCGTCAAGAAGCTGAAAAAAACTGCTAGGATTTCCTAGCAGTTTTTTATTATGGCTTTTTTTCTGCCAATCATTAATGACCCACGTGCCCTGCGTGTCCTGCTGCTCCACTAATACTAGCTGCTCCTGCTGCTGCCCCTGCTCCTCCTGCTCCAATTCCACCTGTCCAAGGAGAAGATTGTTGTTGTTGTTGATATTGCTGATATTGTTGGTGCTGTTGGTGCTGTTGGTGCTGTTGACCTTGGTGTCCATGATGTTGGCCTTGGTGCCCATGATGACCGTGTTGGCCTTGATGACCTTGGTGATGGTGGTGACCTTGGTGTCCATGATGTTGGCCTTGGTGGTGATGTCCATGGTGACCATGTTGGCCTTGGTGAGTTTGATAAAGAACAGCTTGCGGATGAATGTGGTGGTGACCGTGGTGATGTACTTGTTGCCCCTGATGACCATGTTGACCTTGATGATGGTGATGACCATGATGGCCGTGTTGACCTTGATGGTGGTGATGACCATGATGGCCGTGTTGACCTTGATGGTGGTGATGTCCATGATGGCCGTGTTGACCTTGATGGTGGTGATGTCCATGATGGCCATGTTGACCTTGATGGTGGTGATGATGACCATGGTAGCCGTGAACTACTTGCGGATATCCACCTACTCCTCCTGCTACAACACCTACTCCCGGTACAGGAAATCCTGTCTGTACTCCTCCAACGAAAGATGGAAATGCAGTTGGTACGCCTACTGGTACTCCTCCCGCTGCTCCGCCAACAAATGTTGGGATTCCAGTTTGCACTCCGGCTACCGATGATGGAAATCCTCCTGTTAATGTTGGAATTCCAGTTTGTACACCCGCTACTGATGTAGAAAACCCTCCAGGTGTTCCGCCCATCCAGCTCGGAATTCCACCGTATCCTTGTTGTCCTCCTCCCATTAACATCATTTGTTCATAACTATCCGATCCACTCCCGAAGAAACCATGTGGTGCATTATTGTCCATCCCTTTCATTCCTTTCACCTCTTCTACTCAATTTAGCCTACCTTTTTTATCATATTTCCTATAGAAGAATAGGTGTTTGTCTGCACTAGAATTCCGCTTCTTTTTCTTCATTCATGATAAAATTAATTAACTGAATATTTTTTCTAGGAGGTATTTATATTGAAGAATGTAACAAAGGCTTCTATCAATGATTTAGATTCAATCGTCCATATAGATATTGACGTAATTGGAAACGATAGTAGACGAAATTATATTAAGCACACTATCCGTGAAGGCAGATGCATCATTGTAACAGAAGAAAATTCTATCTCTGGCTTTCTAACATACGATACAAATTTCTTTGGTTGTACTTTCCTCTCATTAATCATTGTTTCACCAACTAAAAGAAGGCAAGGCTATGCAAGCTCGTTAATCTCATATATGTTAAGTCATTCTCCTACTCAAAAAATATTTTCTTCAACGAACGAATCGAATGAAAGTATGCAGAAAGTATTTAACTCGAATGGTTTTATACGTAGCGGAATAGTTGAAAACTTAGATGAAGGTGACCCTGAGATTATTTTCTATACAAAAAAGCTCAGAACATAAACGCTCTGAGCTTTTTCAAATGATTTAGTTTGCAACAACGTTAACAAGTTTTCCAGGAACAACAATTACTTTACGAACTGTTTTCCCTTCAATTTGGTCTTGAATTGCTTCAAGTGCAAGTTGTTCCATTTCTTCTTTTGATGCGTCTTTACTCATTGTTAGTTTTGCGCGAACTTTACCCATAACTTGAACAACGATTTCAACTTCATCTTCTACAAGTTTAGACTCATCAAATGTTGGCCAGCTTGCATATGTGATTGTTTCATTGTATCCAAGTTTGCTCCATAGCTCTTCCCCGATATGAGGTGCAACTGGTGCAATCATTTTTACGAAACCTTCTACATATTCTCTTGGAAGTGTTTCAGCTTTGTATGCATCGTTGATGAATACCATCATTTGAGAAATCGCTGTGTTGAAGCGAAGCTCTGCATAGTCTTCTGTTACTTTCTTCACTGTTTGATGGTAAGCTTTTTCAAGCTCTTTATTTGGTGCGTCAGTAATTTTCTCACTTAATTCACCGTTATCTTGAACGAATAGACGCCATACGCGGTCTAGGAAACGACGAGCTCCGTCAAGACCATTTTCAGACCAAGCGATTGAAGCATCTAATGGTCCCATGAACATTTCGTATAGACGAAGTGTATCTGCACCGTGGCTTGCTACGATATCATCAGGGTTTACAACGTTACCTTTTGATTTACTCATTTTCTCGTTGTTTTCACCTAGAATCATACCTTGGTTGAATAATTGTTGGAACGGTTCTTTCGTTGGAACTACACCGATATCGTATAATACTTTATGCCAGAAACGAGCATATAGTAAGTGAAGTACAGCGTGCTCTGCACCACCGATATAAATATCAACTGGAAGCCATTGTTTTACTTTTTCAGGATCTACAAGTGCTTCGCTATTGTTTGGATCGATGTAACGTAGGTAATACCAACAGCTACCAGCCCATTGCGGCATTGTATTTGTTTCACGACGACCTTTTTTACCAGTCTCAGGATCAACAACATTTACCCACTCGTCAATGTTAGCAAGTGGTGATTCACCTGTACCTGAAGGACGGATGTTTTCTGTTTTCGGAAGAACTAATGGTAATTCCTCTTCTTTCACAGCTGTCATTGTACCATCTTCCCAGTGAATTACTGGAATTGGCTCACCCCAGTAACGTTGACGGCTGAATAACCAGTCACGTAGACGGTACGTTACTTTTTGATTTCCTGCGCTCGTTACTTCAAGCCATTCAATCATTTTTGCGATTGCTTCTTCTTTATTTAAACCATCAAGGAATGCTGAGTTTACGTGTGCACCATCACCTGTGTACACTTCTTTCGTAATATCTCCGCCTTTTACAACTTCCTTCATTGGAAGATTAAATACTGATGCGAATTCATAGTCACGCTCATCGTGAGCTGGAACTGCCATTACAGCACCTGTTCCGTAAGTTGCAAGAACATAGTCAGCAATCCAGATTGGTAATTTCTCACCGTTTACTGGGTTAACTGCGTAAGCACCAGTGAATACACCAGTTTTTTCTTTCGCAAGTTCTGTACGCTCTAGATCACTCTTCATTTTTACAGCGTTAATGTAAGCTTCTACCGCTTCTTTTTGTTCTGCTGTTGTAATTTCTGCAACAAGTGCATGTTCTGGAGCTAGTACACAGTATGTTGCACCAAATAATGTATCAGGGCGCGTTGTGAAAACTGTGAATTTCTCGTCTGTACCATCGATGTTGAAGTGTACTTCTGCACCTTCAGAACGACCGATCCAGTTACGTTGCATATCTTTTAAGCTTTCAGGCCAATCAAGCTCATCTAGATCTTCTAATAGACGATCTCCGTAAGCTGTAATTTTTAACATCCACTGTCTCATCGGACGACGCTCAACTGGATGTCCACCACGCTCACTCTTACCGTCAATGATTTCTTCGTTTGCAAGTACTGTACCAAGTGCTGGGCACCAGTTTACAGGTACTTCATCAACGTAAGCTAAGCCTTTTTCAAATAGTTTTAGGAAGATCCATTGCGTCCACTTATAGTAGTTTGGATCTGTTGTATTTACTTCACGGTCCCAATCGTAAGAGAAACCTAATGATTTAATTTGGTTACGGAACGTATTAATATTATGCTCTGTAAATTCAGCTGGGCTGTTTCCAGTATCAAGTGCATATTGCTCTGCTGGAAGACCAAATGCATCCCATCCCATTGGATGAAGAACGTTATATCCTTGCATACGCTTCATACGAGATAAAATATCTGTCGCTGTATAACCTTCTGGATGTCCTACGTGTAAGCCTGCACCTGATGGATATGGGAACATATCTAGTGCATAAAATTTTGGTTTTTCTGTCTCATCTGGCGTACGGAATGTTTTATTCTCTTCCCAGTACCCTTGCCACTTCTTCTCAATTTCTTGATGATTAAAGCTCATGAGATACCCTCCTTGAAATTCTATTTATTTTCACCGCCCAAAATACAAAGAACCTCTCATCCCTAAAAAGGGACGAGAGGTTATAGATTCCCGCGGTACCACCCTAAATTAATGTACAAATATACATTCGCTTAGATCCGTAACGTGGATTAACGGCAATTGCTACTATTAGTTTCACAACTGCAACTCAAAGGCGAGTTCATAACGAAACGTGGATTGACTTGCACCGACCGTCAACTCTCTAAACCAGCTTCTATTACTACTACTCCTTCTCACTGTTATTACACATATAAGTTACGTAAACTATCCTTCACCTAGTATCTCTTAAGAGCTTACTTAAAGCGAGGACTTCTCGGTTAATCGTTACTCTTAATAACTAACGAATTCATCTTAAGACAGCCGAGCTATCTCCCTTGTTCTAAAGGTTGTTTTATTTAAATATATTCTAAAACATGTTACATGTTCCGTCAAACTAAACTGCAATTTTTTCTTCAACTGTTTCTTCTACTTTTACTCGTTTATCATAAATGCTCGTTGCTATAAGCGCTACTACAAGCATTACCATGATTGCTATAAACAATACTTCCATATTGTATAAATCCACAATTGCTCCGCCAACGACCGGCCCGAACATTTTCCCTACAGTCGCCGCACTATTTACAACCCCTTGATAAAACCCTAATTTATCTTTTGGTGCAAGTATATTTGCAATCGTTGGAACCGCAGGCCATACAAATAACTCACCTATTGTTAATGTTACCATCGCAACGAGGAACATCGTAAATTGTTGCGCTTGACTTAACACAATGAATGAAGCTGCAAAAATGAAGATTCCAATCATAATTTGCTGTTTTAAAGAACGCTTCATCCAGCGAATTAGCATACTAACAAGTGGCTGTGCACAAACAATCATTGCTCCGTTTATCGTCCATAATAAACTATAGTGACGAAGGCTAATATTCAATTCTTGCATATGTGTTGCAATCGCTCCTTGCCACTGTACGTATGTAACCCAGCATAAAGCATATGCTACACACACGATAAGAAGTGCTTTAAATCCAGGTGTAAGTGACCAACCTTTTTTCATTTCCACTTCTTTTTGTACTCCTGGCTCCTTCTTGTCTTCCATACCACGAAATCCAATAAAAGCAATTAAGAAGAAAACAAAGTATAAAATAAAGTTCGCTAAGAAAATATAATCAAAACGATACGATGCAACTAATCCACCACATGCTGTTCCAATCGCAATACCAACATTTTGTCCAACGTACATCGCATTAAATGCCCGTCTTCCGCCTTCTGGCCAAACCGTACCAACCATCGCATACATCGATGGGAAGACCATTCCAGAACCGAAGCCGATTAACGCTAGCCATACAACATATAACGGCCAACCGTGGAAGAACACAAGACCTAAAATTGATACAAGTGTAATCACTATCCCTACTAAAGTTGATTTATAACCGCCCCATTTATCAAATAAAACACCGCCGAGCAAGTTTCCGATTACACCAGTAAGCGAGTTGATCATTAATACCATTCCGGCCACAGATAAAGATTTTCCCAAGTGATCATGTAAATAAATTGTATTAAAAGGCCATAAAAAAGAAGCACCCGTGACATTAATAATCATCCCAGCTACTAATAGCCATACTTTCCTTGGCATAGCTTCCCCTCCTATTCTATTTTTTTCGTTCATATATATAACAGTAAAATTGTAGTCGTTTTTAAATAGGAAGGCAACTGATTAATAGTTGATGAAATTCAGATAATAGTTCGTCGGTAAATGAATTTATATTGGTTGCTTCTTGGATTATATCAGCGATTATCAGAATATATCGGCGCAACTACAAATATATCAGCGATTATTAAAATATATCGACTTACCGACAAAAAACGACAACAGTAACAATATATAAAAGGGTAGACTGCATGAAATTTTCATGCAGTCTACCCTTATTTGTACTATCCAACTTCCTTTTCTCGCTTCACACGTTCTTTAGCACTCCATTTAAACACCTTATCTAGTAGCGAGTATATTCTCCCAGATTCTTTCGTTAACAAAGGTCCTAACGATGCTAATATTAAAACATACAAAGCTGAGAACGGTTTAATCGCTGCCATTAAGCCACCCGCAATTCCAATATTCGCGACGATAATAGAAAATTCTCCGCGTGATACAAGTGTTAAACCGATATTCGTAGAAGCCTTATGCGATAACCCAGCTTTACGCCCCGCAACCATTCCAGCAGTAAAATTACCGATAAGAGTAATGAAAACTGCTCCTAATGCCAACCACACTGCTCCGCCAAGTGAAAATGGGTCTATACTTAAACCGAAGCTGAAAAAGAATATAGCTCCAAAGAAATCACGAAACGGAACGACAAGCTGTTCAATTCGATCACTATGCTCTGTTTCAGAAAAAACGAGTCCTAGTAATAATGCTCCAATTGCCTCTGCAACATGAATCGTTTCTGAAAATCCTGCTACAAAGAACAAAATAGCGAATATTACAATAATAAAAATTTCATTGGACGAAATATCTAACATTTTATTTAAAAACCGTGTAGCTTTTCTAGCAACTACAAAGAATAGTAGCATATAACCTACTGCGATTAAAATAGATGTAAGAGCACCTACAAATGATGTTGCCCCTCCAAGTACTAATCCTGAAACGACTGATAAATATACCGCTAAAAAAATATCATCAAACATAATGATTCCTAAAATTAGCTCCGTCTCTTTATTACCAGATCTTCTTAAATCAACAATTACTTTCGCAACAATTGCACTCGATGAAATTGTTATGATCCCAGCAATAATTAATGTTTCTAATAAGGGGAAACCCATTATATATCCGTAAAGTAAACCTAATATAAAATTAAGCGATATATGAACAGTTCCCCCAAAAGCAATTGATTTTCCTGATTTAATTAATTTTTTAATTGAGAATTCTAAACCTAAGTAAAATAGGAGGAATATGACGCCAACACGGCCGAGGAAGGAAATAACTTCTCCACTTTCAATAAATCTTAAATCGATAAGCCCTAAATCTGGGGCATGAGGCCCCACTAGCATACCGAGTATAATAAGAAACGGAATAATCGAGAACTTTAACTTTGCAGCGAGAATAGCTGCAAAAGCGACTAATACTAACGCAGTTCCAACTTCAAAGATTAAAGTATCCATCGATTATGAATCCCCTCCTACTGAAAGCAACTCATTAATAATTCTTTTCACTTCATGTCTTTCACCTGATAATACGAGCATATCGCCAGCTTCAATGATAGAATCTGGGCCTGGATTAAAGAACTTCTTCATATTCTTTTTCAAAATGGCAATAATCGTTACGTTATATGTGTTTCGAACATGTAAACTACCAATTGTTTTTTGTACAACTGGTGCATTATTTTCCACCTTAAACCACTCAATTGATAATCCCTCAAAAGCCATTTCAATCGTATCTAAAGCTTGTGGCCTATATACCATTCCGCCCAATATAGCTGCAATTTGTCTCGCTTCAGAATCACGAAGAGAGACGCTTGAAATACTCTCTTCATGATCAGCATCAAAATGGTACATTTCTCTTCGGCCATCATCATGAATAACGATAACCATCTTTTCATTACCTTTTGTAATCACTTCAAACTTACATCCAATACCCGGCAGTTCACTCTCTCTAATATTCATATTTTCCGCCTCCTAATTTTTTAGTTACGGCTTTTATAAATCGACATCAATCTCCGTTTTAAAGCTCTCATCCTTTGAGATACCTAAATACTTTAGTGTCTCTGATGGAGTCGCGTGATGAAAATGTTTTTGCAATAGTGCAATCGCTATCCCTCTTTTGTACGCATGAAATCCGAACGTTTTTCGCATTGAATTCGTTCCGATTTTACCAACAACTCCAACTGCTTCTGCAGCATTATGAATTACACGATACGCTTGTTGGCGCGTAATTGAATTTGGCGTTTTATTAGATTGGAATACGTAATTTTCTCTTTTAACGCCAATAGATTGTACGTAATCTAAAAGCGCTTCTTTTACTTTTGTATTTAAATAAATATCTTGTTTAAATTTTTCATCTTTCACAGGAAGAGCATAAAACTCTTTAACAGTCCCGTCTTCATTTAATACATCTTCAAATTTCATGCTAAGTAGTTCTGTAATTTTTAATCCTGTGTTAATTCCAATAACAAATAAAAGATAATCTCGCTGGGAGTGCTCTTTTAAATATTTTTTCATAGCCTCAATTTGGCTTATATCTTTTAATGCCTCTACAACTTCCATACATGTATTCTCCTCATCTTATGAACGGTAATTTTCTCATTATGTTGTCCATTTTACCTTATCATGCTATGAGATTTCCATGTGTTATCCATTATTTTCACAATATACTCAGGTGGTTCTGAAAACTTTCAATGTGGAAACTTACGATTGTATAAATACGTTGCGGTAAAAAAATGTGGGGATAAAAGTTCAGCTTCTTTCTACAGATTGGATTCCTCCTTTCCTTATACAGCTACTTCTACTTTTATATTACGTTACTTACTTACATTATATTATACATTTCAGTAACATTAAAGTGTTTTTTCTGAAAATAATAAAAACCGAGCGTTTTTGCTCGGTTTTTATTATTAATCTTCTTTCGGAAGAACAATTCCTTTATACAATTGAACTGTAATGAAGTAATAAATCGCATAAATAACTACGAAAATTACGATTGGTATCCAAATACGGAAGTACGGATCGATTAAAATAAATCCGAAAATATTCATACCAACTAATACGTGAGCGATACCCACAATTGCTGGGAATAAGAATACTAAGAATAACTCTTTATAAATCGATTTCGTTAATAACTCACGGCGCACACCGATTTTACGAAGCATTTGATAACGCGTAATATCTTTTGATGCACCAGAAAGAATTTTAAACATAAGACAGCTTGCCATCATTGCTAAGAACGCAATTCCAAGGAAGAATCCCATAAATACTGTTCCACTCGCAATGCCATAGAACCCACTATAAGCTTGATATTTACTATCCATTTGTTCAGCTTTTACATTTTTATATTTATCTAGCTGCAACTCGTCAAGTTTTTTCCATTCTTTTTTATATGTTAAAAAATCATCTGTTTTTCCGATAAATGCTATACCTTCTTTACCATTTATCCCATCATACATTTTTTGATCTACAATTTTAATTGCATGATCATTGTATAAATAATATGGATGGATTGTACTAAAAGCATCTGTCCATTCCGCTGAAAGTTCTTTAGTATTCGCATCTTTTTGATTCATCTCTCTAGAAACTGCACCTACCGGTAGTTCCTCTGAAACTTTTTTCGTATTTACTAAATCCTTCATAGACTTCATCTTTGCCATATCTTTTACGAAAGGACGATTTTTCTCTAAATCTTCTTTTACATAGTAAACGTATTTATCATCAACTTTGTAACGATATTCGCTTTTCTCTTTAAATGTAATACCATCTAAAATTTTCTTTTCTTCAGCTGTTGGATTATGAACTACTGAATCATATATTACTAAACCATCTACCATTTTTATAACGTTATTTTTAAATGCCATACCACCTGAAATTGCACCAGCTCCAAGTGCAACTAACATTGCCACTGTTGCAAGTACTTTTGTTAAACTATTAATTCGGAAGTTTAATTGTGCAAATGTAAAAGCATTAAGTCCTTTTTCACTACGCTTTTTATTACTTTTTAACTTTTTAATAATGACTGGAAGAAGTGAGCCAAATAGCATGTAAGTACCAGCTGTCGTTGTAATTAATGCAATAAGGATTCCCATCTCTTTTAGTTTTTCCATATAGATCATAGATGCATAACCTATACCTAATAAAATAACAGCAAGGAATGCCACTACAACTGTCTTTTTACCTTTTACTGCAACACGCTCTGTTTGTGCATCTGCATGTACTAGTTGCAATACAGAAATACGTGACAATTTAATACTGTTCATAATTGCTGATAATACAAATAGTGCAAAGAAGAAGATGCAAGTAACAGTCATAGATGGTAGATAAAATGCTTTATACCCTTCACCAGCAAATTCAAGCTGTTTCATTAATAACTGTCCAATACCTTCTGCAAGTCCTACTCCAACTGCAATCCCGATTGCAAGAGACGCAGCACCTAATACGATTGTTTCAATAAACATAAGTAATGTAACTTTATGTTTTTTCGCACCTAACATCATATACATACCGAACTCTTTTTGACGAAGAGATAATAAGAAAGAGTTTGCATATAAAATGTAGAAGAACGTTATAATTGCTAATAAAAATGATCCTGCTTGGAATACGAATCCAATAGATTTAATCACTGAATTAGATTCTAAAAATGCTTTATTCAGTGCTAACGTTTGGAACATGTAAAAAATTGAAATCGACATGACAAGACCGACAAGTAAGACGATATAATCTTTCAGCTTACTTTTCAGCCCCGACATGGAAAGTTTAAATAACATACTGGAACCTCCTTTCTTACGCCTTTTGTGTACCTAAATCTGCAAGTACATCTAAAATTTCTTTGTAGAACTCTTCACGCGTACCACCGCGATGAATTTCTTTATATAGCTCACCATCTTGAATGAATAAAATACGCTGACAGTAACTTGCACTATATGGATCATGCGTAACCATCATAATCGATACGCCTTGATCTTTATTTAAGTTTGTCATCGCATCAAGTAAACTCGTTGCATTTTTAGAATCAAGCGCTCCTGTTGGCTCGTCCCCTAAAATAATTGCCGGCTCATGCACTAAAGCACGCGCTGCTGCCGAACGTTGCTTTTGCCCACCGGATACTTCAGATGGGTACTTTTGAAGTATTTCTGTAATTCCTAACATATCCGCTACTTTCTCGACTTTTGGTCCAATGTTACGTGATGCGACACCTTGAAGAGAAAGTGGAAGTGCAATGTTTTCATAAATAGATAAGTTCTCTAATAAGTTAAAATCTTGGAAGATAAATCCTAATTTTTGCGAACGGAAATCTGAAAGCTCACCTTGCTTCATTTTTGTAATATCCGTTCCCGCAATTTCAACAACGCCGCCCGTTGCCTTATCTAACGTTGAAATTACATTTAATAATGTCGTTTTACCGGAACCAGATGGTCCCATAATTCCAACAAACTCACCCTCTTGAATTGAGAATGAAACACCCTTTAACGCGTGTGATTGGTTCTCACCTTTTTTACCGTACACTTTTTGAACGTTTTTCACGTCTACAACTGGTTTCGTCATATATATCCTCCTACGCTTGTTTTTCCATTACCTATTTTGCGCTTTTTAGAAGTGAACTGCTATTTGTTAACATTACAATTACCTTACACTTTTGTAATATAAAGAAGGTGGGCGTGTAAGTTTGGCTTTTCATACTAGTTCGCATTTCGACATAGTAAATCGGTAAATGAAATTATATCGGCGATTGTTAAAATATATCAGCGGTTCTTACACTTTTATCAGCGATTTTTCAAATATATCGGCGATTCTTACACTTTTATCAGCGATTACCAAAATATATCGACTTATCGACAAAAGATGACAATAAAAATAGGCTGTTCCGCGAAAGGAACAGCCCACTGATTAAAGTTTCACTTTATTTCTTTAAAGGTGTTACCGTCCAGTACGTAATAACACGCCAAACCCATTCTAATGGACCCATTTTAAAGATTTTCATCCAAATTACACTAAACACAATTTGAATTGCATAAATTGCGATACATACATATAGCGTCTGCATGTATGTTAAGTTACCTGCAAAGTTAAATACACTACCAGCAATTAAAATCATTGCCGTTTGTCCGATATAATTTGTTAAAGCCATACGACCGTAGTATTTCAATGGTGCTAATAATGTTTGAACTGGTTTTAACTGAAGTAATAAAATTAATGCTCCTACATAGAAAGCTGAAATAATTGGTCCAACAGTAATACCAATTTTTAGAAACTGGCTTGCAGCATCCATTGTTCCATCTTCATTCATCAATATCATATTTACAAATGGGCCAGCAGGCACGTGTCCATATTGATACCATACAGCTGCCACACTTAAAACAAACATAATGCCTGTAAAAATAGCGACTTGCTTTATGTTTTTTGAAAGATTTTCAAATACACGATATTGTCCTGCAGCAAGACCTAATAAAATTAAACCAAGTGGTAATAGTTCTTTAACACCCATTACACTAAAGGCTATTGTCAAAATAAGACCAATTACTAAGTTCGCTTGTTTTTTCGCTTTATAAAACGGTAAAACGATTAATCCGCAAATTGCATATAACGTTAACGCTTCTCCAGGCTGAAACATGTAATGAATCAAACCAAAAATAAATAATGCAACTACGCGGCGGAAAAATAGAACATATCCATTTTTCCCTTTCGCAATCGCTCTTGTAATGAAGATATAGAATCCCACTCCAAATAAGAATGAGAAAATCGAGAAGAAACGACCTTCTACAAATAAGTATAGAAACCTTTGATAGCTAGCATCTACTGTATTAGGATCTGGAGTTTTAATATTAAGTAGTGCTAAAATATTTACTAAAATAATCCCCAGTAATGCGAAGCCACGAATGTAATCTAACTCATCAATTCGTTTGTTTGTAATATTGTTCCCCATAAAGCAGCTCCTTGTCCAAAATTTAATCCTCCCTTACTCTACTGGAAAAGGACAATTACAACTATCGGCAAACCTTACAGAAATCTTACACTATTGTCATATAGCAAAATAAAACCAGGTCATATTTCGACCTGGTTTACTCTGATTGTTTTGATTTTTGAGGTTGTCCTTTTTTACTATTACGCTGTTTTACTTGAACAATGGGATCAAGTTCATTCGAAAACTCAGCGTTATGTCCATTTTGTGTTTTTTGCTCTGGGTTATTTTGATCTGAACGTTTCGCCATTACATTCACTCCTTATTAGTGCGGTGTAATAATCATTTGATGTTGCAATTGGCGAATTGCCATACGCGCTCTATTTAATTGCTCACGTTGCTCATCATTCGCATGTTGTTGCATCGTTTGTAAATCGTTATACGCTTGTTCTAATTGTAACTGTGCATCTGAATACTCCATCGTATTGTAATGCTCTTGTCTCATGCCTTGTTCTAATTGTTCTTTTGCATATTCCACCGCTTGTTCCGCTTGTGTAATATACGATTCAAGTGATTGACGCTCTGCCATAATTGTCCCTCCTTGCTTCAATTCCCCTTTAGTGTGTCCCTTCCATCTCTACCTTATGAGTATGTTATAATGGATTTTGTTTCATTTTGACTCGGCTTAGGAGGGAAAATAATGAAGGTTCAAAACCCTTTTCCATATACAAACGACAATAAACGTTATCATACATGGAATTACCATTTACGAAATGAATTTGGTGAAAAAATCTTTAAAGTTTCATTAGATGCTGGCTTCGATTGTCCGAACCGTGATGGTACAGTTGCTTACGGTGGTTGTACATTTTGCAGCGCTGCCGGATCTGGCGACTTCGCTGGTGATCGCCGCGATGATGTTATAACACAATATCATGAAATGAAAGAAAAAATGCGCTCAAAGTGGAAAGATGGAAAATGTATCGCTTATTTCCAAGCGTACACAAATACACACGCACCACTTGAAGTGTTAAAAGAAAAATTCGAACCGCTTCTAGCAGAAAAAGATGTTGTCGGTCTTTCTATCGCAACTCGTCCAGATTGTTTACCAGACGATGTCGTTGAATATTTAGCGGACTTAAATAAACGTACGTATCTTTGGGTTGAACTTGGACTACAAACCGTTCATGAACGCACTGCAAACCTTATTAATCGCGCTCACGATTATCCGTCTTACGTGGAAGGCGTAAATAAATTACGTAAGCACGGCATTAGAGTTTGCTCTCATATTATTAACGGTCTTCCACTTGAAGATTACGACATGATGATGGAAACAGCTCGTGAAGTAGCGAAACTTGATGTACAAGGAATTAAAATCCACTTACTTCACTTATTAAAAGGAACGCCAATGGTGAAGCAATATGAAAAAGGACAACTCGAATTCCTTTCTCTTGAGGATTACGTAAGTCTTGTTGTTGACCAACTTGAAATTATTCCAGAAGACGTAATTGTGCACCGTATCACAGGTGACGGCCCACCTGATTTAATGATTGGTCCAATGTGGAGCTTAAATAAATGGGAAGTATTAAATTCCATCGATGCAGAATTTGTACGCCGCGGAAGCTGGCAAGGAAAATATGCAAATGAGGAGAAACAACAATGAAATTAGAACGTGTATTACCGTTTGCTCGCACACTGCTGCAAACGGCTGTTAAAGAAGGCGACTACGCTGTAGATGCAACACTTGGAAATGGTCATGACACTTGCTTCCTAGCTGAAATTGTTGGGGATAGCGGAAAAGTATTTGGATTTGATATTCAAAAAGAAGCGATTGAAAGCTCAACAACTCGTCTAAAAGAAAAAGAACTTTTTGAACGTACTGTTTTAGTTCACGATAGTCACGATACACTTCTATCCGTACTACCAGAAGACGCAAAAGGAAAAGTAACAGGCGCTATCTTCAACTTAGGTTACCTTCCTGGCGGTGACAAGCATATCGTTACAAAACCAAACTCAACAATTTCGGCAATTGAACAATTACTAGAAGTAATGGCACCTGAAGGTATCATCGTCCTCGTCATTTACCACGGACACCCAGAAGGACAAGTAGAACGCGACGCTGTTCTCAAATTTGCAGAAGAACTAGACCAAAAACAAGCTCACGTACTGCGATATGGCTTCATTAACCAGCAAAATAATCCGCCATTTATTGTGGCGATTGAGAAACGATAAAGTGAAACTTTAATCAGTGGGGGGGAATCCCCACTGATTATTAGTTGAACCAATCGGGCATTTATGGGCAGTTTATCTCCCACCTAACATCTTTGCTCCAGGCGAATTTTAAGGTGGGAGTTTTACTGCCCGTTAATGCGGGGTAATATATCAACGATTTTTCAATTATATCTATCGTAACTCGGGATATATCAACGATTTTTTCGATATATCTATCATAACTTACAATATATCAACGATTTCTCGGATATATCGATTATTCGACAAAACATAACAAAAAAAGACGTGCACTCATTGCACGTCTTTTTGTTATTCTCCTATATAATGGATATAAACATTCTTAAAGGAGACGACACAATGATCGGAATACTAGCAGGAATGGGGCCAAAATCAACTGGACCATTCGTCGATACAGTTGTAGCAGGGTGTCAAACAATATACGGAGCAAAGCATGATATGGACTTTCCTCATATGATGATTTATTCATGCCCAACACCGTTTTACATGGATCGCCCTATTGATCACGAAGCGATGAAAAAAGCAATTATTGAAGGAGCACAAAAACTTGAAAGTACTGGCGCAAGCTTTATCGCTATGCCGTGCAATACGGCGCATCTTTATTTTGAAGAATTACAGCGTTCTCTTTCTATCCCGATTTTAAATATAGTTGACGAAACGTTACAAGCAATTCCTGAAACTGCCAAAAGAGTCGCTCTTCTTGCAACGGAAGCGACAGTTCAAGCTGGTATTTATCAAGACGGGATTGCAAAGCGGAATATAGAATACATTCATTATGAAAAATGGCAAACGATGATTAATCAAATTATTATGTATATTAAAAGCGGAGAAGTTGAAGAAGCTCGCAAATTATGGAGCGCGCTCGTTGTGCAGTTGAAGGATGAAGTAGATACCGCAATTATCGCATGTACTGATTTGAATGTTGTGGCTAGTGAGGATTTTGTTGATTCTTCTCAATGTCTTGCGAAAGCGGTTGTTAGGATGTACTTATCAAATATAAAGAGATCTTCATAAACATAAAAAACACTCCTTCTAAAATGTGTTTTCTGTTTAATAAAAATCCCACAAACTTTTAACTTTCTTCACAATTCTTTCAAAGTAATCACACTTAATCTCGCTATATTAAATAAGTAGTTATTCATATAGGGAAGGTTAGGGGAACTGAAAGTATGAAAGTAGATCGTTCGCTTCATTACATTTTTTGGCGTTGGCATTTTTATGCTGGGCTTTTTATTACGCCGCTTCTTATTACGTTGTCACTAAGCGGAATTGGGTATTTATTTCGGGAGGAAGTTGAAGATTTCATCTATAAAGATTTATATTTTGGGAAGAGCGCCCAAACAGAATCTATTTCGATGGCTGATTCTATTTCCTTAACAGAAAAAAAATATCCACATTATAGCGTGGCGAAAATTAGTGAGTTTAATGGGGATTATAATACGAGACTTACGATTACAAATGAATATACAGGGCAACAAAAGTATGTGTATTTAGATAGCAATAATCAAATTGTCGGAGATCAAAACGCAAGTGAAACGTTTGCCAATATAATGCGGGAATTACATAGTTCTCTTTTAGTTGGTGGCACTGTCATCAACTATACTGTAGAACTTGCGGCGTGCTGGACAATCTTTTTAATTGTAACTGGTTTGTATATGAGTATACGACAGTTCAAAAACACACCAGCATCCAATAAGCGAGAAAAAGCAAAACGACGTCATTCTATTATCGGTATTATATTTACAATTCCACTCGTTCTGCTAGTCGCATCTGGATTGCCATGGTCAGGATTTATGGGTAACCAAATTTATAAAATTGCGTCGTCGAATGAATCGCTCGGATATCCGAAATTGTATATGGCGCCGCCTGAATCAAAGGTAAAAGAATTGCCATGGGCAACAAGAAAAGAAGCTCCTCCTGAATCGGATTCAAATGAACCGAAAGCTATTTCTGTCGATGAATTACAAAAAGGAATTGAAATAAAGAAGCCATACGTTATCTCACTACCAGCTGATCCGAAAGGTGTATTCACTGTTTCGAAATCGAGCGGTTCTGGTATTACAGGTATGCATGTTGCACCAAATGAAGAGATAACAGCTTACTTTGATCAATATAGCGGAAAGCTTATTTCCAAAACGGACTATCGTGATTATGGATTACTTGCACAATGGTTCACTTACGGCATCCCGCTTCATGAAGGACATTTATTTGGATGGCCAAATAAAATATTATGCTTACTAACAACATTATCTCTACTACTTCTTATTTATTACGGAGTAAAAATGTGGTTAGCAAGAAAGCCGAAAGGAAAATTAGCAGCACCTCCAAAACAAAGAGATAAGAACAGTATATTCGTTTTCTTTATCATGATGGTTATACTGGGCGCTGTCATGCCTTTATTTGGATTATCTGTATTAGTGATTTTTGCGATTGAACTTCTTATATATGTATTTTCAAAAATACAATCATAATGAAAAGAAAACCACTCTACATGAGTGGTTTTCTTCATCACTGCGCTGTTTTCTTTCGGTACATCTTCCCGTTCCAATAGAAGAATCGTGAAGTGAGGCCTCCGTACTTTACAATGCGCCGTGCCATTTTGTGCATATTCTTTTGTGCCGATACTTTTTGATCTGATAAATAAATACCAAGTAACCCTCGGCTTATAAGGCGATGAAACTTCGCATGAGGCAAATCACCAATGCTCTTCTCTGCTTCTTCTACAAAGTGTTTCATCCGATCTAATATCGCTTGCTCGTTTTCGTAATAACTACAGAAATTCAAATCTCCGCCTATACGGTCTTCTTCTTGATCAATGAAATAATCCAGCAAAATGTGAAGTCCTTGTACGTAAGGGAAGTATCCTTGTCTAATTTTCGCAATATCTTCATCATGTAATTCATCATGAAATGCATATGCGACAAGACAGAAAATCCCAAGTGTAGAACCGGCACATGCTGAAAATTCAAACCAACTCATCTCAGGTAAGTTTTCTTTATGTGCTTCAAACCACGTTTGTAATCGTGGTTCTCTTTCTTCTAATTTTACATGTTTATGAATTTGTAAATCACAATAATAACAAGCAAGTTCATGAAGAACAGGAGCAATTTTGTCATAGTGCTTCGTTTTCTTTAAAACATCTTGGCATGTTTCAACAAGTTCATCTAAATAACCACCATCATCTTGATCATCACGATAACGATAATAATTACCGCCGCCTTCTACTTCAGGTGATAATGCCATTAACATCGATTCATGCAGTGCGGCAAAATCATTTGGATCAAGTGATGTACTGCGATCACATAAATTATCTAAATAGTCGCTGATCGTTTGATACGCTACGATAAAACGAATACATTCTTCTCGGTGTTCATTTGCTAGCAGAGCTAAAATGCCACCGCCCTCACAATGAAACGTTTTATGCTCAATACTTGCGATTGCCTGACTATGAAGCTCATCATTCGGAATATGGTAGGCACGCTCTTTCCACATCGCTAGCTCATGGTGTACAACCGGAAACACATCACGGTATACTTTCGCCATGAGCGTTATGGGATTACTCGGTACGTTCACTTCTTCCTTCATCTCCTCTATTAAATGTACAAATAATGATTTATTTGTTTGTTTTTACTATATTATTGACATGCATTTCAGTAAATGACTGAATATAACTCAAAATTTCATCACGCTCATACTCATTTAATAGCTCGTGATAACAATTCGGCCATTCTTTAAAAGCCTTATCACTTATTTTAACATTATCAAACCAAGTGCGGACACGTGTTTTATCTACAAGTTTATCCTCACAAGCTTGCATTAGCAAGAGCGGAACATCTGGAAAATCATCTATTTTTTTATGAGCAATTTCGATAGACTTAATCAATTCACTATACCAACGTACTGATACTTTGCGCAAGAACAAAGAATCATTCTCCATTGCATCTCTCACTTCATGGTTACGTGTTGACATTTCCACCGTAAGATTCGTTGCAAATTGCAATTTTGGAGCCACAACATTTAATATTCTTGAAGCAAATTGAAGCGGAGCAGAGGGTCCAGTCACTACCCCTAAACAAGGCGAACTCAAAATAATACCTTCTACATCTTCTCTCTTCGTTTCTTGCATCATACGAATGACAATAAGACCACCCATACTATGACCGAATAGAAAAATAGGTAACCTATACTTTCTTGCTTCTTTCACCCATAATTTAACTTCCTCTATGTATTCATCAAATGAATCAATATGTCCTCTATTTCTTGAAGTCGTTCCATGTGACGGAAGATCCCCCATCACGACGTGGTAGCCGATATGATTCCACATTTCCGCAACTGCTTCGTAACGTCCGTGATATTCCATTGCGCCGTGCACAATAACAATGACAGCTTTTGCTTCCTCCGCTTCATAATTCCACATACGGCTCTCCTCCATTTCACTCTTTCTCATAATTTGATACACTAAAACTAGTCTCTAGGAAAGGAAGACTTTACATGATATATCCTTACAAAGAAAAAAAACCGAAAATTGCGAGTAGTGCTTTTATCGCTGACTATGTTACGATTACAGGCGATGTTTCCGTTGGCGAGGAATCAAGTATTTGGTTTAATACAGTCATCCGTGGTGATGTGTCACCGACAATCATTGGAGACCGAGTAAATGTACAAGACCAATGTACACTTCACCAAAGCCCGCAGTATCCTCTTATTTTAGAAAACGACGTAACAATTGGGCATCAAGTCATTTTACATAGTTGCCATATTAAGAAAGATGCTTTAATTGGAATGGGATCTATTATATTAGATGGTGCTGAAATTGGCGAAGGAGCTTTTATCGGCGCTGGAAGCCTCGTTTCACAAGGAAAGAAAATTCCACCAAACACGTTAGCTTTCGGTCGTCCCGCGAAAGTCATTCGTGAATTAACAGAAGAAGACCGTAAAGATATGGAGCGTATTCGCACGCAATACGTTGAAAAAGGTCAATATTATAAATCATTACAGAAGTAAATTTCCGCTGCCATAAGATTGGCAGCTTTTTTTATATAAAATCTAACTTTTTCTTTACAAAACATTATTACTCCCTCAACAAAATCTTATTAAAATAAAAGCTAATATCTCCATATATATGTAGATGAGGGAGGAGAATTTTCATGAAGGTCAGTGGATTATATAAAATAGAATGTTACATTTTCAGAGGAATTAACCGCTACTTTGATCAAAAAACATTAAATATCTTTTTCAGCAATATTACTCATATCGGTGGCGCGACTTTCTCCATCGCACTCACACTTTTCTTTTTAATTTTCGCAAAGGGAACTTTGCATCAAGCTGCAATTGCAACTGCTATTTCGTTAGCAATTAGCCATATTCCTGTGCAAATATTAAAAAGGTGGTATCCGCGAAAACGTCCTTATTTAACAATTCAGGATGCAAAATATCCAGTCCATCCATTAAAAGACCACTCTTTCCCGTCTGGTCATACAACAGCCGTTTTCTCTGTCTTCATTCCATTTATTTGCTATAATCCAAGCTTACTTGCTTTCCTATTACCGTTAGCATTATGCGTCGGTATTTCACGTATTTATTTAGGACTTCACTATCCGTCAGATGTATTCGTCGGTATGTGCCTTGGCACTTGCTCTGGCATCATCTCTTTTTATCAATTCATCCCACTTTTCACATAAAGGAGTGATATGATGAGAGTCGCCATTTTTACCGATACTTTTACGCCACAAGTTAACGGGGTTGCGAAAACGTTAGAGCGATTAACACAATATTTTCAGAAAGAACAGATCTCCTATTCTGTTTTCGCTCCTCAGCATACAGCTGAAGATAATTTTGTAGCGAATGTGAATAAGATGAGAAGTATCCCGTTAACAATATTATATCCAGAATGTCGTTTTTCTTTTCCTACTCCGCGCATTAAACGAGAACTACTTTCCTTTAAACCTGACATTATTCACATTGCCACACCTTTCAACATGGGACTTTGTGGATTGTATTATGCAAAAAAGTTAAACATCCCAGTTGTCGGTTCTTATCATACTGATTTCGATGCCTATTTACGTTATTACAAAATCGAATTCCTCTCCAATATGCTGTGGAACTATTTAAAATGGTTTCATAGTCATATGCAAAAAAATTTTGTACCTTCCTTTGAAACATTACATCAATTAAAAAACAAAGGCTTTCAGACCCTCTCTATATGGGGACGTGGTGTAGATTGCACACTCTTTCATCCTGCTTACAATACAGACCTATTCCGAAAAAAATATAATATTACAGCGAAGTATGTCCTTTCCTATGTTGGACGAATTGCTCCTGAAAAAGATATTGATACGCTGCAACACCTTATCGTTAAAACAGCACATACTCGAAACGATATTCATTGGCTCATTGCAGGAGACGGTCCTCTAGCAACAAGTTTACGTGAAGCTGTTCCAAAAACAAATATCACTTTTACTGGCTATTTACAAAGTGCAGATTTAGCTGAAGCATATGCTTGTTCTAACATAATGGTGTTTCCATCAGCTACTGAAACATTCGGAAATGTCGTACTTGAATCACTCGCATGCGGTACACCTGTCATTGGTGCAAATAGTGGCGGGGTTAAAAATATTATTACAGATGGAAAAACGGGAGTTCTTTGTCCGCCTAAAAATGAAGATGCATTTCTATCATCCATTTATTTTTTATTACAAAATGAAGAAAAACTTGAGCAGATGGGAATAGCAGCTTCATCTTTTGCGAAATCAAAGAGCTGGGATGAGATCTTTCACGGTTTGCTTAACCAATATGAAGAAGTCCTGCAGCATAACGCATCAGAGTTGCTTGCTTAAATAGAAAAACTCCCTTCAAAAAAACGAAGGGAGTTTATTACATGGTCATAAATTTTAGTTTAATAAATGATACATAAGGTTAAACATTGTTTTATTTCTATATTAATTATATCAAAAATAAACATAACTAAACAGACTTGTAATAAAAACCCATAAAAATTAATATATGGTTATACAGTATTTTAAACTGTATAATGATTTTAAGAATTCCCCTTAAAATCAACTTACTCACATACCTTTATACAGCAATTGTTCCCCAATTCTGTATATCAAAAAACCTTTCATTCATTTGAAAGGTCTTTTTGAGCCTGCACATATTCTTCTTTCGTATTTACATTTATAAACCAATCCGCATTCGCCTGTACATCTTCTCCAGAAACATACTTCACATTACATAGTGATAAAAGCTGGCCCATACTTCTTTTTTCTTCCTGAAGTAAAGCATAAATCTTTTCTTTCACGCGGTTATGATACGCCGCAAGTAGCGGTTGTTTTCTTCCATTAATAATAGGTACAACCGCATCATATTCATTGCTCGTTTGCTCTAGTAAAATGGCAAACCATTGATGCGAAACGTTTGGTGCATCGCAAGGCATAATAGCGTACCAATCTGCTTCTATGTATTCCATACCTGATACAATGCCCGCAAGCGGTCCATTTCCTTTATAGTGCGGGATATCTTCTATAACAGGAACTTGTACGAATTGCTCTACTCGCTCTTTTATATCAGTATGGCTAATTACTACAATGTCTTGCAAAGTAGTTCCCATCACTTTCACAATATGCTCAACAAAAGTAGTTCCCTTCCAAATTGCTAACGCTTTCGGCTCACCAAATCTACTCGACATACCGCCCGCTAATACAATTCCAGCACACTTACTCATTGGCGATGCAGCTCAAATGTAATATGGCCTAATTCCGGTAAAATTAATTTATTCATCGCAAGTCGAACCGCTCCGCTAGACCCTGGCATCGAGAAGACTACTTTGCGCCCAATTGTACCACCAATCGCTCTACTTAACATTGCGCTGCTTCCGATATCTTCTAAATAACTAATCATACGGAACAGCTCACCAAATCCAACAATTTCTTTATCTAATAACGCTGATACTGCTTCAATTGTGACATCACGTTTCGTAATACCAGTACCGCCATTTGTTAATACAACATCTACATCTTCCTTATGATAACCAGCTAACACCGCTTGCTGAATACTTTCTTTATCATCTTTTACAATTTCATAAGAAGTTACTTTATGTCCCGCTTCTTTTAACAATTCATGTAATAGTTGTCCGCTCTTATCTGTTTCTTCCGTACGTGTATCGGAAATCGTAACAATCTTGCAACGCACTTCTTTTGGAGCTTGTTTTTTATGTTCAGTTACACTCATTTTTTATCTTTCCTTTCTTAAAGACTTTTCTTCATTTTATCATACATACCTTTACACAATTATGTATGAAGCCAATCATGCGCCATGATACAATATAAGTATACTAACCCACAAAAAGGAAAGTGTACTTTCTTATACTCCTAGACTACACATCTTTAGCTACTCTTTATATTTTCTACATAATAGAATTCAATTTTAAAACTTGTACTAAAAAATAAATTGGAGGTCTACATAGTATGGAACTTTATAAAAAATTAACAACAACATTTATCCTCTTATTCATCGCTTCAATCACTGTCGGCTTTTCCTTAAAAGGCGCAATTCCATACGCTACATTAGTAAGCATTATATTCGCGACACTATTTTTACTAAGTAGTGCCTTTTGCGCAAGTAAAGCACGTCAAATGAAAGGTTGATTACATATGTTCAAAAAGAAATCAATCTTTTGTAAATCATGTAAAACAGAAATACAAACGTATGAAAAAGCGTGGATTCATATGCCCTTTCCGGCGAATGGCATGACAAATATGAAAAAGTATATTGAATTAGAAGGACAAATTTATTGTAGTTCGTGTGTTGAGATAATGAACAAAAACCAGTAAATACAAAAGGGGTGTTTACATTGTTTGAATCCAACCGTATCCAGTTACGAAAGTTTTCCGAAGATGATATTCTAACATATTATAAATGGCATAATGATATAGACGTTATGAGTTCAACTACACTCACTCTTGATAAATATTCCTTTCAAGACACAGAAAAACTTTGCCAGCAATTTATTCATTCTTCGAACTCTAAGAGCTATATCATTGAAGAAAAAGCTACGCATCTTCCAATTGGTATTACTTCTTTAATTCATATTGATTCGTATAATCGAAACGCTGAATGCATTATTGATATTGGTAAAAAGGATTACTGGGGGCAAGGTTATGGGCAGGAAGCTTTAACCCTATTATTGGATTATGCATTTTTAGAATTAAATTTACATCGCCTTTCTTTACGAGTATTTTCTTTTAACGATAGAGCAGTTAAATTATATAAATCACTTGGTTTTCAACATGAAGGAACTTGTAAAGAAGCTATATTCCGCAACGGCACTTGGCATGACATTGAACTCTTCGCTTTATTCCAACGTAATTATAAATAAAAAAAGCTTTGCGCTCACCGCGCAAAGCTTTTTTTCATATATTATAGACCAGCTTGCTCTTTTAAAGCTGCAGCTTTGTCTGTACGTTCCCATGATAGATCTACATCAGTACGTCCGAAGTGGCCGTAAGCTGCTGTTTGTTTGTAAATTGGGCGACGTAAGTCTAACATTTTAATAATACCAGCCGGGCGAAGATCGAAGTTGTTACGAACTAGTTCTACTAGTACGTCTTCAGATACTTTACCAGTGCCGAATGTATCAACTGAAATTGATACTGGTTGTGCTACACCGATTGCGTATGCAAGTTGTACTTCTGCTTTTTCAGCAAGACCAGCTGCTACGATGTTTTTCGCAACATAACGAGCTGCATATGCTGCAGAACGGTCAACTTTTGTTGCATCTTTACCAGAGAATGCACCGCCACCGTGGCGAGCGTATCCACCGTAAGTATCAACGATGATTTTACGTCCTGTTAAACCAGCATCACCTTGTGGTCCACCAATTACGAAGCGGCCAGTTGGATTAATGAAGAATTTCGTTTCTCCATCCATTAATTCTGCTGGTACTACAGCTTTAATTACGTGCTCTTTTAAGTCGCGATCGATTTCTTCCCATGTAACATCTGGATGATGTTGTGTAGAAATTACGATAGTATCAACACGTACTGGTTTACCATTTTCATCATACTCAACTGTAACTTGCGTTTTTCCATCTGGACGTAAGTATGATAATGTATCATCTTTACGTACTTCAGTTAAACGGCGAGCTAATTTGTGAGCAAGCGAGATTGGAAGTGGCATTAATTCTTGTGTTTCATTACATGCAAAACCAAACATTAAACCTTGGTCTCCTGCACCAATTGCCTCAATCTCAGCGTCAGTCATTTGACCTTCGCGTGCTTCTAGCGCTTGGTCAACACCCATAGCGATGTCAGCAGACTGCTCATCGATAGATGTTAAAACAGCACAAGTTTCTGCATCGAATCCGTATTTTGCGCGTGTGTAACCAATGCCTTGAATTGTTTCACGAACGATTTTCGGAATATCTACGTAAGTAGAAGTCGTAATTTCCCCCGCTACCAATACTAAACCAGTTGTTACAGTTGTTTCACAAGCTACACGTGCATTTGCGTCTTTTGATAAGATCGCATCTAAAATTGAATCAGAAATTTGGTCACAAATTTTATCTGGATGTCCTTCAGTTACAGACTCAGATGTGAACAGATGACGTTTTTTTGTCATGTGGTAAACCTCCCTACAGTAATTGTATATATTGTACGGAACTCATCCTTAATTTGCCACAAACTGCGACATACATTTATTCTCCCACACAAGCATACAGAAAAACCTTTCCTACTTTACATAGAGGAAAGGTTTAATTTGCTACTTGCATACTGCTTTTTGCCCTTCGCTCTTATCGTTCGAGACCTGTAGCCTCGCACAGGTTTTAGCACCTATTCACCTGCATTTATCAATACAAGTGAGGTTGCTGGGCTTCATCGGGCCTGTCCCTCCGCCAGCTCGGGATAAGAGAGTATCCGTCCCAACCTATACTAAAGAAATGATATTCATTTGTCAATTAATATTCACATTTTCCTGAAAGTTTTTCTCAATACGCCTGAAATGAAATATTAATAAGGAAATAATGCATTCACACAAACAAAAAGAAATAAATAGTATACATTATTTATATAATTGTGTTATACTCTTGTTGGGGATTACGAGAAATATTTCATTAAATGAAAAGGATGGTATATAAATATGAGTACTGTGAATGTCCAAATTGGTTTACACGAATTATTGAACGGAAGCAATGCACAGATTCAACTAAGTGTTCCGCAGTTAGTGGAAAAAGTATTAATGCGAAATGAAGGGAAATTAACTTCTACTGGTGCCGTTTCTGCTTCAACAGGAAAATATACAGGACGTTCTCCTAAAGATAAATTTATTGTGAAAGAAGCATCGGTTGCTGACAAAATTGCTTGGGGAGCTGTGAACCAACCGATTTCTGAAGAACATTTTAATAAATTATATACTAAAGTTTTAGAATACTTAAAAGAAAAAGAAGAGTTATTCGTCTTCAAAGGATTTGCAGGCGCTGACCGCAATTACCGCCTACCAATTCAAGTTATTAACGAATATGCATGGCACAATTTATTTGTACATCAATTATTCATTCGTCCAACTGAAGAAGAATTAACGACTCATGAATCAGAGTTCACAATTGTTTCTGCACCGAATTTCAAAGCTGATCCAGCTGTTGACGGTACAAACTCTGAAGCATTCATTATGGTTTCATTCGAAAAACGCATCGTATTAATTGGTGGTACAGAATACGCTGGAGAAATGAAAAAATCAATCTTCTCTATTATGAACTTCTTATTACCTGAACAAGATATTCTTTCTATGCACTGTTCTGCAAACGTAGGTGAAGAAGGCGATGTAGCATTATTCTTCGGTTTATCTGGAACAGGTAAAACAACATTATCTGCTGATCCAAACCGTAAATTAATTGGTGATGATGAGCACGGTTGGTCTGATAACGGTGTATTCAATATTGAAGGCGGTTGCTACGCGAAATGTGTAAACCTTTCTCACGAGAAAGAACCACAAATTTTCGATGCAATCACATTTGGATCTGTTTTAGAAAACGTTATCATTAATGACCAAACGCGTATCGCGGACTATAACGATACTACTTTAACAGAAAATACTCGTGCTGCATACCCTATGCATGCGATCGACAATATCGTACTGCCAAGTGTTGCTGGACACCCAAATACAATCATTTTCTTAACTGCTGATGCATCTGGCGTATTGCCTCCAATCAGTAAGTTATCAAAAGAACAAGCTATGTATCATTTCTTAAGTGGTTACACTAGTAAACTAGCAGGAACAGAGCGCGGTGTTACTTCTCCGCAAGCTACATTCTCAACTTGCTTCGGTTCACCATTCTTACCACTTGATGCATCTCGCTATGCTGAAATGCTTGGTGAAAAAATTGAGAAACACGATGCGAAAGTATTCTTAGTAAACACTGGCTGGACTGGTGGCGAATACGGCGTTGGTAAACGTATGAACTTAGGTTACACTCGTGCAATGATTCAAGCTGCATTAAACGGTGAACTTGCGAAAACTGAAACAGCTAAACATGACATCTTCGGTCTTGAAGTTCCACTTCACGTACCAGGTGTACCTGACGAAGTGTTAATGCCTGAACAAACTTGGGCTGATAAAGCTGCTTACAAAGCAAAAGCAATCGAACTTGCAAATGAATTCAAAGCTAACTTCAAAAAGTTCGACAGCGTATCTGAAGACATTATTAACTTAGGCGGTCCAATCGCTTAAATTAAAACTTTCTGTTGGAATAACCCTTTACTCATATGAATAAGTGTCGTGTAACCGTAAAGTTTCGCGTACTCACCGACAAAACCCAATGCGGCTTAACGGTTACACACACTTACATAAAAAAGAAGCTTACGTGAAAACGTAAGCTTCTTTCTATATCTTATATAAAGTGAAACGCTAATCTCTTCATCTGTGACCTAGATTATAAAATTACAGCTTCGAATATATACATTATATCCCTACTGGGTTTCACATCGTATGGGGCTAAAAAAGTCCCTGACCGCTTCTATCCGTGGCTGGATCATCTATTCCATCTAAAAAGAAGTCTTTTACCTTTTTTAGCTCTTTGTTAGTTCTTTCTCATCTTTCATGCTATAGTATCCTAAATTAACAACAATTAAGAAATACCCACCCAAAATCCCTACTGCAAATGCCCACATAACCATGTGGTGCTCAATTTCGTACATAATAATAGCACCCAAAATGGCAGCTGCAAAACGGTTAAACATACCGAGTGTCGGTGCTTTCGTCTTCTTTACAATACTATCTCCAAGCTTCTCAATTCGTCTCCCTAAAAGCCAAACGCAATACATACTTACAATAAGCCCAATTCCAGCACCTAGAAAATGAGCTGAAAACGGCGTTAACATCCAGCCTAGTAAAAGAAAACCTAGTAAATAATACGATTGAATTTTAAACGATCTTAATGACATACTAATCATGCTGTTCTCCTCTTCAGTAATTTTTATCTATCCAACAAAAAATTTCTTTCAAATTCATATTCCTTAAATCCATTTCACTCAAATTAAAAACAACATAAACAGTATGTTTATGTTGTTTAAATATTTTTAGGAAATAATATTATACAAGATTTCAAACATCATATTCTCATATTTTGTGACGGTTTTTCAAACTTTTTTCGTCCATTTATGAAAAAAATGATATCAATCTATGAACATACGGATATGATGTAATAAGCACACAAATAAAGGGGGCGTCTAATGATTTATTTTTTAATGGCTCTCATTCACCTCATTATCCCTGCACTTATTGGACTTTCATTGTATTGGTACACGAAAAACCATAGCATTTTTTACGCTGTCCTCGGTGTTCTTCTTCCAGGTATTATTCTTATTACACTCTTCCGTATTCCATTTTTAAACTTAATTCCACTTATTACTGCTATCTTATTTCTCATCTTCTTACCAAAAATAAAAAAATAGGAAAGCAGATCATAGGTGATCTGTTTTCCTATTTTGATATAGGTTCCCCTGCAATAGAATGAACTTTTACTTTCTCCGATTTCACAAACCATAGACCGACAAAAATGATAATTCCACCGATGATTTGTTGAAACGATACATATTCATTTGCCCAGACAGCTGCAAATAAAACCGCTACAAGCGGCGTTATATACATATATACCATCGTATGTGACGCCCCAATTTTTTGAACACCAACATACCACATTACTAGACCAAATACTGTTACAAAGAAAATAGAATATAGTAAAGCAAATAGTGTCATTTCGTGAGTAATGTGAAATGGCATGACAAACACATGTGGACCACTTAACAATAATAGCGGAATCGCACCCACTAATGCAGACCATGCTGTAACACGTAATGCTGAATATTTTTTAATTAATGGTCCTGCTAAAACAGGATAAAGCCCCCAGCATATTGATGTAATCAGTCCAATTCCATTGCCATAAAAAGAACTAGTAAGCGAATGTCCTGCTACTAAAACTAATGCTGCACCAACAAAGGCAGTCATAGAACCGATTAACTTTCGAGAAGAAAACTTTTCTTGTTTCAAGAAAATCGCAAATGCAGTTGTAAAAATAGGTGAAATAGAAATGAGTAAAGAGGCATTTGTAGCGGATGTATATTTGACAGTTTCCATAAATAACGTTTGATACAGTACAATACCTACAATGCTAACGATAATTAATCTAGGTATATCCTTTCGCTCCATATAAACCGACTTTTCAATAAAAAAGGTAAGGAGTAACAGAAGCGGTGCCGCCGCCATCATGCGAAGTGCAGTAAACTCAATTGCTGTAAATTCTAAAAGTCCATACTTCGCAATTGTATAGTTAATCCCCCAAATAATAACAACACTTAAAATTAACAACTCAATTCCCCATCTTCTCATGCGTATCCCCTCCGCAAAGAAAATTATACAGAAAATTCAATCACATGTACATTTCATTATGTGAAAAAATCTTTTTACTATTGAAACGTTTTGGTAAATGAAATTATATCGGCGATTTTCTGAATATATCGGCGCAACTCCATTTATATCGGCGATTTCCCAAATATATCAGCGCAACTCCATTTATATCAGCGATTTTTTCAATATATCGACTTATCAACAAAAATCGACAATAATAGCGACTTATAAAATAAAAAAGGTGATTCCAAAATACATTTTGGAATCACCTTTCCTTTACTATATTCGAACGTGTAACTTCATATTTGGATTATAAAACTGGCTCGGGCTCTTTAACTGAAAAGTTCCTCCACCTTCATGCCAATCAACAGTTAACTTATCATCCATAAATACAAGCTTTGTACGATCAGCGATAAAGTTCATTGTGCTTGATTCAATATCCACATCGCGCTCATCTTTCTCTGCTACAGCTACTAAATCGATAATTCCGCTCATAACACAACCGCAACCTTCATTATCGTAAAATAACTTTATATATTTCGCTTCACTTGGAATCGTATCCATAATCTTTTTATATGCTGCTTCTGTTACAGTAACGTACATACGTTAATCTTCATCCTCTCTTCTCTTATCATTCATATATTGTATCACCATTTTTCTCAAAAGTTATATACAGAAAATTAAGACTAATATACAATGTATGTGATAAAGTTTCAGCAATCGAGCTTTTATGAGTAGTTCATGCAGGAGAAAGGATGTTTACTATCCGTGTTCAAACTACAACGATATCCCATGTTATTAGGTCTATTTAGTAGTTTCTTCATTTCTAGCGGAATGCTATTACAGCATGTACTTCCCTATTCTCCTTCTATTAGCTGGATCCTAGGTTTTATTTGTTTCCTATCCGCTTCTTATTTTGCTACGAAGAATACAAACAACTCATAAAGCAAGAATCATCTTAAGGAGGATTATCAAACATGCCAGCCTTAAAAAAAATAGAGCAATCACTCGATCACTTATTCCAAATTGAAAAATACGGAAAAGATAGTGCCTTTAGTCGATTTATCCCAGCCGTATATGATCCTATCAAATTTCCTTGGCAACAATTTTTCGAAGCAAATTTTGTAGATTTATTTAACGGCCTTATGATGCACGGATCTGAAAATGTAAACAAAGTATTTTTAGCTGTATTCCCTACAGATGACGTTCTTGAAACATTCATTTCACAATCCACACCTGGTGATTTACTCTTTATGCACCATCCCCTTGTAATGGAGTGTGGTGATCCGCTTGGAAGATCCGGTCGCGGTTTCATACCAATTCCTGAAAAATATTTGCAAGGAATAAAAGAAAAACAACTTTCTATATATACATGTCACATACCAATGGATTTTCATCAAACGCATGGAACGAGTATTTCAATTGCAAAAGCATTAAACGCTACTGTAGTGGACGACTTTGCATATGGAGGTCCAGAACAAGAACCAATTGGCCTTATTTGTGAAATAGATGAAACATCAACAGAAGCACTCCAAAAACATCTAAAACAACTCTTCCAGATTCCTTACACAGACTTCGAAGGTAAACGACATGATTCCATTAAAAAAAATCGCAATTATCGCTGGGTGTGGCGATGTTGTATCTTTAATGAAGGAAGCAGAAGAAAAAGGTGCTGAAGCATATATTACAGGAGAAATCCACTGCCATATCGACAATGATTACGGCCGACATAAATACTCGCTCATTATGGATTATGTAAAAGAAACGAATATGTCTCTAATTGGTGTGTCACACTCTGCCTCTGAATATTTAGTGAAAGAGACATTGATGTATGATTGGTTTAAAGAAAATTTTGATGTGGATGTTATTTTGCTTCCGCAGGAGAAATGGTGGCTCTAACGCTATCATTTTTTAAATTTATATACACAATACAATCGACCACAGAAAAATAGAGAAATGTGAAAGCACCACCTGTACCAACGTAAATGCTTTCGTTGTGCCGGAAAACGAACCTACTGGTAGCACCGAGTTTACTGGTGCTACCAGTATTACAGCATGAATATATATTCTATTTTTCTAATCACTGACATATAGCAATTCATTTCATAAAAAAAAGACCCGAGATTCGGGTCAACAAATAGAAATATAAATGAACTACAACAAATAACAGACAAAGCCATTATATATTTTTCATAGTAAAACATCCATTATTTTCTTTTTACACTATCAATATATTATTTTTCGTTATCGTCCTCTTTTTTAGAACGTCTACCTAAGAAGAACACAAAAGCATTACTTCCAAATAAGTGATGTTTTTTCTATTTAATGCAGTGGTAACATAACCTCAACCGTTGTTCCAACCCCAACTTCACTTTCAAAACTCATTTTACCATTGTGGTCTTTAATAATTTTTTCTGTAACTACTAAACCTAGACCAGTTCCTGTTTCTTTCGTTGTATAAAAGGCTTCATTTAACTTTGGAATTTTATCTTTTGGAATACCACATCCCTCATCTTTCACTTGAACGATGATTCCATCTTTTACAGTAACTTTAATCGTAATTGTTCCCCCAACTGACATTGCTTCAATTGCATTTTTGATTAAATTAAAAAAGACCTGTTTTAATCGTTTTTCATCACATGTAATGGACGGTAAGTCTTTACTGTAAATACCTTGTATGTGGACTCCTTGTTTTAAAGCAGGCTTTTCCATAACTCGAATAACATAAGAGATAATTTCTTGTATGTTATGAGTTTCTGATTCTAGTGATTTAGATTTCTCAAATCCACTAAGTTCTGTAGCAATTATATGAATCCGATCTACTTCTTGTTTCATAATATCACTATAAATTTTATCCTCTGGATGCTTGTCGGCTTGTTTATTCACAAGTTTTTTTAAGTTTGCTAAAGGTCTTCTAATCTTATAACCAATAACCGTTGCCATTTTTCCAACAGCTGCTAGTTTTTCTGTTTGTTTTATTTCTTTGTCCATCATCTCAAGCGTACGAACGTAAGACTGAACCCTCAAAAATATAATCCAACATATAATAGTAAATACACTATATAATGCCATTGGGATTAAAACGAGAGAAGATTGAATAATGATTCCTGTAAGAGCGTACTTCCCGACAAGTATCGCTGGAACTAACCAGAAATATCTTTTGTTCACAAAGATTGGTGCGAACAAAATAAAAAATACTTCTACTATATTTCCACCGTCAAATTCCGCATCGCTACCATAATAAATCATAATGTTATGGATACAATCTAATACATTATAGCCAATTAGAATAATATACTTTACCACAAAAACATTCTTCCATTTCATAAAGTATATTCCACTGCAAAACAATACTACCGTCAAAAAGTAAAGCCATAAACCTAAACCATCTTCAAACTTTCCTACGCCTTCTTGCTCTCCCGCGATTAAAGGTACGATAAATTCATAGGCAAGATCATACACAAAAAATATAATAAAAAATAAACTTAAAAATACTTTCAATGCCTTTATTTCTTCATTTTTAAATATATAGCCTTTATTCATATGGTAACTCCTAGCTTTTCTTCCACTTGGATTTCAGTATTTCCACACTTCCTTGGGAGAATGATGTCTATTCTCGTTCCAGTATCTCTTTCACTTGAAATATGCAGCTCACCAAGGTGCTCGGCGACAATTCGATTCGCTACCGTAAGTCCCAGACCAATTTTATCTTGTTTCGTTGTATAAAAGGCTTCTGTAACACGGGTTAAGTTTTCTTGCTTAATACCATGACCATTATCGATTACGCTGATTATTACATATTCTTTCCCTTTATTCTCTAATTGCAAATGTAATATGCCACCTTGTTCCATTGCCTCTAAAGCATTTTTTATCGTATATAAAAAGACTCCTCTTATTTTTCGTTCATCACATTCAACTTCTATTGTTTTTTCTTCCACATTAGAAATAAACTGCACGTTTAATTCATTCATTTTTCCGCGAAGACTTGTTATTACTTGTAATACAATTTTTCCTACATCATGTTTCTTATAAATAGAAGGTTTGCATGTAGCAACTTCCATCAACTCACTTATCATATTATTCATATTTTCTATTTCAAAAATCATACGTTTATAAATAGGATCCTCTTCATGCTTCTCTCGTTGTAATTGCGTAAATCCTTTTAATGAAGCCAGTGGATTTTTAATTTCATGTCCAACAGTCGCTGCCATTTTTCCGATTACTGCTAATTTTTGTGATTCACTAGCAATCGCAATACTTTCCTTTACGGCTGAAAGATATTGTAAAAATCGATTTAAAATGATATATGCAACTATTAACATAAGTGTACACATAATAAGGAACATAAATGCTTTTATTTCCTCTAATACAAATAAATAAATTAAATATTTTCCTACAATAGAGGAAAGCAAAAACACATAAAATTTTTTATTTAAAAATATGGGTACAAAGAAAATGAGAATAATTTCTATTATATTTGTCGCATCAAACGCCGCCTTATTATAAAAAATATACGAAACTATATTAGCGATTTCTATCCCTATGTATGCAAATATCCATGCATATTTAACAAGGTTTGCCTTCTCTTTTTTCAGTAAATATATATTCACGCATAGTATTGCTACTCCGCAAATAACTTGCCATATTATGTTGTATCCCTTATCCATTATTGATTTATCTTCTAATACGATTGCATAGAAAATTTGATATACAATAACAATGACATATAACACCCATAAAAGGAGTTTTGCATTCCTTTCTTCTTCTTTATATGATAGAAAACTTTCTTTCACTTCAACACCCCTTCAAAATAACATCTCAAAGAATACCATTTATTATAATAAATGATTTTCATAGACAAACAAAGATAAATCGAACATTTGAGGAAAATCGTACCAAAAACGCAATATATTTAGACTATATACAGAGCATAAAATCTATGATCATTAATACGTATATTATGGAGGATGTTTTATATAGACGGCCTAAAAAGTAAAACAAAGCTTTTAGAATGGAGCCTATTGATAGAACAGGGGAGTTTTATGTTTGTTACTGTCGAGAAAGATGTGCATATTTTTGTGCAAGACGTTAATCCTGGTCCAGGTAGTAAGACTGTTTTCTTCGTTCACGGATGGCCTTTAAATCATCAAATGTATCAATATCAACTCAATGTTTTACCAGAGCATGGCTTTCGTTGTATCGTCATGGATATACGAGGGAATGGGCAATCTGATAAGCCATGGACTGGTTACACGTATGATCGATTAGCCGATGATATCGCAATTGTTCTAGAAGCACTCCAAGTAGAGAACGCTACATTAGTCGGTTTCTCAGTTGGTGGTGCTCTTTCTATTCGCTATATGTCTCGCTATCATGGGCGCCGCATTTCTAAGCTCGCATTAATTGACGCTGTCTCCCCCTCTTTCGTTAAAAATCAAGAGTCCCCTTACGGTGTACCGAAAGAACAAGCAGATGCTCTCATTAATCAAATGTATGCTAATTTACCAAAATTTTTAAATGACGTATCTTTATCCTTTTTCAATAGAAACTTAGGGGCTGCAACCCTTGAATGGTTTTCTTATCTCGGTATGCAGTCCGCTTCTTATGCCCTTATCAAAATTTTACAAGCAGCTGCAAATGAAGATGTAACGAAAGATTTAAATAAAATTAACGTCCCAACAAAAATCTTCCACGGCGTTCACGACCAACTAATTCCTTACAAAAGTGCTGAGCTTACGCAACAACGAATTAAAAATTCTCAGTTACATGCTCTTACAAATAGTGGTCATGGTTCACCAATCGATCAAGCGGATGAATTAAATAAAGAACTGATAAAATTTTTACATGCATAACAACTGCAATACAAGAACGAAAGTTAATATAATAGATTTTTTCACAAAACATAAAATTCACATATTTCTCACAAATACACAAATAAAACGATTACATTTTCATATATACTAAATGTACAGGTAATACTCCCTAAACCCAGCTTGTCTGGTTACCCCGTTAAATACTATGAAAAAAGAACTTGTATCGTTATACAAGTTCTTTTTGTTTCTTTTATTTAAAGAGGATATCTGTACTATATTGATTTCCAACGAGTAAATCATATTGGAGCATTTTATATTGCTCTAACATTTCTTTTTGTTTCTTTGTTAAATCATTGATTACTTCTCCATTTTTATCAACTTTTAATTCATCTCTAAGCACTGGTATTTCCTTGTAAAGTTCCGATAAAAATTGATAAAATAAGGATTTATTTAATCCTGCATAATCAAAAATAAGATTAGAAAAATGAATTGGGCTTACTAAACCTAAATTATCATTTGGCATATCAAAGTTTGCATACATTAATAGCGGCGTTTGCGCCATCGCTAAACGTTCACTCGGTGTTTTTTCATTCGTTATATACCCGTTTTCTTTATAAAAAGATTTATTTGTTCCTAGTGATGGAAGATGATCTCCAAAGAATACTAATAATGTAGGTCTATCTAAATTATCTAGTTGCTCTATTAAATATTGAAGTGCCTCATCTGAACGTCTTAACCCTTCTGTATACGTCTCTAATTCTCCCTTTGATTCTTCATTTTCTAGCCCGCTAATTTCTATTAGGTTTTCACCAAATCGGCCCTCTGTAAATGGAAAATGATTTTGCATCGTAACTGCATGAATAAATGTAGGCTGTTTTTGTTCCTCTAACTCAGCAATTATCTCTTTACTCATCGCTAAATCACTAATATAATCTCCATCAATATCCACATTTTTCATCGTGTCCTCTGCATTAAACTTATCAAATCCTAACACCTTATATACATCATCACGTTTAAAGAATGTGCGACCAAATGAATGAATTGCACTTGTGTAATACCCTTCTTTTTTCAACGCCGTAGGGATTGATGGAATTTCTTTCTTATTTGTAATAACCTGCTGATATGGTATAGAACCTGGCTTTAACAAACTCATTGAATAACTTGTTAATGCCTCAAATTCAACGTTCGCTGTATTTCCCCCAAATGTAGGAGAAATAGTTTGTCCCCCAGGAAAGTTTTCTATATAATGATGCAAATTTGGTACAGGATCTTCACTAAAAGAAAGGTTGGTTACTTTCGTCGGATCCCAAAACGATTCACTCATTACAAAAATAATATTCGGTTTCTCTTTTTTCTTTTGATTCCCTATATTTCCACTATATTGTTTTTTTATATCGTTTGCTATTTGAAGCATATTTTCTTTAGAATAATTTTTTGGTTTTTCCATAACTGTTGTATCTAAATTGCTAATAAACCCCAGTACAAAACCATTTGAAGCATAGTTCTCATTTTGATTCCACAAAACAAAATCTACACCTGATTTTTGAAATACTTTATTCATAAATGTATTCGCAAAATTACCGTACGCATATAGAACAAAAATAGATCCTACTACTAATAAGGCTCTTATTCCTAGATGAATCTTTACATTTTGAATATACCTTCTCATATATATCCCTGCTACAATACAAGCTACGATACTTACGATAATGACAAAAATATAACTCCAACTAAAATAGTCCATCACCATCGGTATAACAGATTGCATATGCGTAATTTGTGTGAAATCAGAAGGATATAACGGATCACCTCTGAAAATAAGCTTCAAATAATTCACAATACATAAAATGACTAACGTACAGCTCGTTAAAACCATACTTAGAAAAACCTTACCTATTAAATTATATACAAGAATATATATTGCATAAATTACTACAAAACTTAATATAAACTGCATATTATAAAAGTAAATCCAATTCATTGCCTCTATGAAACTCATATTAACTTGCATGACAATATAAAATAACGCTACTGTATGAGCTAATAAAAGTAATATAAAATGCACTCGCAGGGATGCTCTAAGTATAGACATCTCTTTTTTATTGAAATGCGTAATATAAAACGTTATGCCCCATATGAAAATCATCATAACACTTAAAACAAGCTTTTGATTTAAATGATCTTTCATCATGTCTAAATTAAAAACCTTTAAAATCATAAACAGCATAGTTATTACTAATAAAGTCACCATACTACTTATAATGCTAGAAATTAATATATTTCTTTTTGGAAGATGAAAAAGTGTAGAACCATACTTCAATTCATTCCCTCGTTTCTATGTCTTAATTTCCCCCGCATCGAAAGAACTATTTCTATTAAAATAACATATATTACATATTTCGTCTGCATACTTGCTTCTACCATAAATGTATTGTCTTAATATTCCCTTAATCAACAGTTAAATTGTGGTATACAAATTACTCATTCTTGAAAAACTTAATTTCAGCATTCCACTTTATGATATAATAACTATGTTTTGGAAATCCTTAATACTATTAAAGATTTCACATAAAAATACGAAAGAATTAATAAAAAAGGAGTTGCTCATTTTTGCTTACTAAGTTTAAGAGTTTGCCTAAAGCGGTATATGCAATTTTGGCGCTTTCTTTCCTGTTGCACGTTTTTTGTTTAGTAAAACAGCCAGGATTAGATGGAGAGTTAGTCAAAGTAACATATGGTGCAAATGATGCCTTTAACTATTCGTTAACAGCTGAACAACTATTAAAACATGGTGTATTTGGTTATGTGTATTTAGAACCTAGTGAAGTTCCAGGGAAAAATGCATATATTACACCAGGTCAGCCATTACTATTAGCTGGCGCTATGATTATTTCTGATATTACATCAATTCCTTACTATTACGTAGCAACTGTTATTAACATGATCATGAACCTTTGCACAGTGCTATTAGTATTCTTAATAGGAAAAGAATTGTTCGAAAAAAACATTTATGGAATTGTTGCAAGTATTTTATATGCTATTTATCCAAGTAACTATACATACTTCCGTACATTGCTAACAGAAGTTCCATCCATATTCTTATTGGCGTTATGTGTATATGTATTTGTTCTCGCATGGAAATACAATAAAGTGAAATTCCATATATGGTTTGGAATTGTCGTTTCAATTTTACTTATGTTCCGTCCAAATCCAGCTCCAATGATGCTCATTCCTGTTCTTGTTGTGTTATTTACATATGGATTTAAAGAATCCATTCGAATCGGATTGTTATGGTTTATCGGACCTTTCTTTATTATTGGCGCATGGGTTGTTCGTAACTACTTAGCACTCAACCAATTTATTTTATTCTCAACCCAAGGTGCAGATCCACTAATTGCCGGTGCAGATCCATTTAATAAAATTGGATATGAAAATATAGTAAATGAAATGAGAGCTAAAGGCTTAGATGACAAAGGTGCATACGCAAAAGAATTAATTAAGAACGGATTTAAAACGGACTTCACTTATTGGTTCTCTTGGTTCACTGTCGGTAAAACAATTGAATTATTCAAAACAGCTCCTGCTGTAGACCAATATCGTATTCACAACTTTATGCAACTATGTCATAGAGTGTTTATCATCGGTACATTCTTGAGCAGCTTCTGCTTCATGCTAAATTCATTTAAACATAAACGCGTTATGATGCTAGTAGCAAGTTCAATTATTTACATTATCTTCTCAAACTTATTCTTAGCAATTAATCGCTATGGATTTTTCATTAATCCTCTTATGTGCTTAATTCTTGCATACGGATTAATTCACATTGTGCAGAAGCTTCCATTCTTCCGCACTAATCAAGCATAATAAGAAAGAGGTCGTCCACCGTTGGACGACCTCTTTCTTATTCCCCCACACTTTACACACGGCCAATTTGTCCATTCTGTAATCACACTTTAATTCCGTATGTATGTGTGTCTGTATTTGTCAAAATATCTTTCACAACACCACTCACTGTTTTACGTATAAATGCAAGTTTTTTACAACTATTACTATAACGAAAAGAGAAAATGATTAGTATGTGTATTATATAAAAGGAAGCAGCCATATTTTCCATACGATACATACGAGCACTATAACTACAAAATCAAAAAAATCTAATCTCGGTCCTTTTTTCATATTCATATGTAGCCACATATGAAACCATTTTATTTTTGTATATTTATGGATGTTTTTCTTTGCAAATCGGTAAATAAGCATTTGCATAATAAAAAATCCGGCCACAAAAATAAATAATAAGATGAGAAATCCAATCACAAAATTCCTCCTATTTTTGTAGCGTTTTTTCTACTATCCGATTTTTCAAAACCCACTCTTCAAACTGGGCACTTCCAAATTCCCAACTAAGATCGCGAGCATGTACAGAAAAAACGTAATAACCGGCATATTCGTCCATAAACCTACCTAACTCTACATCGTCTTTCTGAATACCGTATACTCCAAAATTAAAATACACATCCCATACGTCTTCATTCTTCCTCTTATAAGCGATCGATTCCATATCACATTCTGTCCCGAAATAATCAAGATGTAAATGTACGCTATCATCGTATTCGTACTCCATTTTATCACCCCTTATATTTGTACTTCTTTACCACCCAAAAAATTCCTGCTATCTACACTCACATATGGGCACTTACCTACATATCATGCTTGTAGAGTGACTTCTAGGAGGTGTTATATAGTGAAAAAATTAATCGCGATTTTTTGCATCATGTTACTAGCTGTTTTTACTTTTGCTGCTTGTAGTAGTAAAAAAGAAAGTACGAAAGAACAAACTCAAAACATTCGCGTTGGCGAAGTTACCCATTCTCTCTTCTATGCCCCATTATATGTCGGGATTGAAAAAGGATTTTTTAAAGATGAAGGACTAAATATTGACCTACAAACAACAGCTGGTGGCGATAAAACGATGACCGCCCTATTATCTGGCGGAATTGATATTGCTCTCGTCGGTTCTGAAACGTCTATTTACGTTCATCAACAAGGAGCGAAAGACCCTGTCATTAACTTTGCACAGCTTACACAAACAGATGGGACATTTTTAGTTTCACGTAAAAAACTAGACTCTTTTAATTGGAATGACGTAAAAGGTGTTACATTTTTAGGACAGCGTAAAGGCGGCATGCCGCAAATGGTTGGGGAATACGTTTTAAAGAAAAATGGCATTGATCCTCGGAAAGATACGAACTTAATTCAAAATATCGAATTTGCTAATATTGCAAATGCCTTTGCATCTGGTACAGGAGAGTTTGTGCAGCTCTTTGAACCGACTGCAAGCATATTCGAAAAAGAAGGTAAAGGTTATATCGTCGCTTCATTCGGAAATGAATTTGGTACTGTTCCTTATACAACGTTCATGGCAAAAGAAAGTTTCTTAAAGAAAGATAAAGCTGCTGCTGAAAAGTTCACACGTGCGCTCTATAAAGCACAGCAATGGGTTGATACACATAGTCCAGAAGAGATTGCTGATGCTGTTTCTCCGCTATTTAAAGACACTTCGAAAGACATTACAGTAAAAGTAATTGAACGGTATAAAAAACAACATTCTTATGCGACAAATCCACTACTAGATGCGGAAGAATGGAAACAGCTCCAAACGATTATGAAAGATGCTGGTGAATTACAAAAAGAAGTCCCACATGAAGCGCTCGTCAATACAAAAATTGCCGAAAGCGTTATTAAGAAATAGAGGCGAAGTGTATGAGTTTTTTACAAATACGTAACGTTTCTCACTGTTTTTTCGCAAAAGAGAATGCCAAACTTATTCTCGAAGATATGAGCTTACAAGTGGAAGAAGGCGAATTTATTTCTATACTCGGCCCAAGTGGTTGCGGTAAAACAACGCTCCTCTCAATCATTGCTGGACTACTTGATCCAATTGATGGTATCGTCTTTTTAGATGGTGAACCAATTACAACGAAAACTTCATCTATGGGATATATGTTGCAGCAAGATTACTTATTCCCGTGGAAAACAATTGAAGAAAATATTATGCTTGGACTTCATATTCGAAAGATTTATGATGAACAGATGAAAGAACATACTTTAAATCTTTTAAAACAAGTCGGTCTACATGGGGTAGAAGGACAATATCCTCGTGAACTATCCGGCGGTATGCGTCAACGTGCTGCTCTCGTTCGAACGTTAGCAACTGATCCGAAAATTTTATTACTAGATGAACCATTCTCCGCACTCGATTATCAAACGAAATTAAAACTAGAAGAACTCGTTTTCAACTTACTAAATAAATATAAGAAAACATCACTACTTGTTACTCACGATATTGAAGAGGCGATTGCGATGAGTGATCGTATTTATTTACTGCAAGCGAATCCTGGAAAAATCGCAAAAACCTTTATCGTCCCGGAAAGTATCCGTTCTTTATCACCGTTAGAAGCACGCCATCACTACGATTTCCCAGCCCTCTTTCAAGATATATGGAAGGAGCTGGAACGACTTGGATAATATAAAACAACTACATGAACAATTTCGAAAGAAAGAACGCAGGCGTGCTTGGATTGCTCGCTCATTACAGCTTTTACTACTTATTCTTTTCTTTGCACTATGGGAAATAGCTAGCAAAAAAGAATGGATCGATCCTTTACTCTTTAGTTCTCCTTCGAGTATTTGGGATCTCTTCTTAACGAAATGGATCGACGGTTCACTTTGGGTCCACATATGGACGACATTGCTGGAAACAGGAGTAGGCTTCATTCTCGGAACGGTACTCGGTGCTATTATTGCCACATTTCTTTGGTGGATGCCACTTCTAGCCCGCGTACTTGATCCTTACCTCGTCGTCCTAAATGCAATGCCAAAAGTTGCACTCGGTCCAATCATCATCGTTATTTTCGGTCCAAACATTTCATCTTCTATCGCAATGGGAGTAATCATTTCCATCATCATTACCATTCTCGTTATTTACAGTGCATTTCAAGAAGTCGATTCTAACTATATAAAAGTGATGGACACATTTGGCGCAAATAAATGGCAATGTTATAAGCAAGTCGTTCTCCCTGCATCCTTTCCAGCAATTATCTCAACGTTAAAAGTAAATGTTGGTTTATCCTGGGTCGGTGTTATTTTCGGAGAACTTCTCGTTTCCAAACAAGGACTTGGCTACTTAATTAGCTACGGATTCCAAGTCTTTAACTTCACACTCGTCTTACTTAGCGTACTACTCACATGTGTTCTTGCAACTCTTATGTATGTATTTGTTGAGGCATTTGAAAAAATTCTAATTGGAAAAAGAAAAAGAAGCTGACTCAAAACAGTGCGCTATAGTCAGCTTCTTTCTTTTACCTTTTATCACACATTTTCGTTTCATTTGTAATGTTTCCATCCGCAACCGTAACTGTATGGAAACAGTCTTTCACACGTACTGTAACGACATTATCTTTTCGATCTATCACATGATAATCATTAAACTTTTCATTCAAAGCACTACGAATTTGCTCCCCTTCAAAAATCGGAAAACCGTGAGACATTACCCAAATGAGACCAGCAACAGCAAGAATCGTTTTCATACGTTTCATTACCTCCTCGAGAGTAAACTTATAGTCCCTACAACACGCGCATTATAATTGTGTCTAAATTGTGACATTTTTATACTAATTCTATTTTATACCGCAAGTTCCTTCTTCTTTTTAATAAAAATACAGAATTTTCAATTTTATCAACATAAAAAAACGCAAAGAATTAAAAATTCTTCACGCTTTTCTTTAACGAAACTATATCGAAAGCATAACTCACATTAGTCTCCACTTTGTTGTTCTATCGTTTTTGAAACATCATATAATCCCGACAGCACTTCCGCTCTCATTTTTACAAGCTCAGGGAACTGATAGAAGAAAGCAATTTTTTTATATTTTAACTCTGTTCCTTCTTTCACCTTTTTTGAATCTTGTAAAATGAACGCTGTAAATGTATCTGCGATATCCTCCGTTACATTTGTTGTTCCATACAGCGATACAAAATCATCATGCTTTTCTTTATAAAATTCAATTTGTGCCTCTTCACTTTCTTCTACTTTCTTTTCTGTCCACTCTTGCTCAATTGGTTTCCAAAATTCATTATAAAATTGGTTAATATACGAAGTTTTTCTCGCACATCCATTTTTCAAGAACACCGTTTTACATTTATTTCGATATGATGAAATGTCTTTCTCTTCATCAAACGCCTCTAAATATTTCCTATCCACTGGTACTTGTTTATGCCCAATCGTTAATACGTGAGCCGTTTCATGAATTAATGTTTTCATCACTTCATCTATATTCATCCCAGAATCGAGCACGTCTAAACTAAGCAACCAATCTCTCGGGTCATCCATACTTGGCATGACATGGGCAACAACGCCGTCATAACCATCCGTTATTAAATCCAACCCTGTTATATTCTCACGATATTTCACTGGAATGAGAGTGCGATACATGTCCCATAACGTTTCATGATACTCTCTATCTTGCCGCTGGCTTAACAAATCATCTTTTGCTACTTTGTCATCTGCAAAAACTTTATTCAATCTCTTACGATCCAATTTCTCAAAATAAGGATCTACAATTTCATCATCATCGATATAATAAGAAGCTAAAAAGAAGTAATTGTCATCCTCTTCTTTTTTCTGTTCCGCCTCTTTCATATTCATACTTTCATACTCTTCTATGTCATAATCCTCTACTTTTTCAAGTTCTGAAAGTCCCTCTATCTTTTTATATACTTTTTGTAATGTTTTATCTCCTATTTGCGTACACTCTTCTTCTGTTTTACAAATTTCTTTTTCTTTCGTAACCTCGATAGCACTCTCGCATCCTGTAACTAAACTGCTTGCTATAATACAACACACTAACTTGCCATACAGTTCCTTCATACAATCCCCCATTATTCCATTCTACAAAATATCATAATCATTTTTTTACGAATATGCGATAATTAATTATAAAAACTGCAAGGAGGCTTCCCATGATTCGTGCAATCTTATTCGACTTAGATGGAACACTATTAGATCGGCGCCAATCTTTAGAACAATTTATTTGTGAGCAATATAATCGCTTCGCCTCACATTTGAAGAGCATAGAGAAATCAAAGTATTGTTCTCGATTTCTTGAACTCGATAATAATGGCTATACGTGGAAGGATAAAGTATATGCTACTCTCCTTTCCGAATACAACATTACTACTTTAACGCAAGAACAACTACTACACGACTATATTACAAACTTCCAACATCATTGTATTCCTTTCAAAAACACGCATGAACTACTTCAACAGTTAAAACAGCGAAACATTAAAATTGGTATTATTACAAATGGTTTTACTGAATTTCAGATGAGCAACCTTCGAGCACTACATATACATACGTATACAAACACCATTCTCGTTTCAGAAGCTGAAGGAATTAAAAAACCTCATCCTGAAATTTTCGAACGTGCTTTGCAAAGACTAGATGTGAAGGCAGAAGAATGTCTTTATGTTGGAGATCATCCAGAAAACGATGTGCTTGGTTCTGAACAAGTAGGGATTCTTGGTGTTTGGAAAAAAGATTCGTTTTGGGGGAATTTTAAGCATTCACGTATCGTAGATGATTTGTTGGAGGTGCTTTCGTTTTTAGAGGTGGAGGTATCAACACAATAATAACAAATAAATTATATCAGCGATTTTCACAATATATCAATTCACCAACCAAAAGTAACAATAATAAGAGGAGGCGTTTGGTCATCTCCCTGTCAAGTAGACAGTAATAAAAAGAGTATTATGCCACGGCCTTTTCCCGATATTCTATCGGGGAAAGGCCGTGAAGTTTTTCTTGGAATCTTTCTGTATTATAAAACTGAATATATTCTTGAATTGCTCGGTAGGCCATTTCATATGTTTTTGGGCACACTAAATACAACTTCTCTGTTTTTAAATGTGAGAAGAATGATTCGATACACGCATTATCAAAACAGTTTCCACGTC